>CAYRXM010000001.1:0-102739 GCA_964428175.1 uncultured Anaerolineae bacterium
TTTTGATCAAAAGGTATCGTTTTATATCAAAAACCTGGTTTCTTGCCGCTCAGGCTGAGCAGTTACTAAAATCGAAGGTTGTGTGTAAAGAAAACCTATGGTATAATGCTGGTGAGGGGGGTGTACAATTGTGCATCCCCCATAATGCTATTTTTATGTTGATTTGCGTCCAGGGATACGCATCAACTTGCCGACAGCCTGTAGCACAGACTGATTGTGTAAAGGCGCGACTTGCGTCTTTGCATGGATGCAATGCGACCATATAGTGTTGCAAACGCATCGGGAGGTCCAAGTTGAAAAAGAAAATATTTGTCCTGATTGCCATCATTTTATCTGTCCTTCATCCGGCACGCGTTGTCACGCCGGTGTTCACCGCTTTTGTTGAGTCGAGCCTGGTCACCACGAACGACGAAATGTTGTCGGTCATCGTCAGCGGGGACAGTGCAGAGCAGGCAGCGCGGGCCGTGGCGCGTATCGGCGGGCAAGTGACCAGCGATCTATGGCTGATCGATGCCGTCGCTGCGACCATTCCTGCCGATCAACTCCAGGCGCTGACCGCTTCCCCCGGCATCCGATCCATCGTAGCCAACAAGCAAGTAACCACTGCCCAGGAACCCGACGTGAATGCTCTCGTGATGTACGAATCCTGGCCGGTGGCCATGGACGTGGGCGCCGACCTGCTGCATACGCAAGGCATTACCGGCACGGGCGTCGGCGTCGCGGTCATCGACAGCGGTATGTTCTTTTCGCCAGGGCTTATCAATGCACAGAACCAACAGGTCGCGATTCAGTACATTGGGCAGGCGAATTTTGTTGGCCCGGCCAGTAACTGTCAGACGGGCAGCACGGTTTGCCTGAATGGTTCCTTTGGAAACAGCCGAGATCCTTACGGGCACGGTTCGCACGTGGTCGGCATCATCGGCAACAACTTTCACGACGCGGAAACGGATCTTGCCCTGGGCATTGCGCCGGGGGCCAGCATTCTGAGCGTTCGCGTGCTGGACGAAGAGGGGCGCGGCACCTATGCCCAGGTCATCGAAGGCATCCAGTGGACGGTCTCGATCAGCAACGCGGTTACGCCGAACATCCGCATCATGAACCTCAGCATAAGCGCCCTGGCGACCACACCCTACTTTGTCGACCCGCTCAACCGCGCCGTCGAAGAGGCCTGGGCCAACGGCATCGTCGTTGTGGCGGCAGCCGGCAACGCAGGATCCGGGGCGCAGACGATCACCGTGCCGGGCAACGATCCTTACGTGATCACCATCGGCGGGCTGAACACCAAGAACACCCCCGGCGATCGGTCGGACGACATCGTCCCTCAATGGTCGTCTACCGGGCCGACGCTCGATGGCTTTGCCAAGCCGGACGTCATCGCACCCGGCGCCAGCATTGTCTCGTTTATGTACAACCCCCCGCATAATATCAACCAGGCGGCCAAGTTGGTCCAGGAGCATCCCGACTATTCGGTGAACAGCACGCTGTTTCGCATGAGCGGCACCAGCATGGCCACTGCCGTCGCTTCGGGCGTGGTGGCCCTGATGCTGAGCGAGCATCCCGGGCTGACCCCGGATCAGGTCAAGTACCGACTGCTGGACTCGGCACACCCGGCACTGACCGACGAAAACGAGCCGGTGTACACCATTTTCCAACAGGGCGCAGGGCGCATCTGGGCTCCCGATGCCGTGCAGGGTTTCGCACCTGACGACGAAACCGAAGCTAATTTGGATATGGATATCTGGCAAGACCTAGCACATGGCTGGGATGACGGAAATGGTGAGCCGGATGAGGAAGAACTGGCTTATCACTACCAGGGCCCTGTGCATCGCGTGCTGAGCGATGACGGGCGGGCCTATCTGTATTACGTCATCGATCCTGAGGACAGTACTGTGTACGGTATCGGTGCGGCCTGGGCCGACGATATGACCTGGATCGACCAGAACACTTTGGCCGAGGCCGGCCTGACCTGGAACGATGGGATACATCCGCCGATGTCTTGGGACAGCGGAATGACCTGGGCCGGAGGCCTGTCATGGGTCAGTTCTGATGCCTGGTCTTGGGCCAGTGCCTGGTCTTGGGCCAGCGCATGGTCTTGGGCCAGCGCCGGTTCCAGCGCCTGGTCGTGGGCCAGTGCCTGGTCATGGGCCAGTGCCTGGTCGTGGGCCAGTGCGTGGTCATGGGCCAGTGCCTGGTCATGGGCCAGTGCGTGGTCATGGGCCAGTGCGTGGTCATGGGCCAGTGCCTGGTCATGGGCCAGTGTCGATGTCAGCAGTGTATCAATGCCGCTTTGGGTTGAAGAGTATTGCAAGGTATACCTTCCACTTGTCATACGTGGCGAATAGAGTTTCTGGCTGGAGAGCGCAGCGGCGACAGCCAACGCTGCTCCAGCAGTGATGAAAGGCGAGGGGTGCGTGAATGGCCAAGTTGCCCACACACCCCTCGTTCTTCTTGCGGGCATTGTGCATTAATCGACACGATAGATTGTTTTGAGCGTACAACGTCACAGCTTGTTTGCGGACAGGTGTTTTCAAATGGGCACACATTCAGAATCAGAGACTGCTGACAACAAGACCAAGAGAAATATTCCCTTGCAGGTTTACATTGCTTGTGTCTCGGCATTGGGTATCGGACTTCTTGTCTGGTCCATCACCCAGTCGTCGTTAGTATGGTCCAAGATATTGATTTTTGCCGTTTTGGTACTTCTCGCTGAACTGGCCACCAGTGAAGTGATTGCGCCCGAGATGGCATTTTCTATGTCAACCGCCGTTGGTTTTGCTTCTCTTCTGCTGTTCGGATCTTTCTCTGCGGCAATCGTCGGGGCAATGGGGGGGTTAATTACCACACTGGTAAAAGAAATCAACGACCGGCGACAGGGTAGACCCAGAGGAGCCCCTCTTTTACAACGTATTCTGTTTAATATGGCGGTCTTTAGTCTGCCCGTCGCTCTGGCCGGCGTGGTTTACATTCTATTGGGCGGCAGTTCGGACAACCTGACATCGCTTTCCAACTTGTTACCCGCGATAGCCAGTGCGATATTCGTCGAGTTTATGAATGCCATCCTGGTGGTTGGTGCCGTTTCTTTTCAGATAGGCAAGCCAGTCTTTGAAATCTGGAAACAAAACGTCTCCTGGGCCATCCCCATCAGCATTCTGGGCATGGTCATCGGGGGCGGCGGGTTGGCTCTGGGCTACCAGATTGCCGATGTCATCGGGCTGATCGTCTTTTTCCTGCCCATTGTCATGACCACGTATGCCTTCCGCCTGTACGTGCGGCAGACCAAATCCCAGATGGCCCATCTGGAACAAGTGGTGGCTGAACGCACCCAGGACCTCGAAAAGGCCAACCAGGACCTGCTCGAACTGGATCGCATCAAGACAACCTTTTTTGCGGTCATCAATCACGAAATGCGCACGCCGCTGACCTCCATCGTGGGCTATACTGACTTGCTCTCGTTTCGCGGCGAACTGACTGCCGAGCAAACTCACATGCTGGATATGGTCAAAACCAGCAGCAAGCGCTTGCTGGAACTGGTGAACGACATTCTGGACATCTCGCGGCTCGAAGAAGGCCGGCTGAACATTTTGCCCGAACCGGTCAGCCTGGTGGCCGTGATCGATCATACACTGGATTTGGTCATGCCTATGGCGCAGCAAAAAATGATCGAACTTGAGACGCGCGTCGATCCCGACCTGCCGGCGATCAGCGGCGACCCCAAGCGCGTGGTGCAGATATTGACCAACCTGATCGGCAATGCGATCAAATACACGCCCGATACGGGCCGCATTCAGGTGGAGGCCTGTCTGGATGCGCCGGGCAAGATGGTCAGCGTTTCGGTCATCGACAATGGCATGGGCATCCCGGCCTACCAAATCGGGCATGTTTTCGATCAGTTCAGCCGCGTCGAACGCGACTCGCTCCGGCATACCGTCGGCACCGGCCTGGGCCTGTACATCAGCAAAAAGCTGGTCGAAGCGCACGGCGGCGAAATCTCGGTTCAAAGCGAAGAGGGGGCTGGCACCACCTTTACCTTTACGTTGCCCGTCGTCGACTTGGCCGATGAGGAAGCGCAAGATCAAGAAATCGAACGCGCCGCGGCCCGGATGAATGAACTCACCCCTTGAGCGGACATATCGTTCGCATAGCTCAACCTGAACATACCCCGTTTGCCCTCCAATGGCGTATCGGATACAATTCGCTTTTTCTAGAGAAATCGAGAATACGGTATGGAAAACCTTTATCAGCTTGTTTCACAAGCCATCGACTGGGGGTGCTGCGTGGCGCTGGCGACGGTCGTCAGCACGCAAGGCTCGACGCCGCGACAGGTAGGAGCCAAGATGCTCGTTTACGCCGATGGGCGCATCGCGGGTACCGTTGGCGGCGGCAAGATGGAAGCCGAGGTGATCGCAAAAGCAGTCGAGGCGATCCGCCGGGGCCAATCGCAGATGGTGCATTTCAGCCTGATCGACGCCACCGAGGGAGATGCAGGCATCTGCGGCGGCACGGCAGACGTGTTCATCGATGTAATCGCGCCTCGCCCGACCCTGCTCGTGGTCGGCGGCGGGCATGTGGCCCAACCCACCGTCGAGATCGGCGCGATGTGCGGGTTCAGCGCCATCGTGATCGATGACCGCGCCGAGATGGTCAGCGAGGCGCGCTTTCCGCACGCCGACCGGCGGCTGGCCGGCGACATCGTCGAAACGCTCAACCATATTTCGATCACGCCGGACACATACATTGTCATCGTCACCCGTGGGCATGCCTGTGACGAGGACGCCCTGCGCGCAGTGCTCGACGCGCCAGCAGCCTATGTGGGTATGATTGGCAGCCGGCGCAAGGTGGCGGCGACGTTCGATCACCTGCGCGCCGATGGCATTGACGAGGCGCTGATCGCGCGGGTGCACGCGCCGGTCGGGTTGAACATCGGTGCGCAGACCCCGGCCGAGATCGCGGTGAGCATTTTGGCCGAAATCATCATGCTGCGCCGGGACAAAAATGGTTCATTGACCAGGCCCGGTGAAGCCATGAAACTTGGAGTGCAGGGTTGAGCCAACCGTCGCCCGTCGAAACACTCTCGCCCCGCGAACAACGGCGCAATTACCTGCTGGGCGTCGCCAATGGGGCGCTCTATAGCATGGGCGAGGTGTTCATCGATCCAGAGATGGTGCTGACCTGGTTTTTGACCCAGCTCAACGCTGCCAATTTCTGGATTGGCATGATCGCGCCGGTGCGCTATGGCAGTTGGTTTTTGCCGCAGCTTTTTGTCTCCGGGTACATGCAGCGCCAGCCGCGCAAGCAGTTCTTTTATCACTGGATGTCGGTGGTACGCGGCGTCGTGCTGCTGGCCCTGGTACTGATGGCGCTTTTGCTGCCGGTCAAGTGGATGCTGCCGGCTTTTTTCGTGCTTTTGGCTCTGTACAGCCTCGGCGCCGGCCTGTGCGGCATCGCGTTTATGGATGTGGTCGGCAAGGTCATTCCCCCAACCCGGCGCGGCTCGTTTTTCGGCATGCGCATGTTTTTGGGCGGCATCCTGGCCTTCTTGGCCAGCTCGCTGGTGGGGTTTATCCTCGACGAGCCGGACGGCCTGCGCTTTCCCCTCAACTTTGGCGTGCTTTATGGCGTGGCATTCCTGCTAATTATTCTCTCGCTGATCGCCTGGAGCCTGGTCAAAGAACCGTCTGGCCCGGTCGATCCGGCGCGCGTGCGCTGGACGACACAGGTGCGGCGCGGGATGGCGCTGCTCGAGCACGACCGGGCCTATCGCTCCTTTGTGCTGACCCGCCTTGCGTTGATGCTGGCCCAATTGGCCGGCCCATTTTACCTCGTCTATGCCAAAGAAGCGATGGGCATCTCGGCGCGGATGGTCGGCCTGTACCTGACCGCGCGCACGGCTACGTCCATCGCTTTTAACCTGATCTGGGGGCGGGTCAGCGACCGCCAGGGCAACCGGTTGCTGATCCGCATCACCACCGCCATCGGCCTGGCGATGCCCTTGCTGGCGCTGCTGTTGGGTGGGCTGGTCACAGCCCATTCCGGGCTTGCGCCAGCCTTTTCTTACCTGTACATCGCTGTGTTTGTCGCCTCCGGGGCGTTCAGCGCCGGGTCGGGCATTGGCAACATGAATTACCTGCTCGACATTGCTCCGCCCGAACAGCGCTCGCTGTACCTCGGCTTTACGAATACGTTGTTTGGCATCGCTTTTTTTGCTTCCGGGCTGGGCGGTCTGATCGTCGATCTGGCCGGGTTCACCGTGCTGATGCTGCTGGCCGTCTTGTTTTACGGCGCGGCGCTTGCATTTTCGCTGCGTATGGCCGAGCCGAGAGCAGTGGACAAAGAAAAAGCCGCCTGAGACATTCTGCTCAGGCGGCCCGAAAAGACAGGTACTTGGTTCAATCCAGAAACGGCTGCAAGCGGCGGCAGTGCCGGGGGTGGCGCAGTTTGCGCAGTGCGCGGGCCTCGATCTGGCGGACGCGCTCGCGGGTCACGCCGAATTTTTTGCCCACTTCGTCCAACGTGTGTGCGTGCCCGTCTTTGAGGCCGAAACGCAGCTGCACGACGCGGCCTTCGCGCGGGGTCAGCGAGTTGAGCACGCCGCTCACTTCTTCGCTGAGCAATTTCTGGGCGGCCACATCCATCGGCGGCGGTTCGGACTCGTCCTCGATAAAATCGCCCAGGTGGCCATCCTCTTCTTCGCCGATCGGCATTTCGAGCGACAGCGATTTTTGGGCCACACGCATAATCTGCTCGACTTTGGGCACCGACATGCCCATTTCAGTGGACAATTCGTCCAACGCCGGTTCGCGCCCCAGTTCCTGCACCAGCTTGCGCGATGCACGCACGTACTTGTTGATTCGTTCGTACATGTGTACCGGGATGCGGATCGTGCGCCCGTGGTCGGCAATGGCGCGGGTGATGGCCTGGCGAATCCACCAGGTTGCATAGGTGGAGAACTTGAAACCGCGCCGGTAGTCAAACTTTTCGACGGCGCGGATCAGCCCCAGGTTGCCTTCCTGGATCAGATCGAGAAATGACACGCCGCGCCCGGTGTACCGCTTGGCAATGCTGACCACCAGCCGGCAGTTGGCATCGATAAGGTGACGCCGCGCATCCTGGGCTATGTCGATCTCGCGCACAAGACGGTCGTGCTGGTCTTCGCTCATGGGCTGGCGCAGCTTTTTCATGGCCAGCTTGCCGCGTTCGATCTTGGTGGCCAGATCGACCTCTTCTTGAATTGTCAGTAATGGCACCTGACTGATTTCTTTCAAGTACATACTTATCGAGTCATCCACTTGAGGTCCTTTCAGATAAACAGGTCCATCATCCAAAGAATCCAGTTCGATGTCTTGATCGTCGAAATCCATTTCTTCCGGAAAATCTTGCTCATCTTCGTCCAGGGTGAGCAGTTCCTCATCCGATGCGTTCTTGGTTGTTTTGCATGCCCCTTTCAAGCCGTCAGCCTCCATAGTTTGCTCGTTTCACTTGTCCCACCACAAGTCAACATAACAGAAATGTTTTGGGGGAATTCGTCTGAAGCTTTGACATCCTTTCCAAAGAATGACCTCTTGACTGGAAAGCGAATGAGGGCCTGGAGGAAAACCGAGCGGGGAGTCGAGCAACCCGGTTTCGCTCTAACGTGCCCCCGCATCGTCATAACAAGTAGCTGTATACATAATGTACACGATAATTATTATATCACATGGTTACACGACAATCAAGGTATTTTCACGTAACATTCACGGCAATTATGGGATTGCAACTCGTTTTGCTTTGTGTTATACTCAAAACAGGCATCCGGGACCGGGGCAAGGAGGGAACAATGGACGCACAGGCAGAGATGGCCCGCATTCGCGCGGTCAAAGCCAGGCATGAGCGCAAGTTGATGAAAAAGCAAAATGTCGTCGGCGTCGGCATCGGGTTTCGTGAGGTGGGCGGGCAGGTCACCGAGCAGCTTGCTTTGAGCGTGATGGTGAGCCAGAAACTGCCGCTCGACCAACTGCGCCGGCGCGATGTCGTCCCGCGCGAACTCGACGGGGTGGTGGTGGATGTCAAAGAGGTGGGCACGCTGCGTGCCGGAGGAGTGGTCTAAAATGTTGATTCCGGGACTGATTCCAGATTTGATTGCGGTTGCGCGGGTCAAGCAGCGCTACCTGGCTGAACTGTTCCAGAGCAGAAATGTCGTTGCCTGCGGCGTGGGCCTCAAAGAGACCGGCGGTGTGCTGACCGACGAGCCGTGCATCGTCGTCTCGGTGAGCCAAAAGCTGCCCAAGGCGCAGCTCACCGCGGCGGATTTGATTCCCAAGACGCTCGACTCGTTCAAGACCGACGTGCAAGAGACGGGCGTTTTCGTCGCCCAGCAGGTCGATCCCAGGCAAAAATATCGCCCAGCGATGCCGGGCGCGTCGTGTGGGCACATCGACGTGACGGCGGGCACGCTGGGCTGCCTGGTGCGGCGCGGCGAAGAGGTGTTTTTGCTCAGCAACAACCACGTGCTGGCCAACAGCAACAAGGCCAGCAAAGGCGATCTGATCGTTCAGCCAGGGCCATACGATGGCGGGACGCGCGACGATCAGATCGCCACGCTGGAAGACTGGGTGCCGCTGCAAACGGGCGTCCAACCGCCAGCCCGTTCGTGGGCCAAACTGCTCGCCGATTTGATCAACGCGCTCGCCAAGTTTTTCGGCTCGACCAACCGGCTGGACGTTGCCCAGGCCAGGCCGGTCGAAAACACGGTTGATTGCGCCATCGCCAGGCCGCTCTCACTCGATCTGGTCAAGGCCGAGATTTTAGAGATCGGGCAGCCCAAGGGCATCGGTGGGGGGGCGCTGGGGATGGCGGTGCAAAAGACCGGCCGCACCACCGGCCATACCACCGGCCAGATCACCCAGATCGATGTGACGGTGCAGGTCGATTATGGCGGGCAGCCGGTGACGTTTGTCGATCAATGGATGGCCACACGGATGAGTGAAGGCGGCGATTCCGGCTCGGCGGTGCTGGATATGAACGGCAATGTGGTGGGGCTGCTCTTTGCCGGGTCGGATATGGCGACGCTGATCAATCCCATCCAGTTGGTGCTGGATGCGCTCAAGGTGGAGCTTGTAGTCTGACGTTGGGTAAACTCAACAAAAAGCGGGCCTGATGTACAGGCCCGCTTTTTGTTGTCGTGGCTTGGGCCACCGGCTCCGCAGCAGTGGCAAAACCGACATTACTTGCACGGTCTTTGTCTTATAGTTGATCTGCAAGGTGGTTGTCCTCATTCTCCATTCTCGTGCAACTGATCGGCCAGTGCGTTCACCACCTCTTCTGCCAGAGCGCCTTCGTCGCGCAGCCGGCCCAGCTCGCCCGAGGCAAACAGTGCGCGCCCTAACTGAATGCCGGGCACGCACGTCGGTTCCAGCGTTTCGACCAGATCGGCCCAGCGACTGCGCGCGTTGCGCAACAGCCGTTCAGCCTGAATAGCCAGGATCACCCATTCCAGGTCGGTGTTCGTCGGTCCAACGATCTCGATCGGGCCGGTACGCCGCCCGAGTTCGATATAGGGCTCTACGTTCACCAGCGATGCAGCGCCGGCCAGCGCGTCGCGCGCAGCGTAACACACCCTCCCGACGTGAGCCATGCGGATCGCGCCCATGCACATCGGACAGGGCTCCATCGTCGTGTACAAGGTGTACGACATCGGGTTGTCGCCCTGCCACGTGTGCAGGGCGAGCAGCGCGTTCATCTCGGCATGCGCCATCCGGTTTCCCGCCAGATACCCGTCGCCGGACGGCGGCTCGAAAATGCGGTTGCGCCCGCAGGCGACCATATGATCATCGGCGTCGGTGATACAGGCGCCGATCGGCACCGACCCGGCACAGTACGCCGCCCATGCCTCTTGGAGGCAAACGCGCCACGAGGTTGAAAGTGTGTCCCACAGCATGTCCTGACTCCTCGAATATCTTGACCCATCCGGGGCTGGGACAGAGCATCAATTTCCGGTGTTTTGCAAGACCTGTGCGTTCATAACCCCTTGCAGCCTTCTCTCGGCTCTGTCCAACGCTGAGTCCAAATCATAACCGATCCAGGCATCCCAGATTGCTACAGTGATCGGATCGTACAAATCAGGACGGTATCCGGGTAGAAATACGATCTGATCGAGATGTTCGGCTAGTGCTTGAGCCAGGGCAACCTCGTCTGGTTCCATTTGCTTCAGCACGTTGGTTGCATTAATCGCTGACTTGCGCGTGGGCAGGCCCATTGGCGGCGCTTGATCCAACATATACCCGATCCATTGCCAGGCATAGTGCTTGTAAGGAGATGCCGAAGCAACGTATAGCGCCGTCGTTTGCACTGGCAGAGCCAATTGGGTGGCATAGGGCAGCAGCACTGTATGTATGTCTGATCCGAAACCATCCGGGCCGAATGTGACCCACATTGCCCCCGTCGGGCCGACGAATCTGTTAGCGATCAGAGGGCCGGACCACATCGCCACGTCGCCGGACTGAATTGCCATACCCAGGCCGTTGAGCAGGTTTGTAACTTGCAGCCACGCTGCTCGCTCTGACTCGCCGAGTGGCAAAATTCCTACGCCCGAGGCTATTACCCCTTCCAGCGGCTTGTATCCGGCAGCGCGCTCCAACGATGGCAGTAGATCGCGATCGACCAAATCGAGAAAAGCGTCGATTCCGGTCTGGGTTGTCGATTCACCAAGTGTGACCGAGGTGGGCATCCACAGATCATCCACGATTCGACCGCTGTGGGCATAGATGACTGACCACGCATCGCCTGGCCCGTATCCCACCACAAACTGGCGCGACGACAGGCCTTCTTGCAGGGCCGACGCCGTTTCGAGAAATTGAGACCAGGTCCAATCGGTTTGGGGCAGGGCCACCCCGGCCTGTTCGAACAACGCCTGGTTGCAGTGCATGACCGGAACGTTCATCCAGGCCGGTACGCCCCACAGGGTATTTCCGATTCTCAGTTCGGCGAGCAGGGCAGCGATGAAATCTTCTCGCGCCGGGCCTATGTCGGATATCAAGAGTGAATCAACTGGAGCGATCAGGTTTCCGGTTCGCAGCACTTCGACCATGCCAGAAGTATCCCAAATGATGTCAGTTTGCGTGTCTGGGCCAATATATTTCAGTTCAGCATCTTCGCCCAGGTCTATCAGTTCCTCAATGGTCGGTTGGCGGATTTCGACTGTGAGGTGGGGGTTTTGTTCGTGAAAATCCCTGGCCCACTTTTGAACGAGCTGGATGCTCTCCATATCTCCCGGCAAAAATACAGAGGGCATGATCGCCAGGTAAATCGTGTACGAGTCGAGTGATGCCAATCTCACATCTTTCCCGACGCATCCGGCGAGCACCACAAAGCACAGCAAAATGATCAGGTGTAATTCACGTTTCATTTTTGCCTCCTTGACACCTGTATGGCATCAAGTGTCCACACAGGTGTTCAGGGAAAAGACGAATAGAGATAATTTCGTCAAGGTGGACAAAGCGTCTTGAAATATCTTGTCTATCTTGTAAATTCTGTCAGATGGCCACTTAAAAACACACCGTCGCCAGAAGGCCGCAGTGATCGGACGGTGAAGTGATTTCGCGGGCCGGCGTTTGCCCCACGATCTCGATCTCGGGCACCTCGACACCCGGCCCGGCAAACACATAGTCGATGCGCTGGAAGCGCTCCCACGCCGAAAAGGTGTGACCCGCATCGCCTGGATGGCAGGCCGTCCAGGCATCGACCAGATCGCCGCGCGCGCCATCGATCTCGGCCTGACCGGTCAAAAACTGGATCGGCAGTTCGTCGGGCCGGGCATTGAAATCGCCGCTGAGCACAAAGGGGCAATCGCCTGCCGTCCGGCGCACAAAATCCAGCGTAATCGGAGCCACGCGCGCCCGCGCCCGCTCGCTGAGCGGATAGTGCGTGTCGAACACCCACAGGTGCGCGTCGCCGACGCGGACTCGTGCGCCTAGCACGCGCCGTACAAACGAGTCACGCGGATCGGTGAGATCGCGTTCCAACCGTACCGTCGCCTGATCGACAATTGGGTAGCGGCTCAACACGGCCAGTCCTTCCCATTGATCGCCCTCGTCCAGCGCCCAATACGCCGCCGGCTGCCAGATGATGTGATAGTCGTCCTTCAACTCGTCCAAAATCTGGTCGGCCTGGTGGCGATGATCCAGCCAGCTCTGGTAGCGCACTTCTTGCAAAGCGACCACATCGGGCCGGGTGCGGGCGATCAACCCGGCGATCAGGCCGCGGCGGATGGGCCAGGGTTCGTTGTAATTCCAGATGTTCAAATTGAGCAAGCGAAGCGCATTCATGATCGACTCCAGGATGATGAAAATTTCAAGCATGCGAAAAATTCAAGTATGACTTGAATTTTTTGGTCAGGTTTCAGGTCGTTACGGAACAAGATTATACCATAGAACCGCCAAGTCTCCGATTGGCCGGTTCTTCTGTCAGGTGTCGTTGATCACTTGGGCGCCCTTTTTGTGAGGCAAGACAGCATCCCGGATGATTTCGAGTATCTCTCTTGAACCCAGAGCAAACATTTTCCTCCCGGTTTGCGTATGATTTATGGCTTGCCTTTTTCCACTTATGACGTTAAAATCCTTTTACCATTTGCGGTGCTTTTTTTGTTATCGATGGGCCGAGTGCCAATTCCGGCCCTAAAACCAAACCAGAGGCGTTCTATGTCTGATTCGATTGTCGTTTGCGAAAATGTCCACAAGTCTTTTCTAATGGGAAAAGAAGCCGTCCAGGCGCTGCGCGGCGTCGACCTCGCCATCGAGCGGGGCGAAATGGTCTGCCTGATGGGACCGAGCGGCTCCGGCAAAACCACTCTGCTCAACATCCTCGGTGGGCTGGAAGAACCCAGCCGCGGGCACGTCACCGTCAATGGTGAGAACGTGGTGTCTATGAGTGAAGACCAGTTGGCCCGCTTGCGGCTGCGCACGATGGGCTTTATCTTTCAAAACTATAACTTGCTAGCCAACTTTACCGCGCTGGAAAACGTCGAAGCGCCGATGGCCCTGGCTGGTCTGAATGGGCGCAAGCGTAAAAAACGCGCTGAAGAGCTGCTCAAGCTGGTGGGACTGGGCGACCGCTCCGACCACTATCCGACCGAACTGTCCGGCGGGCAGCAGCAGCGTGTGGCAATTGCTCGCGCGCTGGCCAACGACCCCTCCGTGCTGATCGGCGATGAAATCACCGGCGACCTGGACTCTGTGACCGGCTTTGAAGTCATGAACATTATCACCAAACTGAACCAGGATACCAAGACTACGGTCATTTATGTGACCCACGACCCGCGCATGGCCAAGTATTGCACCCGCCTGATCCGCATCCAGGATGGCAAAATTTTGAGCGACGAGCCAAACGAGCAGGTCTATGTTTCTGAAGCCGAGTCGGTGGTGACCATCTCGGCGGAAGGAGACAAGTAAATGCTGGCCAGGTATGTGATTAAGGGCTTTCGCCGCCACATCGGCCGCACGATCATTATGGTGCTGGCGCTGGCCTTTGTGGCCGTGATGCTGGTGGTGCTGAACAATGTGATCGCCACCGCGCGGCGTCAGGTGGTCGATCTGGTGGCTCGCCAGGTGGGCGCGCACGACATCGATTTGACCAAAAAGGATACCAACCAGGATCTCTTTGTCGATATTGCCCCGCTGCGGGCACAACTTTTGGCCGCGCACCCTTCAGTGCGGGCTGCGTATGGACGCTTTCAGGCCGAAATCGAGATTGCTGTGGGCAGTACCACCGGCAGTGCGACGCTGATCGCGCGCGATCCGGTGCTGGATACGCTGGGCACCATCACCATGCTGGAAGGCGAATACGACCTGTCGGGCAATCAGGTTGTTGTTTTGCGCAGCGCCGCCGACGCCTACAACCTCCAGGTTGGCGACGAGGTGGATTTGAGCTACGTGCTGCCGATGTCGCGTCCGGTGGGCGAAGAACTGGCGAAAAATATCAGCGTCAACCGGATCACGCGGCGTTTCCGGGTTGCCGGCATTGCCCTGCAGGATGGGCTGAGCAGCTCTGCTGCCAATGGTGTGCTGGCCCATCTGGACACGGTGCAGGAATGGCTTTCCATGCCCGGCCGCGCCGAGCGGCTGATCGTCGTCCTCGACGCGGCGGTGTATAACTCGCTCGATGTCAAGACCTCGGTTTTTCGCGTGCGGCGTATTGCCGAGCAAATCCAGGTCGCTATGGGCGATGTGGCCCAGGAATATGACATATCCATCGCCAAGGCCGAGTCGCTTGATGGCAGTGATATTGCCTTTTCGATGGTGCAAACGATGGTGATGGTTTATGGCCTGCTTTCGATGGGCGTGGTGGGGCTGCTGGTCTATTCGTTGATCAATGCCAACGTCGATGACCGGCGGCGCGACCTGGCCTTTTTGCGCATCCTGGGCGCGCAGCGGCGCAGCCTCTTTTCCGTCGTGCTGATCGAAGTGTTCATCATTGGCGCTATTGGCATCGGCCTGGGTACGCTGGGCGGACAGGTTTTGTCTACCTTGTTGGTCGACCGTATCGTCGGGCCATTGGTAACTGGCCTGATGGATGACGGCGGCGGCTTGAGCAGCATCGCCCTGGCGGACATCGATCTCGCCATTTCGCCCTGGTCGCTGATCTCCACGGCCGCCATCGCCGGCCTGGTGCTGCTGCTCAGCGCCATCGCCCCGGCGCGCAAGGCCGCCCGCACCAAAATCCGCTACGCGCTCAACCCCGGGTCGGCCGACAATTTGCAGGTGGAAGACCTGGCCGCACTGCGCGAGCGCAAATACAACTGGAATATCACCATTTCTGGATTTGTGCTGACCATTATGTGGGGGCTGATCTTTGTGGGGCAAAACTTTTTGTTTGCCCAGGGCGACGCCTCGGTGCTCGGCGCGTTCATGTTTGGCGGTATGGCCCTGCTCATCCTGGGGGTGAGCCTGCTCTTTTTCACCCTGACCGTGCCCTTTGAGCGCATATCGCTGGCCTTGATGAACCTGGTCGCGCCACGGTTGACCTTTTTTGCCGGTCGCAACGTCAGGCGGGCCAAACAGCGCAACACGGTGATCGCCTTGATGGTGGTATTTAGCGCCACCCTACCCACCTTTTTGGGCACCACCGTGGCGCTCACCGAAGCCAACTTTGACGTGCAAACGCGCCAGAACATCGGCGCCGACATTAACGCCGAGGTGCGCAGCGGCGGTTTCTTTGCCAGCTTTTTCAGCAGCGAAAGCATGGGCGAGAACGAATACCTGCGGCCGGATTTCTTGCCCCGCTTTACCGACGTAGAAGGTGTTGGCCCGGCGGTTGGCCTTACCTATGCGCATCGCACCCAGGCGCGCAACCTGGTCAAATTGCGCAACATTTCGGTCAGTATGTATGGTCTGACCGACTCGCCGCTGCTGGTGACGTTTCCCGATTTGACGTCGATGGCCGGCGATGGCGATGCGGCTTTCCGGCGCATGTTCAATGAACCGGACGCCGTGATCCTCACCGCCGGTTTCGCCGAGTATATGGATTTGAGCATCGGTGATACGGTGATCATGAGCGGTATAGGCAAAGATCACGATGTCGAGATGCACATCGTTGGTCTGGTCGAGCGTATGTCGGGCTTTTGGGGCATTGGCAGCAACCAGCAATTTGTGCGCTGGGGGGCCAGCCCGGCCTTTGTTTCGCTGGATACGTTTGTCCGCATGACCACCGACCCGAACAAGGAAACGGTTTGCCTGGACAGCCGGTGCAGCCGGTCAGAACTCGACAAGCCAATCATCCAGCGGATTATGGCGCGCATGGATCCGGCGCTCGATTCGCAGGCCGTGGTCAAAGAACTGCGCAAGACCCTGGCCGACCGCAACGATGTAAGCATTAATGCCTCGGTCGAGCAGGTTCGTGTGGCGCGGCAAGGGTTCGTCACCACGCGCATCGTGCTATTGGTGCTCACCGTCCTCTCGCTGATCACGTCGGTGCTGGGTGTGTTCTCGGTGATCTATGTCACCGTGCAAACGCGGCGCATGGAGATCGGCATGCTCAAGGCGGTGGGCATCACCGGACGGCAGTTGGTGGGTACGTTTGCCATCGAGTCGCTGGCGATGACGGTCAGCTCGACGTTGGCCGGCGCGACGGCCGGCACCGGGCTGGGCTATGTGTTCTATTGGAGCAATAACACGATGCAAAACATACCCACGCTGCCGGCGTTCGATTGGCTCACCGTGTTTTTTGTGCTGGTGATGGTTATCATAGCCAGCCTGATCAGCGCCGTTCTCGCTTCGCGCAGCATCGTACACAAGCGGGTCACGGCGATCCTTAGAGGGGCATAAAATCGCAGAGTACAGATTGCGAATTGTAAAAGGAGCATTTATGTTGAAACGACAACTTGGGTGGATGTGCTTACTGGTGATGGTCGTACTGGTTAGCGGATGTGGGAGTGCGAGTCAGGTTCAGTCGATGGCGACGCCGATCGTGGCGACGGGCGTTTCTCAAGATGAGGCGACGCCAGTTCCTGTCGTGCGCTCGTCTGGCAATGTGATTTTGATGGATGGCGAACTGATCGCCGTGTATCCCTCGCTGCGACTGGCTTTTGGGGGCAACGTCAGCGCCAGGGTCGAGACGCTGGACGTGCAAATCGGCCAGCAGGTCAAGGCGGGGGACCTGATCGCCACGCTCGACGACACCGACCTGATCCAGGCCGTTGAGGATGCGCAACTAGCGCTGGACCGCGCCGAGGAAGACCTGGCCCGCAACCAGACTGACGCCGAAAAACGCTATCAAAAATCGCTCGACACGGCGCAAAAGAAATACGACAAAGAGTGGGATGCCGCCGAGAAAAAATACGACCGCGAACTGCAAGACGCGCAGACCAACCTCGAAAATGCGCAGACGGCGCTGGCGCGTGCCCAGATGCAGCCGCCGACAACCAGCCTGCAAGAAGCCAAGGTCAACCTGGACCGGGCGCGCAAAAGCGAGGCCGACGCGGCCGACAACTACAAGCAGGCCCTCGACCGGCCCTGGGAACCTCAGAGCATCCGCGATTCATATTATGAGGAATGGCAGCGTCGCATCGTCGACCGCCAGTTGGCCGAACTGAGATACCAGGATGCGCAGATTTCGCTTGATGTGTATTATCTGGATTTGCGCACCAAAGAGCGCGATGTGACCCGCGCCCAGGCCAGACTGGATGAGGTCGAGATGGACAAGGTAGAAATGGACGAGGTGGAAAAGGAAGAAAATTTCACCCAGTACGAGCGCGCGGTCGAGGATGCCCAAAAACGCCTGGACGATGCGCAAGAAAACCTGGACAATGCCTCTCTCTACGCACCCTGGGATGGGCTGGTCACGTCGATTGACATCACCGTTGGTGCGACCGCCAGCAGCGGCACGGCCATCGTTACTTTGCTCAATGTCAGCGATTTGTATTTCATCACCAACAACCTCAGCGAGCGTCATGTGGCTCAGGTTCAGCCGGGGCTGCAGGCCCAGATCACCCTGCGCACTTATCCGGACGACATCATCAATGGCACGGTGGAGGTGATCGTTCCCAATGCAAACCGCAAGAGCGACGCTGAGGCGCGGTTTACCGCCTATATCCGCGTCAATGCAGGCGACTTGGCCCTGCTGCCGGGCATGACCGGGCGGGTAGAGATCGTCACCGAGTAGTCATTGCCCGTCTCGATGGCGGCGCATTTGGCTGGACAACTCCTGGCAGGCCTGGGCCTGCCAGGAGTTGTTTGTATCCAGGCCAGCCCGGCCCCGATCTGCACCGGGCTTGGGCGGTTGCGCATCTGTAATCGAATCGTAACGGCCCCGCTGCCGGTTTATGATATGATAAAAGAACAAGGTTTGTGTCGAAGCGATGGTTGCCCGGTATAAATGCACTATGCACTTTACCAAATGAATCATATATCTGTTAGCCATGATAACTTTAGGTTGGCGTGTGGTGGCTCTGGTTGACTTGCTCGACAAGACAGGGTATAATGAATACGTGCTTTTGGGCCTGACAAGCCATGTCGTGCGGTGCAAGAGGATAAAAGATGGCATTAAAGGGAAATCTAAAGGATTTTAGCACAACTCAACTCTTAAACCTGGTTCATCTGGCGCGCAAATCAGGCGTATTGCAAGTGAGTCAAGATTCACAGACTGCCGAGCTCTTTTTTCAGGAAGGCAAGATCGTTTTCGCCAACCTGACCGGTTTTGATGGTTTGCTGACCGGAATGCTGGCTCGGACGGGCAAAATATCTCCGGGACAGGCCAAGGCGATCCAATCGCGCACCAAAGAAAAAGACGACAAGCGCCTGGCTATGATCCTGATCCAGAATGGATACGTCTCCAAAGAAGATGTGGTGCAAAGCGCGACCCAATACATTCTGGATGTTGTCTACCGCCTCTTTACCTGGACGTTTGGCGAGTTCTTTTTCGAACCAGACAAGCCGCCGGACAGGAACCGACTGATCGTGCCCATCGATCTGGGCAATGTGATTATGGAAGGCAGTCGCCGCGTTCAAGAATGGGAACGCCTGCAAGACGAGCTGCCAGACCTCGATATGGCCCTCAAGTTTACTGACCGCCCCGACGCCAAGCTGCGCAACATCAGTTTGAGCGCCGAAGAGTGGAAAGTCATTTCGTATGTCAAGCCGGCCAACTCGATTCGCCGCATTGCCCAGGCCAACAATATGAACGACTTTCAAATCCGGCGCATTGTCTATGGCATGCTGCAAGCCGGGTTGGTCGAATTGGTCAGGCCACCGGGCGCGGTGGTCGAGCAAAAAATCGGTCAGCCGGGTGTGGCTCGTGCTCAACAGATCAGCGCGCCAACCGTCAAACGCGGCATCGTGAACAAATTGATCTCTCGCATCAAAAGTATGTAGACGGGGGTTAAAGATGCAGACAGTAAAAATGGTTGTCACAGGCCCTTTTAGCGCCGGAAAGACCCAGTTCATCCGCACGATCAGCGAGATCGATGTGGTATCGACCGAGCGCCGGATCAGCAGCGATTCGGAGAAAACAAGCAAGGAAGAGACCACCGTAGCGATGGACTTTGGCCGTATCACGGTTGATGACGAACTGATCCTCTATCTGTTCGGAACGCCCGGTCAGAAGCGCTTTGACTTTATGTGGGAGATCTTGTCTGAGGGTATGCTAGGGTTTGTGGTCATGGTCGATAGCTCCCGTCCCGAAACCTTCCGGGAGGCCAGGCGCATTCTCGAAGTCTTTCGCGGCTATGCCCCTACGCCCTACGTGGTCGCTGCCAACAAGCAGGATTCCAAAGACGCCTGGACGCCTGACGATCTGCGTATCGCTCTGAAAATTTCCCAAGACATCAAGGTGCTGCCTTGTGTGGCCGTCGATAAAGAGTCGGTCAAGAATGTGCTGCTCGAACTGCTTTATTCGATTCTCGAAGAGATGGATGCCGCGGGGATTGAGACCTAGTGAATTGTCTGATCGAGTTGTCTGGATGTGCAAAGCCTGTTAGTCGCGGGGAGGCCTGGCATTGAGCTCAATCGTCACCAGTGAGGGGATTGTCCATTACGAGATGGATGGTCGTGGACAGCCGGTGCTGCTTTTGCATGGCTGGATCAACTCCTGGGATGTCTGGCGGGAGGTTATGATCGAAATTGCCGATCAGCACCGCTTCCGCGTCTATGCGCTGGATTTTTGGGGTTTTGGCGAATCGGCCAAAGAAAGGACACCACCCTTCAAGCTCGACTCGTACATCTCGATGGTTGAGCAGTTTATGGAAATCATGGGCATTCAAAGTGCGCCCATCATCGGCCACTCGATGGGGGGCACCGTTTCTTTGCGTCTTACCTTGCAACATCCCGAACGTGTGAGCAAGGTCGCTATTGTCGGGTCGCCCATCATCGGCACATCGCTGCACGTCTTTTTGCAGCTCGCCGGTATCGGCTGGGTTGCCGGCACCTTGTTTCGTCTGCCCTTTATGCTCAAATTCGTCGTTTGGATGATGCTGTCGCGCGACTCGAAAAAAGTGCAGCACATGATTTTCAGAGACGTTTCCAAGACCAGCACGGAATCCTTTTTCAAGAGCATCGGCGATTTGCGCAACACCGATCTGCGCGGCCGCATCGGGCAGATCAGTGTGCCCACATTGGGTATCTTTGGGGCGCATGACAACATTGTCAATCCAAACCAGTCCAAAGAACTGATCAAGGGCGTGCCGCACGCGCAAATCGAGATGATGAATTATTCGCGGCATTTCCCAATGCTCGATGAGCCGGAATTGTTCAGGCAAAAGATTTTGGCGTTTTTATTGGATGATGCCCTGAACCGGGTTGAGGAATAGTGCGGTGAATAACGAGTCGGCGGAACGGACGTCCGAAAAGAAAGAGATGTTTTTTTGGCCCAACAAGATGGGACGCATGTTTCTGCTTGCCCTCGAAGATGTGATGGGCCGCAACGGCGTCAATGCGACGTTGAACCTGGCCGGGCTGGGCTATCTGGTCAACAACTATCCGTCCAATGATTTGGAGCTGGGCTTTAAATTCGAAGAGCTGAGCGCAATTATGCAAGCGCTCGAAGATATGTATGGCCCACGCGGAGGGCGCGGGCTGGCCGTTCGCGCCGGGCGGGCCGGGTTCAAATACGCGCTCAAGGACTTTGGCTCGCTGCTGGGAATGGCCGATCTGGCTTTTCGCTTGCTGCCGCTGGGAATGAAGCTCAAGATCGGCCTCAATGCCATGGCCGATACGTTCAACAATTTCACCGATCAACGTGTCCGCATTCAGGAAGAGCTGGACCGTTTCATCTATATTATTGACCGCTGCCCGGTTTGCTGGGGACGGCAGTCCAAAACGCCGTGCTGTCACGCCGCGCTCGGGCTGCTGCAAGAGACGCTGTCCTGGATCAGCAGCGGCAAGGATTTCAACATTCAGGAAGTCTCGTGCATCGCTGCCGGTGACGAGGCATGTACGTTTGAGATCAATAAACGGCCTTTTAACTGAATTGCACTGGTCTTTTTCAACCTGATCTGGTTCAGGTGAAGGTTTGGGATACATGAGGCGAGTCGCCCTTTTAGACAATCGACCCGTATTTCCTTTTAACGAACCGGCGCGCGAACTGCGGGTGTTGAACAAACCGCTCAAGGTACACCAACGCGATGTGCTGGTCAAGTATTGCGACTCGATGATCGAGTACGAGAGCCTGGATTATGCGCGGCGCGGCGACCGTGCCGAGATGATCGTATATCGCGACAACCTGTTTTTCGATCAGGCGTTCATCGATGCGTTTGTCCAGGAAGCGCGAAGACGCCGCCGGCCATGTCGCGTGGCTTTTGCGCTGACCGATCAGGCGATTGCCAAGCATGCCATCTATCTGCAAGACGGGATTGTGCGCCAGGACGACCTTTACGTGGCCGACCTGTGGTATTTTCCCAACGGCATCGAGAGCAAGGCCGAACCTTTGGTGATCGACACCGGGGCGCGCGAAATCGGCTATTATCACGTGCCCACCTACATGGCCAGCGACCGGGGTGAGATTGTCTATCACGTGCCGGTGCGGGCATTCTTGTCGATCGAGCACTGGATGCACGTCTTTATGGCCAACACGCCCTTTGGCATCTTTGCCGAGGGGGCGCGGTTTGAAGTCAAAGCGCACAAGGTATCGACCCGGCTGCGTGTGCTGCTGCAAGGAATGTGGGAGCGCAAGCAGGTGCTCAGTTCTTCCCAGGTGGTTTTTGTGGGCAAGAACACGCACATCAACCCGGATGCGGTGATCCAGGGACCGGCCTATATTGGCGACAACTGTTACATTGGCCCAGGCGTGGTGATCGAAAACTGTGTCATTGGCAACAATGTCACCCTCGATCAGGGCGTCCAGGCGATGCTCAGTGTGATCAGCGACAACTGCTACCTGCCCTTCCGGGCGGCATTGTTCATGACCACGCTGATGGAACGATGCATCGTCGCACAAAATGCGTGCCTGCAAATGTGCGTGCTGGGCCGCAACACCTTTGTCGGTGCAGGAACGACCTTTACCGATTTCAACCTTGTGCCCAAGCCCATGATGGCCATTCGCAACGGCAAGCTGGAGTCAACCGGGCTGGAAATTATCGGCGGCTGCGTGGGACACAACTGCCGCATCGGCGCGGGGCTGGTCATCTATCCGGCGCGGGCAATCGAGTCGGATACGATTTTAGCCCGCACCGAAGAACGCAGCATCGTCGCCAAAAATGTGCTCTATGAAGAGAGCGATCATCACAAAATGGGCAAAAGTGCTGCTTTGCACCGGCCCATGTATCATACCGATTCGCAACACTAGACTGCCCTGATCTCAAAATCAGGACTCTGAACTCGGGGGGATCAGGGGGTTGGATAATTTCGCCTTTGTCATTCATCCGATCGATCCAAAGCGCGATGTAGAACGAAAATTTCCGTTGTTGGGGCGCTATTTACCAGTTCCATTGATCCATTTTCTTTCTCGATTCTTTCCGCCCCTTTACATTTCGCATATTACGGGTGTGCGCTCGATCCTCGAGCGGGAGGTCGAAGGCTGGTTTGTGGCCTGCCCGTTTACACCCGACCGGATGGTCACTCTGCCGGAGCAGGTTGTCTACCGCAAGGTGGTGCGCACGGGCGAGTTGGCCGCCAGGCTCGGCGCCAAGATTCTCGGTTTGGGCGCGTTTACCTCGGTTATCGGCGACGCCGGCATCACCATCGCCAGCCGGCTGGACATTCCGGTGACAACCGGCAACAGCTACACGGTTGCCGTGGCGGCCCAGGCCGCCCGCGAAGCAGCGCGGCAGATGGAGATCGATCTGCACCGGGCGACGGTGGCCGTGGTCGGTGCGACCGGGGCGGTGGGCAGTGTGAGCAGCCAACTGCTGGCCCGCGAGTGCGGCCGGATCATCCTCATCGGACGGCAAACTGCACGCCTGGAAGAGGTCAAGTCCAGGATCGAAGCGCGGCGCGGCGCACCAGCCATCTTGTCGAGCGACATTGCTGCGGTGGGCGAGGCCGACCTTGTGATCGCGGTGACCAGTTCGCTGGATGCGGTCATCGAGCCGCAGCACCTGCGCCCGGGCGCGGTGGTGCTCGACGTGGCCCGGCCCAGAGACGTGTCCAGGCGGGTGGTTGAGGAGCGCGACGACGTGCTGGTCATCGAAGGCGGAATGGTCAAGGCGCCCGGTCCGGCGCTGGACTTTGGTTTCAATTTTGGCTTTCCGCCGCGAATGGCTTTTGCCTGTATGGCCGAGGTGATGATCCTGGCCCTGGAAGGCCGCTATGAGAATTACACCCTGGGGCGCGACATCAGCATCGAGCAGGTGGAAGAGATCGAAGCTCTGGGGGCCAAACATGGCTTTGAATTGGGCGGATTCCGGTGCTTTGAGCGGGCAGTCACGGAAGAGGATATCGAGCGGGTAAGACGGGCGGCTCGTGCATCTGCTCGATGACAGACCCGGCATTCGCGCCAACCCGACTGGTCGTAAAGGAAGGGGGGGAAGGGAACGCGTTGCGTGCTTCCCTTCCCCTTTTCGCACTATATGATATAATATACTTGTTCGATCATAGAGTTTGACACAGCCGAGTACTTGCCACAGTACGAAAGCAAAGGAGACGATGATGAGCAAAGGGAGAATCCTGGTTGTAGAGGATGATTTTGACATCTCGAATTTGCTGCGCATCTTTTTCGACTCGCAGGGATACGAGGTCGTCGTCGCGCCCAAGGGCAACGACGCGCTCGAACTGTGCCGCCGCAACCTGCCCAACATCGTGGTGCTGGACATTCAGCTTCCCGATATCGACGGGTATGAAGTCTGCCGGCGGCTGCGCGGCAATTTGAGAACCAGTCACATCCCCATCCTCTTTCTCACCCAACGCGATGAACGCAGCGACAAGATCGCCGGGCTGGAGCTTGGTGCAGACGACTATATTACCAAGCCGTTCGACATCGAAGAACTCAAGCTGCGCGTCCAGAATGCGATCAAGCGCGCCAAGTGGGAAAACCTCACCAGCCCGACGACCGGTCTGCCCAGCGGCAAGTTGATCGAAGAGCAGCTTCGTACTTTGATGCGCCGCCGCGATTGGGCCATTCTGTACGTCGGCATCAATTATATCGAGGGGTTCAACGAGGCGTATGGCTTTGTCGCCGGCGACGATGTCTTTCGCTTCACGGCCATGATCCTCGGCGATGGCGTCGACGATCGTGGCACGACCAACGATTTCATCGGGCACATCAGCGCCGACGACTTTATGATCGTCACCGACAAGGAACATGCCGGCTCGATCCGAGATTATGTCATCGAGCGGTTCAAAAACGAGGTGGGGACGTTTTATTCGTTCCGCGACCGCGAGCGGGGTTACATCCAGCTCAAGGACAGCTCGGGCGGAGAACGACACGAGCCGTTGATGAGCCTGGCAGTTGGCCTGGTAACGGCCGAAACAGCCGATTTTGCGGACATTCGCGAGATCACCGAAATCGCCGCGTCGGAGCGGCGCAAAGCGGCGGCAACTACCGGGTGATGTCGGCGGGCGTACTGTTGTGGCAAGCATATCGCTTTTGCTTGAGGTGAAAAGGAGGCAAGCCGGGTTCGTTTTGGGGGCGCTTGATAGGGCCTATCCTCCAGGTTTGTTTTTCAACCGAGTTTGAATCGTCTCGGACCAGATCGAGCAAGTTGAGGAATTTGTTGTGAGTTTGTGGCCAGCTAGGGAGTCAAATAACCGAGGACGTTCCTCCCAGATGCTCATTTTATCTGCGGTTTTGTGGATTGCGACGACGGTTGGCCTGTACTTTGTTGTAGGACGAGGGGGGAGCGTCTGGCAATGGGCACCCACAATCGCTTTGGGCTATCTGGTCGCAATCGGAGCGGCCGCTTTGGTGGGGAACATGGTCGGCGCGTTGATCGCCGCAGCGGTCAGCGCGGCCGCTTTGGTTGGCGCTGCCGGGTGGCTGTGGGCGCAGTCTGCCGCGGTGGGCCTGATGGTCGGCCTGACCGCCTATGCGGCGGTGCTGCCGCCGCTGGCTTACCTGATCATAAAGTGGTTTAACCGGCTGCGTTTTACCGATGCACATTACCAACAGACGATGACAGCGCTGGATCAGCGCATCCGGGAACTGGCGGCCATTCAAGAGATCGACAGTGTCCTGGGGACGACACTCGATCCACAGCACGTGCTCGATCTCATCCTGGAACATGCCATCCAATCCATCAGCGCGACGGTGGGCGTGATCGGCACGCTCACGCCGGACAACCAATATCTAATCATGCGCGCTTCGGTAGGCCTCGATCCTGACCAGGAAGAAGCCCTATTGTCCGCGCCGTGGCCGGTGACGCAGGGGGTTATGGGCCGTGCAATCAGCCGCAATGAGACGGTGCTGGTCTCGAACGTGGCTCTGGATTCCGATTATGTGACTATTGTCCCGGCCGTGCGCTCAGAATTGGCCGTGCCGCTCAAGACCCAGAACCACCTCATCGGCATTCTGGACCTGGAAAGTACCCAAGAGAACGCCTTTGACGCACACGCCGTCCAGTTTGTGCAGCATCTGGCCGAACACGCGGCATTGGCGCTGGAAAAAGCCGAGATTCACGCCATCAGCGAGGATCGCGGCAAAGAAGCGCAAGAACTGTACGACATTTCCATCCTGATCAGTTCGACGCTCGACCTGGACGAGCTGCTGGAAAAGGTGGTCACCCGCTCGGCCGAGTTTTTGGGCGCCGAGCAGGGCGTCATCTTGATCCTCGACCCGGTCAACCAGGTTCTGGTGCCGCATCCGACCGGTACCTGCGGTGTTGCCCCGGCGGCGGCGCACATTCGCATTCCCATCGACGAGCAGGTCCGTTCCGGCCCACTGTTCCGCGGCCGGACGTTTACGTCCGACGATGCAATGCGCGACTCGCGGGTTTTGAGCGCCTATCGCCCGATGGTGGATGCACTCGAGATCCGTACCTGGCTGGCCCTGCCGCTCCGCCTGGGAGACCGCTATGTAGGTGAAATTCACCTGTGCAACAAACAGCGGGGGCGGTTTACCGACAATGATGTACGCTTGATGAAGACGATTGCCGCGCACTCGACGGTCGCCATCGTCAACGCGCAGATTTACCAGTTCACCGACCGCCAGTTGCGCACGCGCGTCGACGAGCTAACGGCGATGCAGCGCATCAGCAGCCAGTTGAACGCCACGCTCGACCCGGATCAGGTTCTGGACGTGGTCATCGGCGAGGCGTTTGCCATCACCGGGGCGACGCACGGCTATATTGCTTTGGTGCAAGAGTGGACCGGCGAATTCTGGCCGATTGTCCAGCGCGGTTACAGCGAGTCGGAATACGAAATGCTCAAGACTGCCTGGGCTGGTCGCGGTCAGGATTTTGCCGAGGCCATCGTGCAGGCCAAGTGCGCCGAGATTGTGATCGATGCTCAGCGTGAAGGCCGCCAGTTGTGTGCGGTTCGGCCCTCACGTTCGGCGCTGATTGTGCCTATTTTTTACGAAGACCGGGTTGTGGGTTGGATTCACCTGCTGCACGCCGAGCCGGCTGCGTTCGACCAGGCCCACCAGTCGTTCGTCGAATCGTTGGCTGCACAGGCCACCCTGGCCATTCGCAACGCGCGTTTGTACCAGGTTCAGGTCAAACAGCGCGATCTGTACCTCAAGCGCGCCGAGCAAATTGGCCGCCTGTCGTCTATCGGCAATGCTTTCCGGCTGGAAAAGCCGCTTTACGAGTTGATGCGTATGACCGCAGAGGCGATCAGCGAAGGTGTCGGGTTCAAAGCCGTCCTGATCAGCCTCGTCGATGGGGAGCCGCCGGCCCTGAGCCGCCTTGCGGCAGTCGGCATCCCCGATTCGCTCTTTGACAAAATGAAACAGGTTCGCGTACCTCTGGAAACCGTCCGGGCAGTGATGCGCGACGAGTTTTTGCTCGGCCAATCTTACTATATTCCGCATCAGCGCAAGGCGGTGTGGAAGAATGTGCTAGACGTATACACCTTGAGCGAGTCCGAGCCGGAGCAGGGGTGGCATCCCGAAGATGTGCTCATCGTGCCGATGTATGGCATTGGGCAGCGCATTTTGGGCATCATCTCGGTCGATCAGCCGCTGGATAACCGCGTGCCCGACCTGTCGGTGGTCGAAACGCTGCAAGTCTTTGCGCAGCAGGCCGCAACCGCCGTCGAAAACGCCTGGCTGTACCAGGACTTGCAGCGCCGGGTGGAAAACCTGGCCCTGCTCAACCAGTTCGGGCAGGCTATCGCTTCTGGGTTGGAACCGCAAACCATTGTGCAAGAAGTGGTCTCGGCGGCGGTCGAGTTGGTTCACTGCGAGTGCGGCGCGCTGTGTCTCTGGGATGCAGCGACCGATCAGATGATCGTATCTGCGGCCAGCGGGTTTGCCGCCCCCACTGAGGCGGTTCTACCAGACCTGCTGAACGAGACGCTCAAGCCGCTGGTCATTCATCAGGGCAACGCGGTGCTCATCGCCGACGCGAGTAGCGACGCCCGTGTCAGTCGCCTGTCGCTCGATCCGTTCAATTTGCGCTCCATCGCTGCCGTGCCCATGGCCGAGGGAAAAGCAGCCGGCGGCATGCTGGTGATGGCCTCGTCGTCACTGGCAGCATTCAGCCGCACCGATCAGGTGCTCCTGTCCACCCTCGCCGATCAGGCGTCGGTGGCCATCCAGAATGCGCGCCTTTATTCCAATATCGCCCGCCGCGCCGCCGAGATGGAAACGCTGAACGACATCGGCAAGACGGTCATTTCGAGCCTGGATATGGACACCACATTGAGCCTGATCATGGCCAAGGTGGGCGAAGCCTTTCATGCCGAATCGGGTTCGCTGTTCTTGATGCAGGGCAACCTGCTCAAGTTGAGCGTGGCGTTTGGCCCGGCCAGCGACAAGATTAGCGGCCTGGTCCTCGAATTGGGCCAGGGCGTGGTCGGCTGGGTGGCTCAGACCGGCCAAAGCACACTGGTTCATGATGCCAAGTCAGACGAGCGGCACCTGGTCGATGTAGACCGCTCGTCGGCTTACCAGACGCGCTCGCTGGTCTGCGTGCCGATGAAAGGCCCCAACAATCAGATCATCGGCGTGCTGGAACTGCTGAACCCTACCGACGGCGGCTCGTTCACCCAACACGACGTGGAACTGCTCGAATCGGTCGCCACTTTTGCCGTGGTGGCCATCGAAAATGCCGAACTGTTTGCCCAGCGCGAGCGCAAGATCGTCGAGTTGAACATCCTGAACGAGATTGGGCAGGCGCTCAGCGCAACGCTCCAGCAAGACGATTTGGTCAAGTTGATTTACCAGCAGGTGGCGCGGGTCATGCCGGCCGAGAACTTTTTCATCGCGTTGTACGACGCCGAATACGACATGGTCACATTTCCCATCGCCTACGAGGGCGGCGTGCAGGTGGCCGGGCGCGGTGTCGAGCACATCTCACCGGACTGGCTGCCGCGCCAGGGCCGCAAGGGGCTGACCGAGCACATTATCCATTCTGGCCAGGTGATCTGGCTGCCCGACCGGGTAGACAAGCGGCTGCAAGAAATGGGCCTCGAACAGATCGGCCTGCTGTCCCTTGCCTGGTTGGGCGTGCCCATTTTGTATGGCAATCAGGCGTTGGGGGTGATCGGGGTTCAGAGCTACGAGCGCGAGTATGCTTATGACGAAGACCACCGCGATTTGCTGCAAACCATCGCCGGTCACGCTTCGGTCGCCATTCGTAATGCGCGCCTGTTCGACCAGATCAACCGCATGACGCAAAATCTGGAGCAACTGGTCTCCGAGCGCACCACCGAGCTGGCGCAGGCTAACATCGATCTGCGCAACCAGCGCGATCAATTGAACACGCTGTATCAGATCACCCGCGAGTTGGCCAGCAGTCTGGAGCCGCAGCGGATGCTCAACCGGGCGCTGGTGTTAATCAGCCAGGCGATCGGCGTTCAGCAGAGCTACATCTTGCTGCACAGTTCCGAAATGGGCGGGTTGACCTATGCGGCCGTCTTTGGTGAAAAGGGTTCGGTGCAGACGGGGCGTGCGCTGTCTTGCAAGGAGGCCGAGCAGGAAGGGCTGATCGGCTGGCTGATGTCGCACCGCGAATCGATCCGGCTGGGCGATTTGACCGCCAACCCGCAGTGGCAGACGCTTGATCGCCTGGAAGGCGACTATCATTCTGCGCTGGCGACGCAGCTGGTTTCGTCGGATGAGGTGGTGGGCGCGATTTTGCTCTATCACCGCGATGTGGATCATTTCGAGATCGAGCACCAGCGACTGCTCGACGCAATCGCCTCGCAGCTTGGTGTGATGGTCAGCAATGCCGAAATGTTTGGCCTCTTGCGCGAGGCGACCGGGCGGCTGGGATCGATGCTGCTGGCGCAGCAGTTGGAAGCGGCCAAGAGCCAGGCCATCCTCGAAGGCGTCGCTGACGGAGTGATGGTGATGGATGCCAAAAGCCAGGTGTCGCTCTTTAACGCGGCTGCCGAGCGGATTTTGCAGACGCCGCGCGCTCAGGTAATTGGGCGGCAGGCTTCCGAAATGTCAGGCTTTTATAACCTGACCGGCACGTCGTGGGCCGAGCTGGCCGAACGTTGGGCCGGGATCGGCGCGATAGCGCCTTCGGCCCAGGTGCAAGAGGCAGCCTACGAAGAGCGTTTCGATGTCCAGAACCGGGTAATCAGTATGCGCGTCGCGCCGGTGATCCGGCAGGATATTTTCGAAGGCACGGTGGCCGTGTTCCGCGACATTACCAAGGATGTCGAGGTAGACCGGCTCAAGAGCGAATTTGTGTCGATGGTGTCGCACGAACTGCGCACGCCGATGACCTCGATCAAAGGCTACATCGACCTGCTTTACAACCAGATGGCCGGGCCGCTGACCGATGCACAAAAACGGTTCCTGGAGATCGTCAAGGGCAATGCCGACCGTTTGACCAGCCTGGTGAACGATTTGCTGGACATCTCGCGCATCGACACCGGGCGGATCAGCCTGTCGATCCAGCCGACCAGCCCGGTTTCGGTGATCGACAACGTGATCGCCAACCTGACGCCCAACGCGCGCGGCCGGGGGCAGCAGCTCAGATCGCTGATTCGAGAACCACTGCCATTTGTCCGCGCCGACCCGGCGCGCATAACGCAGATTTTGACCAACCTGATCGCCAATGCGATCAATTATACGCCCACCGGCGGGCAGGTGATGGTCGACGCCAATGTGGTGGACGGCATGGTTCACATTCACATCACCGACAATGGCATCGGCATCTCGGAGCAGGATCAGGAAAAGCTGTTCACCCGATTTTTCCGCTCCGAGAACGAATTGGTGCAGGCCAGCAGCGGAACGGGCCTGGGCCTGTCGATTGCCCGCTCGCTCGTCGAACTGCACGGCGGGCAGGTCTGGTTCGAGAGCGAACTGGGCAAAGGCACCACCTTTAGCTTTTCCCTGCCGGTCTCGGCCGTCGAACAGGAAGCCGTCGACGAGCGTCCGTTCCGCACGATCAGCTATCGCGCCGAGGACAAGCACATTCTGGTGATCGAAGATGACAGCGAGTTTGCCAGCCAGATTGCCGAGCAGCTTCGCGACCAGGGCGGGTATCGCGTTCACATCGCGCACACCGGGCACGAGGCGATGGTGTATTTGAACGACCGGGATCGCCGCGTCGACTTGATCACTCTGGACTTGCGCCTGCCCGACCTGAACGGGTTTGCCATCCTTGATCGGCTCAAGGAAAACAAATCGCTGCGCCACATTCCGGTGGTGATTGTGTCTGTGATCAAGCCCGGCAAAGACACCATGCACCTGGGCGCAGATGCCTACCTGCCCAAGCCCATCGCGCCGGGCCAGTTGCTGCACACGCTCAATCGCATCCTGTCACCGGCATCAACGGTGCTCCTCGTCGAGGACGACCGGCAGTTGTCCGATATGCTGCGTGAAGCGCTGGATCGCTATGGCTATACCGTTTTGGTCGAATACAACGGGCGGCAGGGGTTCAATACGGCCAAGTCCGAACTGCCGGGGATGATTTTGTTGGACATCAATTTGCCCGGCCTCGACGGCTATGAGGTGCTGGAGAAGCTCAAGGCCGATTCGAGCACGCGCGATATTCCGGTGATTATGATCAGCGGCAGCACGACCAACCTGGAAGACAAGCGCGAGCAAGTACGTAAAATGGGGGCAGCACAATTTCTGCCCAAACCTTTATCCATACAAGATTTGGTGGTCGAGATTCGGAATGCAGCAGGACGAGAAACAGTCGCGGCATCGGCGAATTGAGGTTCATGCAGAACGCGACGTGTTGCTTGCGGCGGCTGCAAGTGCAACACTGGCACGCGAAGCGGGATTTTCGGTGGCAGATTGTGCGCGGATCGAAACGGCCGTTTCAGAGCTGGCGCGAAACCAGGTGGCGCATGCCGCCGGCGGGGTGGTGGTTCTGGAGATCATTTCCAATGGATGTTCTTCGGGGGTGCGCGTTTGTGCCATCGACGCGGGGCGCGGGATCGAAAATGTCGGCGTCGCGCTTCAGGACGGTTACACAACCGGCAACACGCTCGGGATTGGCCTGGGCGTTGCGAAACGGATGATGGACGATTTTTCCATTCGCTCTCATCCTGGCTGGGGTACGCAGATCACCGCCGTCAAGTGGAAGCGGTAGAGCAATGGAATATGGTGTGGTAAGTTACAGCAAACCCGGCAAGCACGTGTCCGGTGATGCGTATGTCGTTGTCGATGGAGACGCAAGCACGCTCGTCGCCTTGATCGACGGGCTGGGTTCGGGGGAGGCTGCCCACGAAGCGGCCATATTGGCCCAAGAGTGCGTGGAAATGAACGCCCAGGCCAACCTGGAAGACCTTTTACAATCTTGCCACGAGGCATTGCGCGGCACGCGCGGCGCAGCAATGATGCTGATGCGCATCGAGCGCGCCATTGGCCGCGTCTCCTTTGCCGGAGTCGGCAACATTGGCGTGCGCGTGCTCAGCGATACACCGATCAAGCCGATCTCGCGCAACGGCATTGTTGGCTACCGGATGAACAGCGTGCGCGCGTTCAGCTACCCATATACTGAGGGCGATGTGTTTATCCTGCATTCCGATGGCGTCTCGACACGCTTTGTGATAGACGAACAGTGGGCGCGTTGTTCGGATACCAGCTTGCAGCAGGTGGCCGAAGAAATTGTCCAGGACTATGGCAAAGAGAATGATGACGTGACCATTTTGGCCGTCCGTTAAGCGGACAAGAGGTAAACTTGGCAGTAGACGTACTGGTCTGGTTGAATCAAAAACAAGAGGCAATTCTCGAACGCTGGCAAAAGACGGTGCGCGATCAAGAGATCGCTGCATTTGTCGCATTCGACAGCGCCTCTTTGCCGGAACAGCTTGTCCCACTGTACAAAGCTGTGGTCAAAGCTGTGGAATCCCAGTCCTCTGTTGCCAGAAACGATCTGGATGCCTGGATTCAGCATCACCAGGAGCGCCGGGTCTCTTTGACCGACATCCTCAAGGTCGCTTTTGCGCTGCGCACGGCGGTCGGCGACGTGTTGATGGAATCCAGCGACGCCTGGCACGCCATCGGCGCCTGGCAAACACTGTTCCCCTATTTCGATCAGGCCACGGCCATCCTCTCCGAAATTTACACGGGCGTTGTCGAACAAACCTTGACCGAACGGTTGGTCGAGGCGCAGCGCCTGACCAGAGGCCTGACCCAGGCCACCCAAAAATCCGAGCGCGCGTTGGTCCAGTTGCGGTCGGTTTTTGCTGTTTCGCAGGTGCTCGGCTCGTCGCTGGATATGGACGAGATTCTGGGCGAGTTGGTGCTCAAATTGGGACAGGCCCTGGAGGCCCGTCACTGCGCCGTCTGGTTGAGCGACATTGGCCCGATGAATATGACCGCCTCGTATCACCAGGGGGGCCAGGCGCACGTGCCCCCCGATCTGACCCAATTGCCCGAAGCGCTGGAAGCAGTACTCCATTCCGGCGAAGTGCAGGTGCTTGTCCTCGACGAGTCCCTGCCCCTAGACGACGTGGCGTTTATGCGCGCGTTTCAGATCGAGATCGTCCTGGTGGCTCCGCTGACCATCCAGACCATCCCCATCGGCGCGCTGACGCTGGGTCGCGCCGACAAGGAGGCCACCTTTGATCCGACCGAGATCGAACTGGTCGAATCGCTGCTGCGCCAGGCGGGCGTCGCCGTCCAAAATGCCGGGTTGTACGACGAAATTCGCGCCATCAACGACAGCCTGGAGGTGCGCATCACCGCGCGAACCAAAGAGCTGGCCCGTGAAAAAGAGCGCATCGAAACATTGTACGCGATCAGCGGCGAACTCAGCGCCAGCCTCGATCTGAACCTGGTGCTGCAAAAAACCCTGTCCCTGCTCGCCCAGGCGGTCGGCGCCAGGCACGGATCGATCATGCTGCTCGACCGCTTGCGCAATGTGCTGGTCATCCGCGCCCGGCTGGGTGGAGAGCGGGCACTGCCGCCAGAAGGCGAAACGACACTCTTTAAACCGGGCCTCGGCGTGGCCGGATGGATTCTCGAACGCCGCGAATCGGTGTTGATCGAAGACGTTTTAAAAGACGAACGCTGGGTGCCCGGCAGCGCGCCGACCCGCTCGCTGATGGCCGTGCCGCTGATGATCGGCGACGAAGTGCTGGGCGTGATCCTGGTTTCAGACGAGCAGCCCGGCGTGTTTGACGAAAACAATTTGCGGCTGGTGCTAGCCGCAGCACAGCAGGTGTCGCAGACCATCCGCAATGCCCAGTTGTACAAGGATGTCAACGAAAGCGCCATGCGCAACCAGGCCATCCTCGAATCCATTGCCGACGGCGTCATCGTCAACGATCCGCAGCATCAGGTGATTGTTTTCAACGCCGCGGCAGAACGCATCCTGGGCATCCGCCAGGGCCTCGCGCTGGCCAGCGATGTGCATAACCTGTTTGACAACTTTGACAGCGTGGGGCGCGGCAGCGTACTCGCCGCACTCCAAGTGGCCGCCGAGACAGCGGACAAGCGCACCGAACGGTCCGTCGAGGTCACACTCGAAGCTGAAGGCCTGGTGGTCAGCGGACACATTGCGCCCGTCGTCACCCCCAACCACAACTTTTTGGGCACGGTGACGGCGCTGCGCGACATTACCCGCGAGGTAGAGGCCGACCGGGCCAAGACCGAGTTTGTATCCACCGTATCGCACGAACTGCGCACCCCGCTGACCTCGATCAAGGGCTACACAGACTTGCTGCACGCCGGCGCAGTCGGCCCGATCAACGAAGCCCAAAAGCGCTTTATGGCGATCATTAAAAACAACGCCGACCGGCTGACCCTGCTAATCAACGATCTGCTCGACATTTCGCGCATCGAAACAGGGCGGATCAAACTCGACATGCAGTCAGTGAATCTGATCGAAGTGATCAACGATGTCGTCGAATCGCTGCGCGGGCAGATCGAGGAAAAAGGCCTCAATCTGGACCTGACCCTGCCCGAAGGCCCGGTCGAAGTGCATGCCGACCGTGCCCGGATGGTGCAGGTTGTCACCAACCTGTTGAGCAACGCCTACAAATACACCGACGAAGGATGGGTTCACCTCTCATTGTCCATGCTCGAGGACAACATTCGCCTCGACATTGCCGACAGCGGCATCGGCATCTCGACCGACGACCTGTCCAGGATATTTGAGCGTTTTTACCGCGCCGATACCCCGGTGGTCGAAGGCCGCGGCGGCACCGGGCTGGGCCTGTCGATCACCAAAGACCTGGTCGAGCTGCACGGCGGGCGCATCTGGGTGCAGAGCGAGTTGGGTGTCGGCAGCACGTTCACGGCCATCCTGCCGGCGCTGAACCGCAAACTGCCTACGCTGCTGCAAGAACTGCCGGTCGGCACGAAAAAGATACTCGTCGTCGACGACGACCGCGACATCGTATCGCTCTTGCGCTACCAGTTGCAGATGCGCGGCTATCAGGTCATCGTCGCCGCCAACGGCGAGCAGGCCATCCGCCGCGCCATAGAAGACCAGCCCAACCTGATCACGCTCGACATTTTGCTGCCCGACCGGAACGGGTTCGAGGTGCTGCGCGAACTCAAGGAACGCGAAGAGACCGCGCACATCCCGGTGATTGTCCTGTCGGTGGTGCAAGACGAATCGAGCGGCTACCGGCTGGGCGCGGCAGATTACATCACCAAGCCGCTCAACGAAGCGCGCCTGATCGAAAGCGTGTCGCACGTGTTGGGCACCAAGGGCAAAATCCTCATCGCCGAAGATGACATCTCGACTGCGGAAATGCTGATGACGCTGCTGGAGCGTCACGAATTCCAGGTGCTGCACGCCAGAGACGGCTATGAGGCGCTGACCTTTGCGCGGCGCGAGCGGCCGGGGCTGATCCTGATGGACCTCAGGATGCCCGGCATGGATGGCTATGAGGCGCTGGCCCGGCTCAAAAAAGACCCTACCACGCGCCGCATCCCAATTTTGGCCATGTCGGCCCATACCGTTGATGCCATACAGGAAAGAATCAAACTTCAGGAAATGGGCGCCTACGATCTTTTTGCCAAACCGTTTGACCTTGACGACCTGATCGCCGAGATCGTCAAGGTACAGAGCGAGACGCCAGAGGACGTATGAGTCTGCAACAGACTGTGCCAGTCGTACAACCAGGTACGTCGCTGCCCATGGATGCCGCCGGGGGACGCTCCCGCGTCATCGAATTGGTGGTGCTGCAGCGAATTGGCCGCGCACTCAACTCGACGCTGGACGAAAAAGAGATTTTGCACCTCTTGATCGAGGAAACGGTCGATGTGACGCCGGCCGAACAAGGAAACGTCTTCCTGTACGACCCGGCGCAGGCCTGCCTTTTGCCGCAAGCGTGGTTTGGCTATACAGGCGAGCAGGTAGAGCGGCTGAACCGCCTGGGCCGCGATTTCAACCGTGGGATCATCCACCGCGTATTCGACAGCGGGCAGGCCGCAGTGACGCACGATGTCACCCAGGACCCGGATTACGTGCAAATTGCGCCCGGCACCCGTTCCGAGCTGACCGTGCCCATCCGTCACGGCCTCGACGTCGTCGGCGTGATCGACCTGGAGAGTTCGCAGCCAGAAGCGTTTGACGAGGGCACGCTGCGCTTTGTGCTGGCCATCGCCGAACAGGCCGGTGTCGCCATCGGCAATGCGCGGCGGTTTGCCGAGCAGGTGGCGCGCGAGCAAGTGGTGACGCGGCGCAACGAGCAACTGCGCCATCTGCTCGAAATCTCGCGCATGTTTGGGCAGCAGCACGCGCTAGACGATCTGCTCGACATCATTGTCCAGGCCATCCCGGAGACAGTCGGGTTCAACATGGCCCTGCTCAGCCTGGTCGAAGGCCAGCCGCTCCAACTGCGCCGGGTGGCCGCCGCGGGCGTCCCGTTGGCCGATTTTGAACGCTTGCAGCAGGTCACGCGGCCATTGGAAACTCTGGAACGCACCTTGAAAGATAAATACCGGATCGGCCAGTCCTACTTTTTCCCGCACCAGCAGCGCGCCGATTGGGACGACGGGTACACGCACAGCGTGCTCGACGCGCCGAAAGACTGGCAGGAGGGCCGCTGGCACCCCAATGATATGCTGCTCGTGCCGCTGCGAGACAGCACCGGCGTGCTGTTGGGGCTGATCTCGGTCGATGACCCGCAAAACGGCCTGCTGCCCACCCAGGACACGATCCAGACGCTCGAACTGTTTGCCCACGAAGCAGCACTGGCCATCGAGACCGCGCGCCTGCTCGACCAATCGCGGCGGCACGTTGCCGAACTGGAACTGCTCCAGCAGGTCGGGTTTCGCATCGCCTCGTCCCTCGATTTGACCACCGTGCTGGAAACCATCGTCGCAAGTGCGCTGGAATTGGTTCCGGCCAGCGATGTGCGCATTTATTTGTACGATCAACCCAGCGGCAGGTTCGAGTGCGGCACGCACAAATCGCGCCCAGGTGTCCCACCCAGGCCGATGCTCCCGCCGCGCCCGAACGGGTTTACCGCCCACGTGGCCCGGGCCGGCGAAGTGCAGGTCATCAATGACGCGCCGAGACACGAGTTGTACGCGGACCCGGCAACCAAGCATTGGAATGTACAGGCCATCGCCGGGTTCCCCTTTAAGCGTGCGGGCGAAATCCTGGGCGTGATGGATGTTTCATTTTTCTACGAACATCAATTTACGAAAAAGGAACTGGATTTACTGGCCCTGTTGGCCAACCAGGCCGCGGTATCCATCGACAATGCGCGCCTGTACGAGAACGCCAGGCGGCGCGCCACCCATCTGGATGCGCTGTGGCACGTCAACCAGCAGTTGGCGACCATCCGCGACTTTGACGAGCTGCTCAAGCAGGTGGTGCAGATCATCAGCCGCTATTTCGATTATGATCATATCAACCTGTACCTGCTCGATGCTGCGCGCGCCGAATTGATCTTGCGGGCGCACTCGGGCCAACAGGAAGACGATGCCGAACCGGCAGCGCGCGTCGCCGTCGGCCAGCCTGGATGCCTCATCGCCTGGGTGGCGGCCAACAACCGCTCGTCGCTGCTCGACGCGGCGTCGAATGGCCCGGTGGCTTTTCCATCGTCGAGCATGCAGTTGCTCGGCACCTGCTCCGAACTGGCCGTGCCGCTGTACATCGGCGAGCAGGTTGCCGGCGTGCTGGACGTACACAGCCACCGCGCAGAGGCGTTGAGCCGCGAGGACTTGTTCGTGATCGAATCTTTGGGCGCGCAGTTGTCGGTGGCCTTTGAGAACGCCCGCCTCTACGATGAACTGGAGCAGCGTGTGCTCAACCGCACCGCCGAACTGGCCGATGCACTCAAACAGCAGGCGCTCGAAGTGGACAAGACCCGCGCCATCGTCGAGAGCATTTCGGACGCGGTGATCGTCTTTAACCCCAGGGGCGACGTGGTGCTGGTCAACCCCGGCGTCGAGCGCACGTTTGGGGTGCCTTACCGGCAGTGGATGCGCTGTAACCTGAGCGGCAGGTTGCCCACTCTGTCCAAGCGAGACAGCGACACGATGCGCGGGGTGTTTGAGACCGTGCGCCAGGCCCGCCAGGAACTCGCCAGCGGGCGCGAACTGGTTACGGCCACCTTTGAAGTGCCGGACCGCGTCATTACGGCCAGTTTCGCCTCGGTGCTGCTGCGCGATCTGGAACCGTTGAACGTCGTCGCGGTATTCCGCGACATCACCCGCGAAGTGCAGCTCGACCGGATGAAGAGCGAGTTTATCGCCATGGCTGCCCATGAACTGCGCACGCCCATGACATCGATCACCGGCTATGTCAACCTGATGGTCACCGAAAAAGCCGGACCCATCAACGACATACAGCGCCAATTTCTGCGCGTGATCAGCGCCAATTCAAACCGGCTGATGACCCTGGTCACTGACCTGCTGGACATTTCCAAGATCGAAGCTGAAGGCCTGCGGCTGAACCTGGCTTCCGAGTCGATGGCCGACATTGTGGCCGAAATCGTTCTGTCCTTCCAGCAGCAAATCGAGGAAAAAGGACAAGTGCTGGTCGTACATGTGCCCACCGATTTGCCCGAAATCCGGGCCGACCGCGACCGCATGATCCAGGTGGTGACCAACCTGGTCAGCAATGCCTTCAAATACACGCCCCAGGGCGGCGAAATCACGGTCGAGGCCTGGTGCGACAACGGTCATTTGGTTCTGGATGTGCGCGATACGGGCATTGGCATTTCGCCGCAAGACCAGGAACGGCTGTTCTCGCGCTTTTTCCGGGCCGATAATGCCATCGAAACGCAGGAAGGCGGCACTGGCTTGGGGCTGGTGATTACGCGCGAGATCATCGAGCGACACGGTGGAAACATTGAGGTCAGGAGTGAGTTGGGCGCCGGCACCACTTTTCGGGTGAGCCTGCCACTGGGGCAGGCTCCGCGTTCCAACTGAGCGGCGCAATGGAAAACATGGAGTGAGGAGAGTATGGCCTTAATCTTGATTGCAGAAGACGAAAAGGATATCCGGGAACTGATCCAGTTCAGCCTGACCTTTGCCGGGTTCCAAGTCGTAACTGCCTCGAATGGCAAAGAACTGGTCGAAACGGCCAAGTCGATGAAAGTCAAGCCCGATTTGATCATGTCTGACGTGCGCATGCCCCAGATGACAGGCTATGAGGCCTGCGCAGAGATCAAAAAGATAGCCGAGTTGAGGGACATTCCGGTGGTCTTTTTGTCGGCCAAGGGCCAGGAGTCAGAAATTCAAACGGGGCTGGATTCGGGCGCGCACGAGTATATTCTCAAGCCATTTGCGCCCGATGAGTTGATCAAGCGCGTGAGCGAGATCGTCAGTAAAGCGAAATAACCCTCAAGCGGATTGGTGGAAAGAAAAAATTGGGCTTGACAACTGAGGTTTGGGTATGAGTGCCCTGGTACTGGATGGTGGGGTCGTACATTATGAATACTTTGGACGCGGTCGCCCGCTGATTTTCATCCATGGGTGGTTGGGTTCGTGGCGCTATTGGGTGCCGGCTATGGATGAACTGTCGGAAACCAAGCGCGTCTATGCTTTTGACCTGTGGGGGTTTGGCGACTCGGACAAGTCGCGGCTGCGCTACACGGTAGACAGCTATGTCGAGCTGCTGCACGCCTTTATCGACGAATTGGGCGTGTTCGGGCAGATTCCCCTTGTCGGGCATGCGCTGGGCGCGACGGTGGCCGTGTCTTTTGCCGATGCCTATCCCGACTATGTGGACCGTGTGATGGCGGTCGGACTGCCCCTGGTCGGCACAGCGATCAACCGCCGCTTTTTGTCCGGCGGCGGCGGCTTTTTGGACCGCGTGCTCGGCCGCTCGCCGACAGCCGGATATGACACCGTAGAACAGGAAGCCAGCCGGGCTTCTCCCGAAGCGATCAGCCAGAGCGTCCAATCGGTGATGAGCATCGACCTCAAGCCGGTCATCGCCTCGCTTCAGGTGCCGCTGCTGGCCCTCTATGGCGAGAGCGATAACGTGGTGACGCCGGCAACCGAAGAGGAATTTTCCGGGTTGAACACAGCCGCACGGCTGATGAGCATGCCCGAAGCGCGACATTTCCCCATGCTCGATCGCAGCAGCCAGTTCAATCGCCTGCTGCTCGACTTTTTGGAGTGTGGCAGCGATTTGAGCGAGCTGGAACTCAAGGAAGAGTGGCAGCGCCGCATCAGATAGGCGCAGAAATGCAGAGGCCCAGGCCGGTCAACCGGCCTGGGCCTTTGTGGTTTGGGGCAGTCAGCGCCAGACCCCCCTCCGATCAGGGTACGATGATCCGCACGTAGGCCTGATCGCCGAAAAAGTTGCCATTCGGGCGTCGCAAGCGCCAATAGCCGGTATAGGCGCCCGGCGCATCGGGCGCAACCATCTCGACGCTGACGTCTACGAGGCGTCCCGGCTCAACCAATTCCACCGTCACCTCTGAAGTGGCGTTCATCAGCGCGCCCGAGATGAACACCCACTCGGTGCCCTCCTCCCACAAGCACTCACCGTCGTTGCGCAGCCGCCAGGTCTTGGTGAAACGGACGCCGCTGTTGTACAACGAGTCGTCCGGAACGGTCACGTCTTCGACAAAGCGCGCCGAAGGCTCGCACCCAGAATCGACAACCAGCGTCGGCTCTGCGGTCGGTGCGGGTGTCGGTGTGGGCAGCGGCGTCAGCACTTCGACGACTACGGTAGCCGGCAAACTGACCTGCCCATCGACATTGTGCGCTTTGACCATCAGCGTGTGCGTACCCAGCGAAGAGGCATCCCAAATCTGGATCACATCAAAGGCAAGCTCACTGCCTTTGCCCGGCCTGTCAACCTGGTACAACCGCCCATCGACCCACAGCTCGGTCTTGGCGATGTCCCGCTCGCTCTGTGCCACCGACTGCACCAGCACGCGGTCGCCCAGCCGCACCTGGATTTCGTTCGCCGGCGTCAGAATCGAGATCGTCGGCACATCGCCCCGCTTGGGCGCGCAGGCAACCAGGGCCAGGCCAACCAGGATAATCAAACGTTTCAGACATGAATCTCGCATAGTGCTTCCTATCCGACGAAATCGGAACTGAACAGGGCTCGGCTGTCCGGGACGAAATTCTTGCACAAGAACACGATCCTGGTGGATAGGCCCTGACCAGCATCAAGATTTGGTATCAAAGGCGGAGTATAGTGCAACTTGGGCCTAAAGTCAATCGGGCTTGCCAATTGTGCTTTTGATACGGTTGTGGTAGAATCGTTCCGCCTGGGAGGATGTGATGAGTGCGCTTTCGACCGTCCTGGCCCCGCTGATCGTGCTGGGGGTTGGGGCCGTGGTTTTTTATATTTCGGATCGATTTCTGTCCCCGCAAGACGAAGGACGGGCCGAAACCGTCGTTCTCGGCCTGGCGATTCTTTTCCTGCTGATCGGCATTCCGCGCATCGATGAGGCTGTTCGCGCCGGCCCGCTGTTTGCCGTGACGTTGAACGCCGGCAAACCGGGCTGGATGCTGGCCTTTGTCTTGCTGACCGGCGCGCTGGCGGCCTCGTTGGTTGCCCGCGGCCGGCCGCGCCAGGGCCGGGCCGGCCGGCTGGCTGCGCTGGGCAGTGCGCTGCTTTTGATCTGGAGCACCGATCGCGCGCTGCCGGTCGTCGCCTGGGTGCTGACCGATGTTGCCCTGCTCTACACACTGGCCCGCCGGCGCAACGAGGTCGAGCGCTTGACCCGGACCGGCTTTTTGAGCCTGCTGGGCGCGGTTCTGCTCGCCGTCGGCCTGTCGCTCGAACCGGCGGTCGAATCGACCAGGCTCACTGCTGCGGCCATCTCGCTGCTGCTGCTGGCCCTGGCCCTCCGCTTGATGCCGCCGCCGCTGCCCGCATGGCCGGCGTCGGCCGGCGAGACAGCGCCCCGGTCGCTGGATTTCCCCCGCCTGATTGCCTTTCTCCTGCCGGCCGTTCTCGTCGCGGCGCTGGGCCAAAAATTCGCCGCGTGGGACGCGCTTGCGCTCACCAACACCCAGCAGTCGCTATACCTGCTCTGGGCCTCGCTGCTGCTGTTGATCGGCGCGCTGCGCGCCTGGGGCGCTCAGACGCCCGCGCAGTTGATCGAAACCACTTTTTTGTACGGTCAGGGGATGATTTTGTGTGTCGTCGGGTTGCAGCTCGATCCGGCCATCCAGCTGGCCGCCGCCGCCGGCGCCATCCTCAGCGTTCTGACCTGGCAACTGGCCTGGAGCCAATGCCGGTATCTCAAGCCCGTCGTCCCACACACCTGGTGGCGTGCTTTTCCGGTCACACTGGCACTGGGTGCGCAGATCGGCCTGCCGTTGACGCTGGGCTTTCCGACGCGCATCGCCACTTATGCGGCCATCTTTGAGGGGCACAGGTGGCTCGTCTTGCTGCTGCTAATGGCTTCTGAGGTGCTTTTGTGGGGGGCATTGCTGCGCATTCTGTTCGACCTGGAAAGTGTAACCAGCAAGCCGCCCGCCTATCCGGCCTCCCAAACCGAGGTCGAAGGCAGCGCCGCATCCTTCGAACCGTCGCCACCTGGTGCGTGGCTGCGTCGCCTGGCCGCGCGGCCGCGCATCGCCCGGACAGTCGACGCTGTGCTTGATCGGGTCATCGAGCACTGGCTGCCAGCTGTTCGCCGTGTGGGGAGCAAGATCGAGCCGGGCTACATCGCCGGCGCTATCCCGGCGCTGCTCCTGCTCGTTTTGGGCCTGTTTCCCAACCTGTTGAGCCAGGGGCGCGATTTTCCCGGCCTGTTCCAGTGGCTGCGCATTCCGCAGCTGCCGGTGTGGGCGGCGCTGCTGCTGCCGGCCGTCGGCAGTCTGGTCGTCTACCGGCGGCAGGCATCGATCCTGAGGCTGTTTCAGGACTGGTGGCCGCTGGTCGAGCAGATATTTGGGCTGGAGTGGCTCTATCGCGCCATATACAAGGTGTTGGGCCAACTCCGCGGCCTGATTTCGAGTACGACGCTCGTCATCGAAGGCGCGGGGTATATGGCCTGGGTCGTCCTGGTCTGCCTGATCATTCTGATTTTTGTGGTCTCGCGCTGAGGGGCACGTCGATGGCTTTTCTCGTCCAACTTGCCAATCTCTCCAGCATCCCCATCGTCATCGGCCTGGTGATCGCGGCTTCGATCATTGCTATCGCCCGCGACTGGCGATTTGGCCTGTGGGCGCTGCTGGTGCAATACGTACTGCTCGGTGCGCTTCACCTGCGTATGCTTCCGCCCGAACTGGCACTGATCAAGGTGCTGACCGGTCTGTTGATCTGCCCCATGATTTATTGGTCGGCGCGTTGGGTTGAAAGCGAACGCGCGCACAAGGCCGAGCTTGAGCGGCAGAGAATTGCCCGCGAACAGGGCCGGGTTCCGCTGCCGCCGCTGCCGTGGCCGCTGCGTCCGACCAGCGGCGTCTTTCGCCTGCTGGTCGTCTTGCTACTGGGCATGGTCTTGTACAGCGTGTCGATCTCGTTTCCGCTGCCGCTCATTGCTGCCGACATTGCCCCGGCCTGCGTCTGGCTGTGGTTGATGGGCCTGCTGACGCTGGTGCTGACTGCCAACCCGCTCCCGACCGGGCTGGGCCTGCTCACCCTGGTTTCCGGCTTTGAACTCTATTTCGACGTGACCCAACCCGGCCTGGCCGGCATCGGCATCATGGCCGCGATCAACCTCTCGCTGGGGCTGGTCATCGCCTATCTGATCACCGTCGACGCGCTGACCGGAGAGGTGCTATGAACGCCTCGCCGCTTGTGCTCCCCGGCCCATTGTTCTTTTTCGCCATCCCGCTGGCCCTGGCGCTGCTGGCCTACCTGCTCCACCGCTGGACGGCGTTGAGCGGGCTGGTCGCATCGTTGGGCAGTTTGGGCCTGGGCTGGATCGCGCTGCGATGGCTGCTCGACAAGCCGCTGCCGCTGCCGGGGCGCGGTTTGGTGCTGACCGCCGACTTGGTCTTTTTGGGACGCCCCTGGGCATTGACGGCCACCTCGGCGGCTCTAGTGGCCTTTGGCCTGACTGTGGGTGGGCTGTGCTTTTTGTTGGCCCTGCCCGCTGCGCAGGGTTGGGCTTTTTATCCCTTTGGCCTGGTCGTGCTCGGCATTTTGAACCTGTCGGCGACCGCCCAACAGCCCATCTATATCATCTTTTTCTTCTGGTTGGGCGTGGTGCTGTGCGGTTTCGTCCTCGCCGGCGGGCGGCCGGGCGCCACGATGGGTGCGCTGCGGTTGATCATTCTGGGCACACTGGCGGCCATGTTCCTGCTCCTGCTGCCCACTTTTCTCCAACCCGGCATCGATTTCGAAGCGCAGCGTTCGGGCGTCGTACTGGGTGTCATCGGCCTGGGCCTGCTGCTGATGGTGCCGCCTTTTCACGGCGCACTGGTCGGCGCGGCGGCGTTCAGCGCGCCGATGCCGCCGGCTTTTGTCCTGTCGATCCTGCCGGCGGCCATGCTGCACATCTTTTTCCAGTTGACCGAAACCTATCCCTTGCTCCTCCAGGATGGCCTGTTCCTCGATCTGTGCCAGTGGCTTGGGGTGAGTGCGGTCTTGTTGGGCGGCTTGGCTGCGCCGGGCCAGCGTCGCTGGGGGGCCTTGATCGGGTATGCTATGCTGGTCGATTGGGGCATTGGTCTGATCGCCCTGGGGCAGGGGTCGGCTGAGGGGATGGCCTTGGCTGTGCAGATGCTCGTGATGCGCGCAATGGCGCTGCTGCTGTGCGGGGCCGGGCTAACCCCGTTGTTTCAGACTGCGGGGCGCAAGGACGATCTCGATCAATGCCGGGGGCTGCTCTTTCACCGCCCGTTGAACGTGCTGGCCTTGCTGCTGGGCCTGTTGATGCTCGCCGGACTGCCCGCGCCTTTCGGTGCGGTCGGGCGTTGGACGCTGATCTCGCGCCTGATGGACAGTGATCCGATGATAGCCTGGATTGCCATTTTGGCCGGGATCGGCGTAGCCACCGGCGCGGTGGTGGGGCTGCTGGCCTGCCTGGGCCGGCCCAATTTCCAGGTCAAAACACAGCGCCGCGACGAGATGATTGCTTTTGCGTTCGGGCTGCTTGCGCTGTGCGCGGCCGGCGTGCTGCTGCTGAACGCCGACGTGTGGCAGCCGCTGCTCGAAGGCGCGCTCGCCGCGTTCTCGCTGTTTGTCGCTCGAGGTTAACCTTGCGCGGGGGCGTGCGGCGCTCCTCAAAGGCGGCTATTTTCAAAGTAGCCGGCCTCGCCGAGTATAGAGAGGGAGGACAGAATGACAATTCTCGCAAGCCGCGCATATTCTGGAGCGAGTGACCTGCAATCAATGCTTGATCTGTTGGTTGCGACCAGACCTGCTGATCGAATCACAGACTATCCCAGCATTGTTGACTTGCGCGAGCTTTATGCTCTGAACGACGTGCAAAGCAACACACGTTTGTGGCTTGGCAATGATGACCAGATCGTTGGCTTTGCCTTTGTCGATCAGTACAACAACTTTTGGTTTCAAGTCGACCAGCAAGTAGCCAGTTCCCTCATCGAGTCCGAGATGGTCGCTTGGGGCGTAGCGTGTGTAAGGCGTGCTGCCATTCAAGATGATAGCCAAACCTGGACGCTTGATGCCAGTTGCCGCGACGATGACCGTGAACAAATAGCAATGCTGGAGCGGAACGGTTTTGTGAGGCAAGAGATATGTTCGCTGCATATGACCCGCTCGCTTGACGATCCAATTCCTGCCCCACAGGTGCCAATGGGTTTTAGCATCCGTCATGTGGCTGGCGAGCAAGAGGTGCAAGAACTCGTCGCCCTCCATCGAGCGGCATTTGGTAGTGAAAACATGACCGTTGAGGAGCGGCTGGCGATGATGCGTGCGCTGGAATACGATGCAGAGCTAGACTTGCTGGCTGTCGCGCCGGATGGTCGATTGGCCGCTTATTGTATGTGCTCAATCAGCCAGGAAGAAAACAGACGCAGCGGAAGGAATGAGGGATACACAGACCCGGTCGCGACGCATCCCGATTTTCAACGGCAGGGTTTAGCCAAGTCGCTGCTGTTGACAGGGCTGCACAGACTTAAACAGCGTGGGCTAGAGACGGCAGTGCTTGGCACAAGCAGCGAGAACGTGGCTATGCAGCGAGTTGCCCAGGCTGTTGGATTTCATGTAAAAACAACAATGCTGTGGTTTGCAAAGCCAGTGTCAAACTGACCAAGTGAGCGCGCTCACGTGCGAACAGAACCACAATCTGCGGCACGGCGTTGTGGAACAACGAGGCGTGCCGCGCGCCTGGACGTATCGATATATAAAAACATTTATGTATTATAACAATACATTTTAGGCGTCACATGCCACTGCCTTATACGCCCCCCCTCAATCCCCCCCGCAAAGCGGGGGAGGGCTGGGGTGGGGGCGTTTCGGAATAACCATTTCAGAGTCCACTGAAACTAAAAACGACTGGAAAAATGGGACACTGATCTTCACTGATTGACGCTGATTTTTATTTTTTTATCAGTGTGCGTTAGCCCGTGTTTATCTGTGTCCCTTTTTTCAGGGGAGTCATCTCAGAAACTCGCCAGAAAATAAGCGAACCCCGAGCATCTGGCTTGACATTTGAGCGGTGTTTTGTTATGCTGAAAATCAAAGTGTGCATCACCTGTTTCGGGCCGGATCGACACGGTCATGCTGCGCTCCGGCTCAAAAGAAAAGGAGACGCAATGAACAAGAGAATTTTCAGCTTTTTGATCCTCTTTGTCCTTGTCTTGTCTGCCTGCAAGCCCACCGCTACATCAACGGTGGTGCTGCCCACGCAGACGCCGCCGCCGGCCGCGCCCACCTTTACCCCCACACTGGCTGCCACCGCAACCCCGACGCCTACCCCAGCACCCACCTCGACACCGACGCCGACGCCGACGCCAGTCACGGCTTCTATCGGCGTGCCGGGCGGCGAACTGACCAGCGCCGACGGGCGTGTGCAGCTCGTTTTCCCGGCCGACGCGGTGCAGCAGCCGCTCACCGTCTCCATCGACGCACGCGACCGGCAGCCCGACGATGGGGATGTCCTTTCGCCGATCATCGAGATTGCCGTCGCACCTGAACAGCCCGCGCTGGATCGGCCGGCGCTGCTGTCGCTGCTCCAGCCGCCCGAAACGCCCGGGTTTCAGTTTGCGCGCCTGATGCACATGCCCGGCCAGTTAAAAGCCGTCTCCGGCGACCCGCCGCCAGGCGTCAGCTATTGGCTGCCCTTGCCCCAGACGCGGCTCGACGAAAGCGGCCAGCCGGTGCTGCCGCTGGCCCGCTTTTCGACCTATGCGCCTTATACCCAGACGACCGCCGTGCTGGCGTGCATCCCCTCGACAGAAGACCTGGCTCCACCGCCCACGCCCGAAGGCTATGTCTACATTGGCGTCGACGTGGTGATCAACAAGGTGTACCAGGCCGGGCTTTCCACCACGCCGCTCACGCGCCAGGGCACGCCGCAAGACCTGGTCTACATCAAGAGCCGGACAGAAGTCAAGGACGCCGTGACCACCTGCGACATCATCGTCGGTCACATCTTTGCGCCAATAGTCGATACGCAGCTCCAACTGCCGCTCTGCCAGCCCGACCCGGCCGACCTGGCCCCGCCGGAGACGCCGGCCGGTTTCGTGTATGTGGGCGTCGACGTGACCATCAACAGCGTGTGGGATGAGGAACTGTCTACCGTGCCGCTCGACCGCGCCGACTCGCCCGACGATCTGCGCCTGGTCAAGTCGTCCAGCGTCACCACAGACCAAACCACGCAGTGCGATGTAATCGTCAGCCACCTCTTTGCCCCGTCGCCGCGCGGCCCGGCCCCGGCCGAGTGCGTGCCCAACGAACGGGTTTTGCAGCCCCCGCTCTCGCCCATGCCGGAAGGCTATGTTTACCTGGGGCGTGAGGTGGTGATCAACCAAGTCTACAGCACTGACTATTCAACCGCGCCGTTGGGCCGCCCGCACTCGGCCAGCGACATGGTCATGCTCTCGTCCAGCACTACCACCCGCAATGGGGTACTGATTTGCGACATGATCATCGCCCACGTCTATGCGCGGCTGGTCGCAAGCGATACCCAGGACACTGCAACCCAGGACTGCGTGCCCACCGCCGAGGAACTTGCCCCGCCCCCCGCGCCGGAAGGTTACGTCTATGTGGGCGTCGATGTGGTTGTGAACGGCGTGTGGGATGAAAAGCGCTCCACCGTCTCGCTGGAGCGCCCTGAATCGCCGCAAGATGTCAATGTCATCCGCGGCCACACCCAGGTGCAAGACGGCGTGACTACCTGCGATGTCATTGTGCGCCACCTTTTTGCCCCGGCCAGCTATAGCGGCTGCACGACGCCGTCCGAGATGCTGCAAATGCCGGCGGCGCCGCCCTGCCATCGTTATGTGGGCGTCGACGTGATGATCAACTACCGGCTGGTCAAATCCACCGTCCCGCTGGATCGCCCGTTCAAACCTACCGACGCAGTACACATCAGTTCCAAGACCACCACCGACGGCGGGCAGGTCACGTGCGACATCGTCGTCGCGCACACCTTTGAGCCGATCCCCTGCCCGCCGTGCGAGACGGTGATACCATCGCAGAGCGAGCCGTCGATCTATACCAAGACAACGGGCGTATCGGTTTATTTTGGCCCGTGCGCCCAACTTGCGGACGATGATAAAGAGAAGCTGATTGCGCTGTCGATCACGCCGCCATACATCGGGGAGGATGGCGGGTTGAGTGTCACTTTGCCGCCCGGCGCGACGGTATCCCATGATGGCAAAAACGTGACGATCAAGATGTCCAACTGCCCCTGATCGCGTTCGCTGGCACATAAACGGACAATCTGACCAACGCAAAAGGGCGCGGTCTCAAGACCGCGCCCTGGCATTTGGTACCCCCGATGCGACTCGAACGCATGCTCCCGGCTCCGGAGGCCGGCGCTCTATCCACTGAGCTACGGGGGCGACGGGAACCAGTGTATCACAAATGGGGCATTTTGGCAAAAAAAGAGCAGTCGTTTTTTGCCTCAAGCTCCGGTTTCGGGTACAATTCGTGCAGAGAAAAAGCTGTTCTGGTTGGCGTCATTGGAAAGGAGCGCACGATGAGCGATTATGCATTTCCCGGTAAAGGCAAGGTGGCAGTGCTGCGCACGCGGCCCGAAACGGTGCTCGAAGATTATGCCCGCCTGCTCGATTTGGCCGGCTACAAGGCGACGCTGTCCAAGACGCACGACACGTTGCTCAAGATCAACATCTCTTGGCAAACCTGGTATCCGGCCTGCTCCAGCGCGCCCTGGCAGTTGGAAGGAACAATCCGCAAACTGCTCAACGATGGCTTTGAGCGCAACAAGTTGATCGCTGCGCATAACCGCACGGTGGTGGTCGATGCGTACGTCGGCGAATACAACAACAAGCACAAATACGTGGTCGAAAAATACGGCCTGCGCAACGTTCACCTCTACGAGCCGGATGTCGAGTGGGTCGTCTATAAACCCAAGGGCGAGTTTTTATGCCTGGACGAGATTTACCCCGACGGCGTCAAAATCCCCGACATGTTCATCGGACGCAACATCATCCAGTTTCCCACGGTCAAAACCCATGTTTTCACCACCATCACCGGGGCGATGAAGAACGCCTTTGGCGGCCTGCTCGGCGAGAACCGCCACTGGACGCACGGACGCATCCACGAGACGCTGGTCGATCTGTTGATGATCCAGCGCGAGATCCACCCCGGCGTGTTTGCCGTGATGGACGGCACCTTTGCCGGCGACGGCCCCGGCCCGCGGGCGATGTTTTGGCACGAAAAAGACGTGATCCTCGCCTCCGCCGACCAGGTGGCCATCGACGCCCTTTCGGCCAGGTTGCAGGGCTTTGACCCTATGAGCCTCGATTTCATCCGCCTGGCCCACGAAAAGGGACTGGGGGTGGGCGATCCCAGGGATATTGAGGTGATCGGCGACGAGGATGTGATGGCCGAAAACTGGCACTTTATCCAGACCGACACGTTCGCCAGCCGCGGCCAAAAAGCGATCTATAACGGGCCGCTCAAGCCCTTTGAAAGTTTGCTGCTGCACACCCCGTTGGTGCCGTGGAGTTATTTCGCCAGCAACTTTTATCACAACGTCTACTGGTATCCCTTTGTGGGCCGCAAGCGCGTCGAGGCGGCGTTGGACACCAAATGGGGCCAGTTGTTCAGCGCGTATGGCGTCGAGGTGGGACAGGGCGGCGCGGTGCTGCCGACGATTCCTAAAAAGGAGGCTGCGATCGGGCTGGGCGTCGCGGCGGCCGGGCTGGCTGCGACGGCGCTGCTCGCCGGATGGCTGGTAAAGCGTAAAGCGAAAAAGTGAGGGGAGGTTGGTCATGATTTGCCTGGGACTGTTTGCTTCTGTTCTGGCAACGTTGGTGCCTTCGTTGATCGCCATCGCCATCTTGTGGTGGCTGGACCGCTATGAAAAAGAACCTTTGTGGCTGCTCAGCGTCATCTTTTTCTGGGGCGCAATTCCGACCGTGATTTTGGCGCTGATCACCCAACTTGTCCTCGATATTCCCATCTCGTACATCTTTGGCAAGTCGATCTTGTATTCGCTGGCCAACATGAGCATCATCGCCCCACTGACCGAAGAAACGTTCAAGTCCTTGATCATCCTGATCGTCTTTTTGATCTACCGCCGCGAGTTCGACAGCGTGATGGACGGCATTTTGTACGGCGCACTGGTCGGCTTTGGCTTTTCGGTGGTCGAAGACGTGCTCTATTTGATGAGCAGTCTGGTGGAGGGTGGCTGGGCGGGGTGGGGGCTGACCGTCGCCTTGCGCATCGGGCTGTACAACCTCAACCATTCCATGTTTACGGCTTTTGTCGGCGTGGGCTTTGGGATGGCGCGCAACTCGCGCGAGTGGTGGAAAAAGCTCCTGTTCCCCATCGCCGGCTGGCTGACGGCAATGGCCCTGCACGGCATCCACAACGGCGGCACCGTCCTGGCTGAAATGACCTCCGGCCTCTCGTGCCTGATCCTCACGTTTGTCGATTGGATGGGCGTGCTGGCGATAGCGATCTTGATTTTCGTCTCGGTGCGGCGCGAAAGCCGCTGGTTCGAGGAACTGCTGCCCGAAATCCAATTCGGGGTGATCACCACCGACGAATACCGCATCGCTTCCAGCTATAGGGCGCGCTTTGGGCGCGGCTGGCAGATACTGACCCGCCACGGCCCGCTGGTCTGGTTCCGTTGGTCGCGGTTTGTGCAACTAGTCGTCGATCTGGCTTACAAGAAACACCAGAAAAAGGTCGCCGGCGAGGGAGCAAAGATCGACCAATTAATTGCCGACCTGCGCCGGCGCATCAGCGAGGTGCGCGCGTTACTGCCAGTGATCGAGCCAGCATAGCTGGTTGAACCGCCGACAAATGGTAACTATTCAGCCTACCCTTGCGAAGGTTTGAATCAGGCTATTAGCGGGCCAAATGCGCTGATCAAAACCAGCCTGGTCAGAAAATCCACGCTCAACCTTCGCAAGGGTGAGCAGTTACGACAAATGAAAACCGGCGCGTATGAGAACATACGCGCTGGTCTTGGTCCACTTGTTATTCTTCCACTGCAATGTAAAGCCGCTGTAGCAATGCCTGATCGCCCAGTTCACCATCGCGCCACTTGAGCAGGTCATCGACCATTGCCTCGACGCTGACGCGGCGAACTTGCCGGTCTTCCCGGCGATCCCAGACCTCGATCTGCACCCGATCGTAAACTGCACAATCGGTTTTCCAGGCGTCGATGGCCGCGTCAAAGGCCAGCACGATACCCGGCAGCGCATCGTGCAGATTGTTCACCGACCAGCCCAAAGAAACCCATGACATGGACAAAACGTGATTGTCCGAGAGGTTGGCCGCGGCGACCAGACTGCGCTTGTTCAGTTCAAATCCTACCGTGCGTTGGCACACCAAAAGTGCATCGCTGACCCCCGGTACGGTCGGCGCTGGCGTCGGCGTTGGCGTTGGCGGCATGGTCGGGCTGGGCAGCGCAGCCAAAGTCGCCACAATCGCCTCGGCCGGCGGGGGACGGTTGAGCAGCAACACAACGCCCACCAGGAGCAGCGTCGTACACAGCACCAGGATCAAGATGCCAATGATAGACAGAGATTGAGAACCGGCCTCGTGTTTCTTCAAGACTCACCTCGACATAATCATACTATACCACGGTTTGCCGTCGTGTCAAATGCTCCCCCGATCCATCCCCGGACGGCCATGCAAATTTACGCAAAATTTACACCAATTTACTCGACACCCACCAAGATGGGTGTATAATGAGAATAAAGTTTTTCAAAGGAGAATGCAGATGTTGGGACAAACATCGTTGATCGTCTTGGGCGTGCTTGTCCTGGGGATTTTTATTGGCAGCAACCTGGGCATTATGCTGATGGTGTTCCTGCATATGGCCAAAAAGGCCGATGTGCTGATGGAAGAGCTGGCGGCCGCGGCCCTGCACTCCGACGAGCTTGAATCCTGACCACTATGCGTTTGTTTTGCATCAAGCCCCCGTACACGCGCGTGTACGGGGGCTTGATATTTATGCACACAGGCAGCTTTTTCTTCGCCTTGACGGTTCTTTATCCGCCTTGACGGTTTTTGCGAAAAATCCAGATCGCCGCGGCCAGGCCAATAGCCAGCGCGAGAAACACAAAGATCGACACGGTCAGCGCGCCGAGTTGTTCCTGCTCATTGGAGAGCTTGGGCGTCGGCGTGGGCGGCAGTTCGGCCATGACGACGGTCACGGTGGGAGAAGGCGACGGCGACGGCGACGGTGTTGGCGAAGGGAGCGGGGTCGTCGTCGGCGCCGGTGTGCCCGTTGCCGTGGCGACGAGAATGCTGATCGGCTCGCCGGCGATGGGCGATTCAAGTTCCTGCGCGGTAAGCTGGTAGGTGTCGAGCACGAGCGACTGCCCGCCGGGCAGATCGACCAGGACGGTCAGACTCAGCCGGGCGGCGGCTCCGGCGGCCATTTCGTCTGCGGTGTAATAGATGAGGGTGCGAATTTCTTCGTTCAGAGTGAATGTGTTCCAGGTCTCATTGTCAGCGGCAGATGTCTGCAAGCGCATGCCTTGTGGCGGCAAAATCACCTCAAGCTGCACTTGTTGGAGGGCCGCGTCGCCGACGTTTTGAACGTCAAACCAAAAGGTCAATTGATCCCCGCTGACCGGCGTCAATGGCTCCCAGGTCACTGTGAGCGACAGCGGGCCGGGCACAACCTGTGCGGCCTGCACGGTCACCGAAAAAATGCCCGCCAGAACGAGTGCAAAATGTATGATCGGTCGCTGCTTTTTTCTCACCCCGACTCCTGTTCCGAATCAATGCGAGCCGCATGCCCGGTCTCGCTACGCATCTCCGGCTCGAACTGGACAACAGCGTGATTATACCGGTAACATCGCCATTGGTCAAACGGCATGAAAAAAACCCGGCCTGGGCCGGGCTTTTTCACTGGTGGAGATGCCGGGAATCGAACCCGGGTCCGAAGAATTCGACCGTGAATATACTACAAGCTTGTTCGTTCTTTTGACATTTTGCCTGGACTAGCTCCGAACGACAGGATCACATCTCGGCTAGCCGATCATCTTGGGCCTACGGTATCGGCGTCACGCAGGCCGCACCCCAGTCTCTATGACGCCCACTCCCCAAGCACCGGGGGAACTTGGGGGTGAACGTGATACCCGCAGGTATCGGGTTCTCCTTATGGGAGCTTACGCAGCCATCGGGAGAGCCGCGAGATTTGGTCTCTTGGCATTTGATTGTTTGCCCGGTTTTAACGAGGCCCAGGCGCCTCGGCTTGCAATCCAGGATCAGCCTTCCCCGTCGAAGCCGATCATCCCCAATCTGCCTTGATTATATCACAGCGCGCTCAAAACTTCAAGCCGCGCTAGGGCCGCCCGGCCAACCGGCCGCCCGTCTCGACACGGACGCGATACAGCCCCGTCCGCGCAGTGATGTACAGCGTCTTGAAATCGTCGTCGCCCCAGGCGAGGTTGGCCGGCACCTCCGGCGTCTCGATCACGCCCAATTTTGCGCCGCCGGGGTCGAACACCCACACCCCACCCGGCCCGGTGCAAAAGACGTTGCCCAGCAGATCGACCTTCATCCCGTCAGGTACGCCTTCCTTGTCACCCTTGAGTTCGGCAAACAGCCGCGCGTTGGCCAGCGTGCCGTCGGGCTGGACATCGTAGGCGCGGATGATCCCCAACTGCGAGTCGTCCACATAGAGCACGCTTTCATCGGGCGAAAAGGCCAGCCCGTTGGGGCGCGGCAGCGAATCGTCGAGCAAGGTCAGAACGCCAGATGGCGAACCATCCGTGACGAGGCGATAGACGCCGTTGAAATCAAGCTCCTTGCCCACCTGCTGATTGGCCAGGCCGTAGGGCGGGTCGGTGAAATAAATGGCTCCGCTTGAATGGGCGACAATGTCGTTGGGGCTATTGAGCTTTTTTCCAACGTACATATCGGCCAATATCGTTTGCGTGCCGTTATATTCTGTGCGCGCCCACTCATAGCGCGAGACCCGCCGGTTGCCGTGCTCGCAAATCAGCAAGTGCCCTTTGGCGTCCAGGGTCAGCCCGTTCGAGTTGCCGCTGGGTGTGCGCCAAACGTGGGCCTTGTCTGCGCCCGGCGTCCATTGGTAGATGATGTTGGCCGGAATGTCGGAAAAAAGCAAATAGCCGTCGGGTAGCCACACCGGCCCTTCGGTGAATTGAAAGCCGCCGACCACTTTTTCAACCACAGCTCCCGGCGCAAGGATGTCATCCAGCGAAAGAGATTTTTCAGGCACAGTTTCCTCCCCGGCGCAGCCGGCCAGAAAAGCGAGTAAAACCAGCAGACAGGCCCATTTACCCATCAGGCATCTCCAAAGCGGTTGCAGACCAAGAGTTGGGCCGCCTCGAGGCGGCCCAACCCGCTCGCTGCCGGGATCCACTTGACGGCCAGCGAAACGCGGTTGTCGCTGTCCAGCGCGGCCCAGCAGGTTTCCAGAATCTCTTTGGCGCTGCCCCGCAGTGACACCAACAGCGGATCGACGTCAAACGGTGGCAAGGGTGAGCCGTCGCTCATATAGGTGGTGATGCAGTAGCCCAGCCCGGCCGGCGGCAGCGCCGGCCGCCATGTCGTGTGGTCGGTCAGCGCCGGGTTGGCCTTGTTGGCCTTGAGGATATTGAGCGCAAGCTGCGGCGTTTGGGTGCGCAAATCGAGCATGGCGCTGATGCGCGGCGTATAGTTGGGCGCATCGGGTTCGCGCTCACGGGTGAGCAGCGCGCCCTCGAACGTCCCGCCCGTCCGCAGCGCGTCATAGATCGTCCGTGTCTGATCGCCGTTGGAAACCAGGTAAATGTTGGGCAGTTCGAGCATCGCTTCATAGATGATCAGGCTGGGGTCCTGCACCAGGCTGGCATCGACCGGCTCGGTGCGCAGCGTTGCGCCATCGACGGCAAAGCGGCGGTTGCGGCTGTGCGCGCTGCGGCCCATGATCCAGTACACCAGCACCCAGGCATCGTCAGCGCCAGCCCGCCCGATGATCAGGCCGCGCCCCGGATAGCCATTCCGCCGAATGTGGCGGTCAAAATTTTGTTCAAATTGTGACATATTTTGTCTATGCTCGCAAACCGCCTTACTGGCCGGCCAGAATCGGGTCAAAATCCAGGTCAAGGGCAGTCTCACAGCGCGAGGGCCGATAGATGTATTGGTTCTTGAATTGATCGTCCTGTTCTGAAAAACGGGAGTGATTGTAGGGCAAAATCTTGACCTGCACCTGTTCGCGAAAACCGCGCTCGCCTTCGTCGAGCAGGATCTGTTCGCGCAGGGTCTTGAATTCCTGGTTGATTTCGGCCAGCCCCGTGACCAACTGCTTGGCCGCGACCACCTGAATCTGCTCGGCATTTTGCCCGGCGTTGGCCTCAAAGTGCAGCCACAGCACGCGATGCCCATCGATATAGTCGACGCTTTGCGCGGTAAAACGCCCGGTCAGCTCGGAAATCTGCGAGGCGACCAGTTGCAAATGGTGGCCGTAGATTTTGGCTCCCACCCAGCTCACCGCAGCGTCGAGGCCACCGTTGCTATAACTGTCCAGCCGCCCGTTGGTGAGGATCATGTCGCCCGAATCGTAACGGATGCGCAGCGCACGCGCAACGTACTTGATGTCGACGCCGGTTTCGGCTTTGAGCAGGCCGGCCAATTCGTCCAAATCCCAGACGTGCATCACATCCAGGTGGCAGTTGACCACCTCACCGGTCAGGGCGGTGGCAAATGCGGGGCCAAAGTGATAGCCGTCGTTGGGCCGAAGCGAGGGCTTGCCTTCTTGATCCACACTGCCGATCAGGAAATAGACGCCGGGGTTGGATTTGAGCGCCGACCAGGGGAAGGACTGCCCGCCAAAGTGATGTTCCAGAAACGGGCGAACCAGTGCAGGCTGGTTGCGCTCCAGCAAATACATTACCGTGCTCCACAGCATGGTCGTATTATTGCTCGAAAACCCGGTCTTGAGTTCGGCTGCGCCAAACCCGGTAGAAAACGTCTTGAGCAGGGTGGTCAGCTGGTGCAGCGCCTGGGCATCGGCGAGAATATCGTTCAGTTGGCGGTCTATCAAACCGGCATCCACAATCCCCAGCCACTCGGCCACCTGGAACATCTTGTAAGGCGGAAAGGCCTCGCCGGTCAAAATAAACTTGAACTCGATCTGCGCGCTCATGTTGTCCAGCGCCTGGCTTTGGCGCAGTTCGTTCACAATCGAGATCAGGTTGGGCGCATAGGTGTACAATGCGATCAGCGTCTTGGACGTGCTCGCGCGCATAACGTCCTGAATGTGCTGTGCGGTCTCGGACGGGCTAAAACCGGTGTGCTCAAAGTGGAGGTGCGGGAACTCGTCGCTCAGCATCGACAAGAGCTGAACCATGTTGTATCCCGCTCCCCAGGCCGGCTCGCCGGGCACCGACTTGGCAACGCCGACCACGATCTCGACACGTTCATAGCGGTCGATCTCCCAGTTGGACCACAAAAACTGCTTCATCGAGGGCAGGGTTTCGGCCACCTGGCCTTTGGACATCAGGAACAGCTTTTGCCGGCCCGTGCTGCCGGAGCTTTTGAGCATCTGTGCGTTGCCGGCCGCGCCGATGCTGAGGCGATCTTGGGGTGAGTAGGTGTGGAAAAATTCCGCGTTCATGATCGGCAACTTGCGCAAGGCCTCAATGTCCTCCTCGATAAAGGACATATCCTGGATGCCCGCCGCGCGCCAAAAAGCAATGCAGGCCCGGTTGTAGCGGGCCAGATAGCGCACGGTTTGCAGCGCCTTTTTATGAGCCGTCTTGCGCTGGATCGAAGCTGGGGTCACCTGCTGCAACAGGGTTATCAGGTTGATGTTGCGTAACAAGGGGATTTTGTCCAGCGTTCTTTGGAAACGCATGAGCGAAGCAATGGCCGCATCCATTTCGGCCAAAGTGGGCGCCTGATCGGCCAGCGGCACGACCTGGGCGTCATCGAGTTCGATGTACGAATTGGTAGTCATCGAGTTTTCCCCTCCTCAAGGATGATATTAAATGAGCATAGACGTGGATTGGGGCTGGAATGGAGGATACAAATCAATGGAGGATTTTAGCACAACTTGACCGGGCAGACAAATGGGCACTGGCACATGCATCAGGTTTCCGCCCAACTGACCACGTATTCGGTCAGCGCGTCGGGCCGGTCGAGGCCGGGGTCGCCAACCTGCCACGCGCCAGACAGGTTCGACGCTTCTGCCGTCAATGCCCAGTGACACATCGCGATGCCTATATCGACGCGCTGCAAATCGGCCATTTTGACCGATCCCACTGACACCTGGCCATAGCCGGGCGTGCGCTGCACGTAAAAATGCCAACATGCGTCCTGACGAACGATGCGCCAGGGCTGCTTGTTGGACGCCGACGGCCCCAAACGCAGCATGTCCAATGGGCCGGCGTATTCTCCCGCGCTTTCATGCCCCAATGGCACATCAAACGCGCCATCAAAAAAGAGGACCGACCAGGGCAGCCGCTTGTTCGATCTCACCACCTGGCGAAGCAATACATCCCTGGCGCGCGGCTGGCTGGCCGGATAGCCCACCGAGACCGTGGCTGGCATCGACTCACCCGCTTGCAGGTCGATGGCCTGCGCAAAGCGGCTTTTGTTCAGGGTGCCGCCCAACCAACACGTTCCCAGACCAAGTGCGGTTGCATCGAGTACCAGCTTTTCCATCAGATAGCCCAAATCGGCCAGGCCTTTTTCCGATGATTCCACTGCGCCGGCAATGAATCCGGCCGGGTTCTTGATGAAACCATACGTACCCAGCCCTTTCAAAGCCGCACGGTCGGCCTCGCTGGCGGCGATGAGTTGAAACCGCGCCCGGCTGCCCAGCGGCCCGCGTGTCGCCTGTGCGAGCGCGTCTTCCAATTGCTGGCGCACCTGCGCTGCCAGAGGCTTTTTCTCGTATGTACGGCAAGAAAAACGCCGCCTGATGATCGCTTGAAGCGTTTCAGATTGTGCCATGCTTTTTTCTCAATGCCCCGAACCCATCATCCACTGGCCGATCGGCCGGACCAGCGCGCGCGGGGTCAGGCGCACTGTAAAGGCGACCAGCTGGTTAAAGAACCCGGGCATAATCACGGCGCGTCCGCGCATCAACGCCCGGTAGCCAATTTGGGCCACCTGCCCGGCGCTCATACTGCCCAGCATAAAAATGCGCATCCTGACGATCTGCGCGCGCGCTTGAAAGCCGGTGCGCGTCATGCCGGGGCAGAGCGCCGTCACCGTCACTCCCGTCCCCTTGACTTCTTGCGCCAGCGCTTCCGAAAAACTGAGCACGTAGGCCTTGGTCGCGCCGTACACCGCCATCGATGGGACGGGCTGAAAGGATGCCGTCGAGCCGATGTTGAGTACGCGCCCCCAGCCGCGCGCGATCATCGCCGGCAAAAACTGCCGGGTGAGCGCGGTCAGGGCCATCACGTTCAGGTTCAGCATCGACCACTGCTCCTGCCAGTCCAGCTCGGTAAAGCGGCCCAGCAGGCCAAACCCGGCATTGTTGACCAGCACATCGACGGTCATATTTTGCCGCTGCACATCGGCGGCAATCGCTTCCACCGAGGCCGGATCGCTCAAATCGTAGGCCAACACCACCGCCTGCACGCCGTAAGACCGGCTCAGATCGGCGGCAAGCGCCTGGAGCTTGTCGCCGCTGCGCGCGACCAACACCACGTCGTACCCGTCGGCGGCAAACAGCTTGCTCAACTCGTAGCCGATGCCGCCAGAGGCGCCGGTGATCAGCGCCGTTTTGCCCTTTCCGCTCATGGTCTGCTCCTTGAAAAAAATCGCCCGGTCGTGTATAATACGAGCAAATCCTCAAATTATGAGACCTTGACGAGAGCTTTTGCTCACGTTGGAATCTATTATAAAAGCAAAAATGTCCCCTGTCAAGCACAAAGGAGACCTTTTGTCGGAAACGATGCGCAACATCCCCCAACAGGCGCGCAGCCAGCAGCGCGTCGACTTGATCCTCGACACCGCTGCTGCGCTGTTGGCCGAAATCGGCTACGACGCGATCACCACCAATGCCGTCGCCAAACGCGCGGGCATCTCGGTTGGCTCGTTGTATCGTTACTTTGCAGACAAGGACGCCATCTTGCACGCACTGGCCGATCGCTACCTGGCCCGGCTGAACGAACTGTACCAGACGCTGTTTACCGCCGATGCGATTTACCTGCCCTTGCCGGTGCTGCTCGACCGCCTGATCGACCCGTTTGTCGAGTTCGACCAATGCTGCCCGGCCTTTGCGCGCATCTTGCTCGGCTCCGATGTGTCGGCCGACATTGCCCGGGCGGCGCAGCAGATCGAGATCGACACCATCGAGCGGATCAGGCAACTGCTGCAAATGCGCCTGCCGCACATCGACGGAGAGCGGGCTTTGATGGTGGCCCTCGTCTGCAAGGCGGTGGTCAAGGCGCTGCTGGCGCTGCTGGCGACGCCGGCGGGAAAAGCACGGCAGGCGCAGGTGATCGCCGAGATGAAAGGGCTGCTGCTCGATTATCTGGCCCCCCTCTGGGATGAGGAAAGACAAGCGTAACCAGCCCATTCTCGAGATTCCACGGGCCTGGCCCAACCGAACCCTCTGCCTGGAAAAGCAGAGGGTTTATTTTGTGCCAGGATAGGGGGAATCCCCCATTTCGGGCAAGGGTAAGCTCTGATCGAAAAGAGGGGAAAAGGGATTGTATTTCAAGCTCTTTTATGGTTTCATACATGTATTATCACCTTGCCCATATTGCAGCAGAATTATCCCCACATCCACCATACATTCATCCAAGCATTGCCTGCGGCCTCATCTCGGGGCATGGAGCGAATTGAAATCATCCACGCGAATCTGGAATTCGCGGCCGGGCATTTGTCTGGCCCGGCAGATTCTTGATCAAGGAGGTGAACCGACTATCAGACAAGCCAACCGCAAGTAACATATTTTTATCCGCTACGAACCTATTTTCATGTTTATCCAGGAGGGAAACGATGTCGAGAAAGAATTTGCCTTTGGCGCTGGTGACCATTCTGGTCACGGCGCTCATGGTGCTGTCGGCCTGCGTTGCGGGCAAGACGACTGTAGCGACCAAAGCACCGGACACCAAGCTGGCAGTGGGCATTGTGCTGCCGACCAAGGACGAGCCGCGCTGGATTCAGGACGAAACCCGCTTCCGCGACGCGATCAACGCCGCTGGCTATGAGGTCGAAATCCTCTTCAGCCAGGGCGATTCGTCCAAGGAAAAAGCGAACGTGGAAGACCTGATCACCAAGGGCGTCCAGGTCATCATCATCTGCCCGCACGACGGCACGGCTGCCGCTGCGGCGGCCCAGGCCGCCCAAAAAGCCGGCGTCAAGGTCATCTCGTATGACCGCCTCATCCGCGACACGGATGCGGTGGACTATTACGTGACCTTTGACAGCATCGCCGTCGGCGCGGCCTGGAGCCAGTACCTGATCGACCAGGCCACCGGCACCGGCAACCCGCTGTACCTCTATGCCGGCGCCGCTTCTGACAACAACGCTTTCATCTTTTTCCAGGGCGCCTGGGAGACCATCCAGCCCAAGATCGCCGATGGCACGTTCGTGATCAAGAACTCGAGCGAGGCGGTCGCCTTGCAGAACAAGAAGGAACTGACCCGCGACGAGATGGCCAAGATCATCGGCCAGGTGACCACCAACTGGAACTTTAATGATGCCAAGACGCTGGCCGAATCGAACCTCACCGCCGCTTCGGCGGCCGACAAGGGCACCGTCTACATCCTGGCCCCCAACGACGGCACGGCGCGCGCCATCGCCGACGCCTTTGCCGCCGACAAGGACGTGACCCAATACTATGTCACCGGCCAGGACGCCGAAAAGGCCTCCGTCCAGTACATCATCGATGGCAAGCAGTCCATGACCGTCTTTAAGGACGTGCGCATGCTGGTCAACGACGCCATCGCCGCCGCCGTCGCCCTGCTTCAGGGCAAGGCCCCGGCTTCCAAGGGCGCCTACAACAATGGCAAGATCGACGTGCCGGCTATCCAGTCGGCGGTCATCACCGTCGACCGGAACAACGTCAAGTCCGCCTTGATCGATTCGGGTTACTATAGCGCCGGCGACTTTACCAACTTGCCCTGAGAAAAAACGACTGATCACAACGAGTTCAAGGATCAAAGCCTGGCTTGCAAGCCGGGTTGAAAGCGCTATAATACTCATGTGATCGACCCATGCCGTGCAGGGACAGTGATGGCTCAAGCCATCGCTGTTCCTGCACATCTTACAGGCGGAGGGACAATGGATATTCCCCTGCTCGAGATGAAGAACATTAGCAAAGAATTCCCCGGCGTCAAGGCTCTGGACGATGTCAGTTTTGCCGTGCGTGAAGGAGAAATTCATGGCCTGGTTGGAGAAAACGGCGCGGGAAAATCGACCCTGATGAAGGTGTTGAGCGGCGTCCATCCATATGGAACCTATAGCGGCGACATTTTGCTGCACGGGGAGACACAAACATTCAGAGGAATCGGCGACAGCGAAAAAGCCGGTATTGCCATTATTTATCAAGAATTGGCGCTTGTCCCTGAAATGACCGTGTACGAAAACATTTTTCTCGGCCACGAGATTCGTCGTGGTCTCGCCATCGACTGGAACGAAACGATCAAGCGGGCCAGTGAAATGCTCCGCAGGGTCAGGCTCGATGTCAACCCCGAAACCAGGGTCAGAGACCTGGGCGTGGGCAAACAGCAGCTGGTCGAAATTGCCAAGGCGCTGAACCGCAACGTCAAGATATTGATTTTAGATGAGCCGACGGCGGCGCTGAACGAGGCCGACAGCGCCAACCTGCTGAACTTGCTGCGTGAGCAGCGCGAACACGGCGTGACCTGTGTCTTGATCTCGCACAAGCTCAGAGAAGTGATCGAAATTGCCGATTCGGTCACAGTTCTGCGCGACGGGAAAACCATCTGCACCCTGGATGCCCGCAACGGCGAGGTCTCCGAACCGGTGCTGATCAAGCACATGGTTGGGCGTGAGATCAACAACATCTATCCGCCGAGAGAGCATCGCCCGTCCGACGAAATCGTGCTTGAAGTGAGAGGCTGGAACGCCTTTCATCCCCAACTGGATCGGGACATTCTCAAAGACATTGACTTTACGGTCAAAAAGGGCGAAATTGTCGGCTTTGCCGGGCTGATGGGATCGGGACGCACCGAGCTGGCATTGAGCCTGTTTGGCAACCCGGAAGGCTACCATATCAGCGGCGAGATATTCTTGCACGGTGACAAGATGCACTTTGGCCACCCCAAAGACGCGATCAAGGCCGGGCTGGCCTATCTGAGCGAAGATAGAAAAGGCAACGGCCTGATCTTGATCCAGGATGTCAAGCAAAACATTACCCTCGCCAACTTGAGCGAGATCGCACGGCGCGGCGTGGTCGACAGTAATGCCGAAATCCAGGTCGCCACCCGCTACAAGGACTCGCTCAACATTCGCACCCCCAGCGTCGAGCAGCGGGTTGGAAATTTGAGCGGCGGCAACCAGCAAAAGGTCTGCCTGGGCAAGTGGTTGTTCGTCAGGCCAGATGTGCTCATCCTCGACGAGCCAACACGTGGCATCGACGTCGGCGCAAAATACGAAATCTATACCATTATGAACCGGCTGATCCAGGAAGGGATGAGCATCATCATGATCTCGTCCGAACTGCCCGAGATATTGGGAATGAGCGACCGGGTATACGTCGTTTCTGCGGGCAGAATCGTCGGCGAGCTGCCGGTAGAGGAAGCGACGCAAGAAGTGATCATGGATCTGGCGACTGATTATTGACTTTGCTGAAAAAAGGTCGATCATGCGCTAAATTGCCTGTTGAGGCTTTGATCTTGTGTTTAACAAGCACAATTGGCAAAGTCCCAAGATATTTGATGTGTTGAGCATTTTGACTTGTTTGTCGCTTTTGACCTTTTTTCAGGAGAATCATTATTGAGGAGGCTCTATGTTTTTCCACGACCTGGCCCAAGTTTTGCGCAAAAATATTCGCGAATACGGCATGTACATTGCCCTGTTTGTGATCATGGTCATCTTTACAGTGACGACCAATGGTATATTTATCTCTTCGCGGAACATCAGCAACCTGCTGAACCAAACCGGCTATATCGCAGTCCTGGCGGTGGGGATGACACTGGTCATCGTTATCCGGCACATCGACCTGTCGGTCGGCTTTTTGGCCGGCTTTCTCGGCGCGGTGGCAGCGATTGCGCTGCAATTCTGGAAGCTGCCGGTTTATCTGGTCATCCCCATGATCCTGGTTCTCGGTGCGCTGGCTGGGCTGGTCACGGCTTTTCCGGTAGCCCAGTTGGGCATCCCTTCTTTTGTGGCCTCACTGGCTGGCTGGCTGATTTACCGTGGCGCACTGCTGCTGGTCACCGCCGGCACGGGCACCATCATTATCGATGACAATACGTTCAACGCGATCAGCAATGGCTATATCCCCGACATTCTGATCGACAGCGGCTTTTTGCCCAATGTGCATAAATTGACCTTGCTTATTGGATTGGTGGGCATTGTGCTGTTTATCGTCAACGAACTCAACAGCCGCAGGAAAAAACTAGCCTATAACTTTGAGGTCCTGCCGATCCCCATCTTTATCCTCAAGCTGGTCTTTGTGTCGGTGCTGATTGGCCTGATTACCTGGGTACTGTCGGGGTACAACGGCCTCTCCTGGACATTGGTCATTGTCTTGATTGTGGTCGCCATCTATCATTTTATCACCACCCAAACCATCCTCGGACGGCACATCTATGCCATTGGCGGCAACCCCGAGGCCGCTGAATTGAGCGGCATCAGCGTCAAAAACCTGACCTATGTGGTCTTTGGTTCGATGGGCATGCTCGCGGCGCTGTCGGGTATCATATATGCCTCGCGTTTGCGCTCGGCCACCACGACGGCCGGCCAGCTCTTTGAAATGGATGCCATTGCCGCGGCCTATATCGGCGGTGTATCAGCAGCCGGTGGCGTCGGCAAGGTGATGGGATCGATCATCGGCGCTCTGGTGTACATGTCGCTGACCAGCGGCATGAACCTGATGAAAGTCGATATTGCTTACCAGTACGTGGTCAGAGGGGCTGTACTGGTGGCTGCCGTTGTCTTTGATGTCGCCACCCGCAGCCGGGGAAAATAAGCCAAAGGCCAACGTGCAATCGACTCGCAAAGCATCTATTGTGCAGGCGTCCCCAATTGCTGTTCGCGTTGATCGCCTGCACAACGCTTTAGGCTCTCGAGACATCCGAGCGGCAAGAAACGGGGTTTGAGCGGATGAGCCTGTTGAGCGTTCACAACCTTGCACACTATTTCGGTGCGGTGCCGGCCCTGACAGACGTGAACCTGGACATTGAGCCGGGCGAAGTGATCGGCGTGGTCGGGCAGCGCGGGGCGGGTAAATCGACGCTGTTTCAATTGCTCAGCGGCGCTTTTGGCCCCTCCAACGGCGATATTGTGGTCGATGGCCGGCCGGTGACGTTCAAGACGGTTTTCCAGGCGCAGCGATTGGGCATTGTGGCCGTACACCAACAGCCCGGACTGATCGAAGACCAGGATGTCCTGCACAACATCTTTTTGGGCCGAGAAATCTGCGGCCCACGCTGGTTTCCGTTCTTGCCGCGAGAAGGGCAAATGATGCAGGCGGCGCGGGCATTACTGGCCTCGTTCGACCTGTCCAGCGAGTTTATCGAGCAGCATGCCGCCGTGCTTTCCAACGAGCAACGACAGATCGTCGCCCTGGCGCGGGCGCTTTGCCGCCCATGCCGGCTGCTGCTGCTCGACGACGCCCTGGCCGCGCTGAACTTTGCGCGCCAGCAAACGCTGCTCGACCGGATCAAGGAACTGGCGGCGCAGAATGTCGCCATCGTCATGAGCAGCGATGACTTGAAGCAGATTTTTGCCGTTACCGACCGTATCCTGGTGCTCTACCAGGGCCGCCAGGTCGCCCTCCGTCACACCACCGAATCTACGCCGCGCGAAATTGTGGAACTCATCGTCGGCTCCAACCGCCAGGATCGCATCACCCCGGTCATTTGGGCTTTTGAAAACTATTACGCTGCCCAGCAGCAGGCTGAGGAACTGCGACGGGCGCAGTTTGAACTGCGTCAAAACCTGGAAGCGCAAGGCTCGCTCAATCGCCAGTTGATCGAACGGCTGCAAAGCCAGGTGCAGGCGCTCGACCGTTTGAACCTGGCCTTGCAGCAGCTCAGCCGCCGCCTGATCACCGAACGCGAAGCCGAGCGCAAGGCGCTGGCGCGCGAACTGCACGATCAGATCATCCAGGATATGTTGAGCTATACCTACCAGTTGGAAGAGGTGGAGAGTGAAACCAACGAGGAGAGCCTGCGCGAGCAGCTGGCCCAAATCCGCGACGGCATCCGGCAAATGGTGGGCAGCCTGCGCCTGTTGTGCAGCGACCTGCGCCCGCCCACCATCGACCACCACGGCCTTTCGGCGGCCATCCGTTCGCTGACAAGCCAGTGGTCGGAACAAACCGGCATCCCGGTCAAACTGGAAATCGATCCGGCGCTGGGCCGCCTGCCGGAAACCATCGAGCTTTCAGTGTTTAGAATCATCCAGGAGGGGTTGAGCAACGTGCGCAAGCACGCCGAGGCCACGCGCGTGAACCTCTCCCTGTGGCGCACCCCCGCCGCCAGCCTGATGGTGTGTCTGTCCGACAACGGCCGCGGCATGGACAAACCGCTCAACCTGGCCGCGCTGACCGAGCAAAAGCATTTCGGGCTGGTGGGCATCAGCGAGCGCGTGTCGCTGCTGGGCGGCGCCTTGCAGGTGGCCTCACCGTCCGACGGCGGGCTGGAGCTGCGCATCGAAATCCCCAATCCCTACCCGTTCAGTCATCCATAATCGGGCCGGCAGTTCAGCACATCCTGCACCACGTGCAAGACGGTGGCCGCATCAATGTCCTGCTTGTCCAGAAACGCCACCGCGCCGGCGTCCAACCCCAGGCGGCGAAATTCTCGGTCTGGGTAGGCGCTGATCAAAATGAGCCGGGTCGCCGGTGAGAGGGTTTTGATCTGGCGCGTACACCAGATTCCCCCCTTTTCTGGCAAAACCACATCGATGAACGCCAGCTGCGGCTGCACGTGCCGGGCCAGGTGCAGCGCCTCGTCGCAGTCATTGGCCTCATAGAGCGAGGCGGCCGGATAGGCCTTGCCGACCAGCTTGCCGAGCTGCGTGCGGTAGCGCGCATTGTCGTCGACAATGAGCACGGACAGACCTGGCTCTCCTTGCATCGCCGCGTCTGTGAGCGCCATTTCATAGCCGGGCCGGGCCAGTATTTCCGGGTGACGCATGGCATAGTTGTTGGCCTCCAGCCGGCTCTCCACGCCGATGACCCGGTAAAGCGCGGTGAGGTGATTTTCCACCGTCTTGACGCTCAAATCAAGTTCGCCGGCGATCCGCCGGTTGCTGTAGCCGAGCGTCAGCAGGCGCAGCAGGTCGCGCTGCCGCTGGGTCAGCATGGCCGACGATGTACCGGTCGTGACCGGGTGTTGGTCAATCAGCCGGTTCACCAACGGGCCGGAAATCCAGCGATCCCCGCTCAAAATCTTGCGCACCGCAAATTGCAGGTCAGAAAGCGGCTGGTCCTTGAGGTGATACCCGTCCACGCCGGCGGAGAGCAGCCCCACCACGTAGGCCTGATCGTCGTAGGCGCTCACCACCAGAATTTTGAGGCCGGGATATTGGGAACGAATCCGGCGCGTCATCGCTACCGGCTCGAATTCGGGCATATTGACATCGACGACCAGAAAATCCGGCCCAAGTGTTTCAAGCGCCTGCATCAGTTCACTGCCGCTGCCCACTTCACCGACGATTTCCAGGCCGGTCAGGTTAGCCAGCGCATTGCGCAGCCCCGCGCGCACAATCGCGTGATCGTCGGCCAACAGAACCTGGATGGACTTGCACATTTTCGCCTTCATTCGTCTGATCAACCACAAGCCGGGCTATGCGTCTGTGCCCGGCACAAACACGCGCAGCCCATCGCGCTCATCCACAATATAGGCCCTGGACGGGTACTTGAGCGCCACCCCAACCAGCCACATATCGCCGATCGAACTGCCCGTGTTGAGCACCGTGCAGAAAACAATCGTCCAGCCCAGCCAGCCCGGCAGGGGCAAAACCAGCAGCAGCAGCCCCAGCAGTCCCAACCCCACCAGCGGGGCCAGCGCGATCACAATATAGTGATTGCGCCGGAAAGCGTAGCTGGGTGCCGTCGCGTAAAACATCATCTCTTTCCACAAAATGCCATACCTGGGGCGTGCGCCGTAATAGCGCAAGGCGAGGCCGTGCGTCCACTCGTGGATCACGATGGTCAGCACAACGCCAATCACCATCGCCAGTATCTCGAGCGGGTGCATGCTAACGGTGAACCCGTCCGGGTGCCACAGATTCACCCAGCTCAAGATGGGCATGGCGACCAGCCCCATCAGCAGCAGGGCCACCACGTTCAAAACCACGAGCAGCAGTTTCTGCCCGGACAGTTTCCAATACAGCACCTGCCGGTAGCCATCGGGCAGGTGAATGGGCGATGCCAGCTCGGTTGTCATATATCGGCTTGACTCCTCTCCCGCTTGCGGTCTAGGCATAGCGGCCACAGCTGAGCCGGTATTATAGCACGAGTTGACCTAAAAACCCAAGTGTCGCGCAATTTGACATATCTAGTGAACCGTGTTACACTTTTAGGCATATTGCAGCACCATACCAATGCCCAATTTGCTGTCCCCGTGGCGAGGAAAATGACGGCGCTGCGTGAGCCGCCGTCGCCGAAATTCACATTCTGGCGTTGTATGCGCGGGCCGAACGCCTGCGCTGGGTGCTTTGAGTGGCAGCGGTCACTTTCAAAGCTTATCGTTCGAGTGAAAGGAGACAACGATGGCAAAAGGCAAGGACAAAGGCAAGGACAAAGGCAAGGAAAAGGCCAAGAAGGAAAAGAAAGACAAGAAATAAAGCCGGCCCGGTCTGGGGCAGGCCTTGTCTTTCTGGTTTGTAGTTCGTGACGTGCGCCGAGAGCGGATTCGCTCCCGGCGCACATTTTTTAATGGCGGATTTCAATCGCCGCGGCGTGCGCGGTCAGCCCTTCGGCCCGGGCCAGGACAATCGCCGCCGGCGCGATGCGCGCCGCCGTCGACGCGGCGGGAGCAAAAATGCTGGTGATCTTGAGAAAATCCCACACGTTGCACGGCGATCCAAAGCGCGCCGTGCCGCCGGTGGGCATGATGTGCGTCGGCCCGACGACATAATCGCCCAACGCTTCCGAGGCACTTTCGCCGACAAAGATGCCGCCGGCGTTGCGCACCCGGCCCACCCAGGGCCACGGATCGCGCACCAGCAGGCATAGATGCTCCGGCGCGTACTCGTTGGCCAGCTCCATCGCCTGGCCCAGATCGCCGGTGACGACGATGCCGCCCTGTCCGGCAAACGCTTCGCCGATGACTTGAGCATGGTCGAGCTGCAAGGCTTGCCGGGCGACCTCGGCCTGCACCCGCGCGGCAAGCTCTGCCGACGGCGTCAGGCAAATCGGCGAAGCGAGTACATCGTGCTCGGCCTGGGCTAGCAAGTCGGCGGCGACCAGCGCCGGGTTGGCGTTCTCGTCGGCAAGGATCATCGTCTCGGTGGGGCCGGGCAGCCCGTCGATACCCACCTGCCCGAACACGCGCCGTTTGGCGAGTATCACAAAGAGGTTGCCCGGACCGAGAATTTTGTCCACGCGGGGCACGCTTGGGCTGCCGTAAGCCAGCGCGCCAATCGCCTGCGCGCCGCCAATCTTGTACACTGCATCCACCCCGGCGACGCGCGCGGCGGCCAAAATCACCCCGGCGACGCGCCCGTCTTTTTGCGGTGGGCTGGTCACGATCACCTCCCCCACACCGGCCACCCGCGCGGGCACGGCAGCCATCAGCAGTGACGATGGATAGGGCGCACGCCCGCCCGGCGCATAGATGCCCACCCGCTCCAGTGGGCGGATGATCTGCCCCAACGCGCCACCTTCGCCATCCCAGTCGATCCAGGATTGTTTGTACTGCTTGTTGTGAAAGTCGCGGACACGGTCGGCGGCGACCTGCAACGCCTCGCGCAGCGCAAGCGGCGTGTCTTCCCACGCGGCGTCCATTTCCCGCTCGGAGACGCGCAGGTCGTCTACCTCGACGCCTTCGATGCGCCGGTTGTAATCGCGCAGCGCATCGTCGCCGCGCTCGCGCACGTCATTCAGGATGATTTCGACGGCCTGGTCGGGCGTCAGCGGGGCGCCAAAGATTTTTTCGATGCCGGCCTGCAAGGCCGGCGTGATCTCGACCGCGTCCCAGGCCCGGCGGCGAAGAATCGTCTGCCGGGCTGTCGAAACGTCATAGATATTGACGATGTTTTTCATTGTCTTGTAGCCTTTCTATTTCGAAAATCGCCGTCGGTAGGGGCGAGGGCAACCCGCAGGGTTGCTTGCGGTCGCCAGGGCGGGTACAAGCAGGGGCGAGGCTCGCCCTTGCCCCTACAGTTTCATCCATTTGGATGCGGGTGTCAGCCCGGCATGGCAGCTTCCCTTGAGCAGCGCCGCACGCCCACGTGCGGCGCTGCAGAAGACATGGCTATCCTTCCATGCAATAACTCGCCAACCCCCCAACCAGTTCATCGATCGCTTCCCGCTTGGTCCAGCGGCTGGCCCGGTTGACGATCAGCGCAGCCTCAAAGCGGGCGATTTCCTCCAACTCGATCAGCCCGTTTTCGCGCAGCGTGCTGCCGGTCTCCACAATGTCCACCAGCAAATCGGCCAGGTCGACCAGCGGGGCCAGTTCCACCGAGCCTTGCAGTGGGATTACTTCGACTGAGAGGCCGCGACGCTCAAAGTAGGCCCGGGTCAGGTTGGGGTACTTGCTGGCGATGCGCAGGTGCGGGGCGAGCCGCAGGTTGAGATCGCGCTGTTCCGGCTGCCCGGCGACGACCAGCCGGCAGTGGGCAAAGCCCAGTGCGAGCGGCTCCAGCACGTCGCTGCCGGCCTCGCGCAGCGTGTCCTGCCCGACAATGCCCACGTCTGCCGCGCCATGCTCGACATAGGTTGGCACATCGACCGGTTTGACCAGCAGGTAACGCACCGGCTTGAGCGGGTCGGGCGCGACGAGGCGGCGCGTGCCGTTGCCGACCACCGTCGGCGCATAGCCGAGCCGGGCCAGCAAATCCTGGGCCTGGTCGAGCAGCCGCCCTTTGGGCAGAGCGATGGTCAGTGTATGGGCCACGTTTCGATTTCCTCCCCAATTTTTTCAGGATCGACGATGTGCTGCTGCCCATCGAGATCGACGATCTGCCAGCCCTGCGGTTGGTGGCACAAGATGGCCCGCGCGCCGCACGCTCGCGCGTGCTGCACCAGCCCGACGTGGGTTAACTCTAGCGCGTCGACGATCACTGCCGCGCCGCGCGCGCGCATTGCCTGCACGGCGGCCAGACATTCGGGGTGAGCGCAGCCCTGAACGAGCGCGTCAGGGCTGAGGTTCACCTCCGGTGCGGTGGCCTGGCGGGCCAGGTCAAGGTTAAAACCGAAACCGACCGCCGGCAGCGGCGGGCCGAAATGGCCGATCAGATCGTCGTAGCGCCCGCCGCCGCACACCGCCGCGCCGACGCCGACCGCGTAGCCCTGGAAAACCAGGCCGGTGTAATATTCCATCCCGCGCACCTGGCCCAGGTCGATCACCACCGCCTCGCCCAGCCCGTAGGCGAGCAGCAGATCGTAAACCGCTTCCAGCCGGTCTAGTTCGGGTTCGACGGCTTCGGTGGGCAGAGCCTGCTGCGGCAAAAGCTGGCGCGCGCGTTCGACCGCCTCGCGCCCACCCGCCAGCGCGGGCAAGGCCCGCAGCAGCGCATAGATCGATTCGGGCAGGTCCATCTCATCGAGCAAGGCACACAGCCGGGCGTCGTTGCGGAGATCGACGGCCTGCTCCAGCCGCTTGATCTCATCGTCGGTGAGATAGAGCGCGTGAACCAGCGCGCGGAAAAAGCCCATCTGGCCAATGGTGAGGCGAAAATCGTGGATGCCAATCGCGCGCAGCGCTTCGGCGGCCAGGGCCACCACCTCGGCGTCGGCCTGGGCGGTGTCTGCGCCCACCAGTTCGATGCCCGCCTGGGTAAATTCGCGCCGCTGCCCGGCCTGCGGCGCAATGTGGCGAAAGACGCGCTCTACATAGTACAGCCGCAGCGGCATCAACTGGTCGTACAACCGGGTGCCGACGATGCGCGCGACGGGCACGGTCAGGTCGGCGCGCAAGGCAAGCGTGTTGCCCTGGCGGTCGAAAAAACGGTACAAGTCCTGGGCGATCTGCACGCCCAGCTCGACGGCCAGATTTTCGGCATAGGCCACCGTCGGCGGGATGACCGGCGCATAGCCCCAACGCGCAAAGAGCGCGCGCAGCGCGTCGGCCAGCCAGAGCTGGCGCGCGGCCTCGTCGAGAAAAAGGTCGGAAAAACCGTTTGGTACTTGCTTGTCCAAACTCCAATTGTTCATAGCCAGCCATTCTCAATCAAACAAAAAGGCTGGTTTCGGTGTGAAACCAGCCTGGGTGAGACGCGCACAACGAGGCACGAGCCAATGCGTCAGGCTCGCCTCACCCGCAAGGAATGATGGTGCATGCCGGCTCGCTGGCCGGTGCGCTGCCCCCGGATATGCTTTTCAGCGTTCGCTGACGCTGGCATGTCAACCTCCTTGCAGGATAGGGCGTATGATAACACAGGGCGCTCAAAAAGTCAATCCAGGTTTTGAGGAGAATTGGGCAGATTGTGGTATAATGGACACAATTGCAAAGGCAAAGGAGTACGACAATGTCGCCAGATATGACCGAACAGTTGCACGCCGGCATCAGGGCGGCCAGGGAGGGACAGCGCGAGCAGGCCAAAGCGATCTTGATGAATGTGGTCGAACAAGATCAGGCCAATGTTTCGGCCTGGCTGTGGTTGAGCGGTGTGGTCGACAATCTCGAGGATCGCCAGGTGTGCCTGGAAAACGTCCTCGATCTGGATCCGGCCAACACCGCCGCGCAGCAAGGCCTGGCCGCCGTGCGCGCGCAACGCGCCAAGATGCTCTTTCAACAAGGCGTCGCTGCGGCCAAATCCGGGCAGCGCACACAGGCCCGCGAAGCGCTGGAGCAGGTCGTCGAATTGGACGAAAAAAATGCCGCGGCCTGGTTGTGGCTGAGCGGCGTGATCGACGATCTGGAAGACCGCGAGGTATGCCTGCAAAACGTGCTCGACCTGGAGCCGGATCACGCGGCGGCACGCAAGGGGCTGGCCCAGGTTCAGGCGCAACTGGCACAGCGCGTACCCAGCCCCGACCTGTACGCGCCGCCCGTTCCGGCCGCGCCGCCGGTTGCGGTGACGCCTCAGGTTCAGCTCCGCTCAGTCGTGGGCGAACTCGACAATCCCTTGTTGTGTCCCTATTGCGCGGCGCCGACCGAGATTGAAGATCGGCGTTGTAAAATGTGCGACGGCAATCTCTGGATCGAGGTAGACCGTGAAGGCAAGCAGCGCTCCGTCTGGCTGTGGATCGTGATCGTCTTGCAGGGATTGAGCGCAACCTTGTTCGGCCTGAACCTGATCGGGGCTTTGATCAATTCTACGAGATTACCGCCCGAGATGGCCAGGTTTATGCTTTTCACAATTTTGTTCTACGCGGTGATGTTTGTCATTTTCGCCGGGCTAACCGCCGGGCTTTACCTGCGCTGGCGATGGGTCTATTACGTGTACCTGGTGACCAGCATCCTGAACATGGCCATAGCCGTGCTGCTGTTTCTGCTGGGGCTTGTCGCGGCCTCCCTTTTGCCATCGACGCTGAGTTCGCTGGCCAACAAGCAGATGGTCGATTTCGTAATGCGCTTTTATCTGGTCATTATCGGCGGCCTGATCGTGGGGACGCTGCTCTGGTTCTTGCTCATCCTGGCGATCAAGGCCGATTTTGACGGCAAAAAAGTGCGCCTCTTGCTGGACGTCGATCCGCACACCAGGACCTCCAACGCGCTTTTGCTGCGCGGGCGTGACCTGCTCAAACAGAAAATCTGGGCATTGGCTGCCCTCCATCTGGCCCGCGCCTTGCAGCCGGATCAAGTGGATGGGCGTGCGGCGTTGGCCCTCGCCTGTGTCAAGTTCAGGCGATACGATCTGGCTGAAGCGGTGCTGGTCGAGGCGCAGCGCATCAGCCCGCAAAACACCGATCTTGCGGAAATCCAGGAACTGCTCAACGGCTTGCGACAGGGGGCATCATCGTAAGGCCGGGACGAAAAATGGGGGTAAAATGGACGAACAATGCATTCTAATCGCCGATGACGATCCAGACGTGCGGCGCATCTTTGGCGACTATTTGCGCCACGCCGGTTACAGCGTGCAGACCGCCGCCGACGGCGACCGGGCGCTGGAATTGGCCGCACAGTCACCGCCCGACGTCGCCCTGATAGACGTGATGATGCCCGGCCCTTCGGGAATGGTTCTGGCCGCGCGGTTGATGGAGCTGTACCCGAACTTGATTGTGATCATTATCACCGCCTACAGCTCGATCAACCTGGCCATCGAGGTGATCCAAAAAGGCGCCTACGGCTACCTGGTCAAGCCGGTGCGCCCCCGGCAGTTGCTGGACCGAATCCAGGAAGCATTGAGAGCCACCCGCAAAGGAATGCACCATGCGCCTGCTGACCCATCCTGATTTGCCCCGCCTCGAACGCGTGCTGGCCCGCGACCCCTATTACAACCTGTTCATGATCGGCAACCTGGCCCAGATGGGAATCGACTATCCTGACCTCTTTTTTTGGGGCCAGTTTGACGGCGATGACCTGACCGGCGTGGCGATGCGGTATCGCAGCAACTGGGTCTTTTATGATGCCGGAGGCGCCGACCTGAACGCCTGGGCGCAACTGGTCGATGCCTACCCGGCCGACGTCAACATCAACGGGCGCCACACGCTGGTCGACGCCATTGTTGACCGGTTGGCGATGTTTGAGGTCAAGGCCGATCACCAGTCATACTATTGCGCGCTGCCCAAAGACGTATCGCTGCCCGATCCGGCGCACCTCACCCGCCGGACCAACGAGCAAGACCTGCCCGCCCTGGCCGATCTGTACGTCCAGGCCGGCGATATGCGCCGCGACCTGGCCGCGATCCGTCGCTGCCTGGATCACAACCGCATCTGGGTGGCGCTGGTCGACGCCCAAATCGTCTCCGCCGCGTTGACCAACGTCGAAGCAGCGCGGCTGGCCATGATCGGCGGCGTGTTCACCCCCGAACCGCTGCGCAATCGGGGCTATGCCAGCGCGGCCATGTCGGCGCTCTGCACCGACCTGCTCGCCGACGGGCTTCAGCCCTGCCTGTTTTACGACAACCCGGCCGCGGGCGCAATCTATCGCCGGCTGGGGTTTGAGGACATTGGCCCGTGGCGCTATGTGCAGATGCGCAAAAATTCTGTTTGACAGGCGCGATAAAAAGCATATAATAAGCATCGTAAACCTTCGGGGCAGGGTGCGGGGGAATGCGCACAACGCATTCCTTTTACTCCCGACCGGCGGTAAAGGGTAACACAACATGCGTGTTACGCCAAGCCCGCGAGCCGGATGTGGCGCTGCCACTTGAGGCCGATCTGGTGCGATTCCAGAGCCGACGGTATAGTCCGGATGAGAGAGGGTGGTCATGCCTGCGCGCGATGATCGCGCCGGGTTGATATGACAGGGCAAGCCCCGAGGATTCGCTTGAGCGATCTCGGGGCTTTTTTGTTGAAAAGGAAGTCTCATGAGCGGATATTCGCCATCACAAACGCGAGCAGGCGCAGAGCAGGGCCGCGAATCCACCGGCTGGCTCGCTCTTGCCCGCCGGCAGCAGCACATACTGCTGCTGCCCTTGGCGCTGCTCGTCTTTCTGGGCCTGTGGGAGCTGATCGTCTGGCTGGGGCAGTATCCGCCGTTCATCTTGCCTACGCCGCGCCGCGTGTACGAGCGGTTCTGGATCGCGGCGAACACGGGCCGGCTGTGGTGGCACACCGGCGTGACCCTGACCGAGATCGGCGGGGGGTTGGCGCTGGGGCTGACCCTGGCGCTGCTGCTCGGCTACTGGATGGCCAAATCGCGCGCGCTGGAGCGTTTCGTATCGCCGTACATTGTCGCTTCGCAGTCGGTGCCGATCGTGGCCCTGGCGCCGCTGCTGGTGATCTGGTTCGGCCCGGGGCGCTTGAGCAAGATATTGGTTTGCGCGCTGACCCTGTTTTTTCCCATGTTGATGAACACCATGGTCGGCATCCGCTCGGTCGACCGCGATCTGGTCAACCTGATGCGCTCGCTGCGCGCCACGCGCTGGCAGATGTTTGCGCTGCTCCAAGTGCCCTCCGCGCTGCCGACGCTGCTCGGCGGCCTCAAGGTGAGCATGACCCTCTCGGTGATTGGCGCGGTGGTGGGCGAATTTGTCGCCGCCGACCGTGGGCTGGGCTTTTTGATCAACCTGGCGCGAGGCAACTTTGACACCCCGCTGATGTTTGTAGCCATCCTGACCCTGATGGTCATCGCCCTGTTCTTATACCTGGCTGTAATGCTTTTGGAAACTATTTTGCTACGAGGGAGGCATTGAGGATGAAAAAAATTCGCTTTTGTGCTATATTTGCCTTGCTTGTTGGGCTGACCGCGGTGGGCTGCGCCCGTTCTACCGCCAGGCGCGGCGAATCGCAAGCGATCAAACTGGCCATGGGCTTTATTCCCAACGTCCAGTTTACGCCGGTCTATGTCGCCGTCGACAAGGGCTATTTTGCCGATGAGGGCATCCAAATTGAATTTGATTATGGCATGGAGCACGACCTGCTCAAGCTGGCCGGCGCCGGCGAACTGCAATTCGTCATTGGCAGCGGCGACCAGGTGATCATGGCCCGCAGCCAGGAACTGCCGGTGATTTATGTGCTCAACTGGTACCGCCGCTTTCCCGTGTCGGTGGCGGCGTTGACGCCACTGGCCGCGCCCGGCGACCTGAGCGGCGCCAAGGTGGGCATTCCAGGGCTGTACGGGGCCAGCTATATCGGCTGGCTGGCGATGCTGAACGCGGCAGGCGTCGATCCGGCGGCGGTAAACCTGATCAGCATCGGTTATACGCAGGCAGAAAACCTGGTCGCCGGGCAGGTAGATGCGGCGGTGGTCTATGCGATGAACGAGCCGGTGCGGCTGCGCGAGCAGGGCTACGAGGTGAGTGAACTGCTGGTGGCCGACTATATCAATTTCGTTTCCAACGGGTTGATCACGAATGAAAAGACGATCCGTGAGCAGCCCGACCTGGTGCGCGGGATGGTTCGCGCCATCGTCCGCGGCTTGCGGGATACGTTGGACGATCCCGACGCGGCCTTTGCGATCTGCCGCCGCCACGTGCCCGAAATCGACGACGCGGGCGCGCCGCTCCAGCGGGCGGTGCTGCAAGCCGCACTCGACTTTTGGCGCGGCGATCTGCTGGGCGAGTCCGATCCGGCCGCATGGGAGGCGTCGGTGGCTTTTATGCGCCAGAGCGGGATGATCAACGTCGATCTCGACCCGGCCCAACTCTATAGCAACGAATTTGTGCCCGCTAAATGAGCACCTCGGTCGATCCTGCCTGCGCGCCCGACGAGCCGATCTTGATCGTCCGGCATCTCGGTGTCACTTTTGACTCGCCCGAGGGCGGCCTGGGCGCGTTGGATGATGTTTCGTTCCAGATGTGTCCCGGCGAGTTTGTGTGTGTCGTCGGACCGTCGGGGTGCGGCAAGAGCACGCTGCTGCGCGTGCTGGCCGGCCTGCTCCCGCCGACGCGGGGCCAAGTCACGCTGCGCGGCGAAACGCTCGACGGGCCAAACGCCGACGTGGGCGTGGTTTTTCAAAAGCCCAACCTGATGCCCTGGCGCACGGTGCAGCACAACATCACTCTGCCGCTGGATGTGCAAGGCGTCGACCGGAAAACGGCGCACACGCGCGCGCAGGCGCTGATCGACCTGGTGGGGCTGAGCGGGTTCGAGCGCAGTCGCCCGCATGAACTGTCCGGCGGGATGGCCCAGCGGGTGGCCATCGCCCGCGCACTGATTTATGACCCCGAAATTCTGCTGCTTGATGAGCCGTTCGGCTCGTTGGATATGCTTACCCGCGAACGGATGAACCTGGAATTGCAGCGCATCTGGCAGCAGCGCCGCAAGACGGTGTTGATGGTCACTCACGACATCCAGGAGGCAGTTTTTCTCTCCGACCGGGTGTTGGTGATGAGCGTGCGTCCGGGGCAGATCACCGAGCAGGTCGAGATCGACCTGCCGCACCCGCGCAGCACCGATGTGCTATACGACCCGGTGTTTCTGACCTACATGCGGCGCATCCGCGAGGCGATTGAAGCTCTTTAATGATTCCATCCCCCATTTTCTGGCTGTTTCCGTTTTGTAACTGCTCAGGCAAACAGGTCGAGCGTCGGTCGAGTAAGGCTTTAGCAAAGCTAAAGCCTGTATCGAGACCACGCGAGCGCGTTTGCGTAGCCTGCTTGGTCTCGATACGGCCTCACAAATGCGGTGAGGCCTACTCGACCAGCGCAGGCTGAGCAGTTACTCCGTTTTTTCAGCGGTCTTGCCGTGGAAAGGAACAGTGACGTGTTTAAATCAATCGGTGCGAGAACAATAGCATACCCGGCGCCCGTCTTTATCGTCGGCACCTATGACGATGCGGGCAAGCCGAACATCATGGCTGCGGCCTGGGCCGGGATTTGCTGCTCCCAGCCGCCCTGTGTGGCCGTTTCGCTGCGCAAGGCAACGTATTCCTATCACAACATCGTCGCACGCGGAGCGTATACGGTCAGCTTTCCGAGTGAAGCCTTTGTCCGGGAAGCCGATTACGCCGGGCTGGCTTCCGGGCGCGACGTGTCCAAGTTTGACGAGCTGGGCCTTACCCCGCTGCGCAGCGAGCTGGTCGATGCGCCATATGTGGCCGAGTTCCCGCTGATATTGGAATGCAAGCTGCTGCACACAATCGAGATTGGCCTGCACACCCAGTTCATCGGCGAGGTGCTGGACGTCAAGGCCGACGAGTCGGTGCTCGACGAGCGCGGGCAGCCGCACATCGAGCGGGTCAGGCCGATCCTTTTTGCCACCGGCCCGCGCGCCTATTACGGCATCGGCGAGCGGCTGGGCGAGGCGTTTGCGGTTGGGCGCAAGGGCTAGCGGGCGGCGATGAAAAAAACTCTACTCAAACACATTCCCGGATTGATCCTCGTCGTAGCGGCGACCTGGCTGCTGCTGCAACTCGTCGCCGGCGCGGGGTTGTTTTTCGAACACATCGCGGCGGCGATCCGCTTTCCCTACGCGCTCGATTACGGCGAGGGGCCGCTGCTCGACCAGGTGATGCATCTGGCACGTTTTGAAAACATTTACAAGCGCGACCTGAGCGCGCCGCCGTATACCATTTCCAACTATCCGCCGCTTTTTTTGCTCGTCCAGGTGCCGCTGGCCTGGCTCTTTGGCCCGGCGCTGTGGTACGGGAGGGTCATCAACTTGATCAGCCTGGTTGTGGCCGCAGTCAGCATTGGTTTGACCATTTATACGATGACCGACGATCTGATCGCCGGGATCGTCGCCGGGCTGACCCTGCTGTTGTTCCCTTTTATCATCCATTGGTCGGCCTTTAACCGCATCGATGCGCTGGCGCTGGGGATTAGCTGCGCGGGGTTGTACGTCGTGGTGCGTTGGGGACACACCCGCCGCGGGTTGATCTGGGGCGCGGCGCTGCTGACCGCGTCGGTGTACACGCGGCAGTCGTATGCGCTGGCCGCGCCGATGGCCGCTTTTGTGTGGCTGCTGCGCCCCAGCGACGGGGCGAGCGTCGGTCGAGTAGGGCAATCGAACTTACTCGCACTCACCGAGTCTGCGAGTTCGAAAGGCCTGTATCGAGACCGCGCAAGCCTGCCCGATTCGCCGGCCGGACGGCTGCGCCGCGCCTTCGAACTGGCCGCCTGGGTAGCTGGAATGGGCCTGGGCGTGTTTGGGCTGCTCAACCTGATCACCTGGGGCGGGTTTTATTTCAACATTGTCACCGCCAATGTGAATCCCTTTTATTGGGGCACCGTTTGGGAATATGTCACCGAGATGTGGAAAAACATTCCCCTCTTGCTCGTTGCCGGTGCGTTGTTTTTGTCGGCCGGGCTGCTGCTGGTGACTGTTGGATTATGGCGGAGAAAAACGCTTGTCCCCAAGTCATGGTGGGTGGTCGCACCCTATCTGGTCGGCGCGACGGCGTCGGCGATCACCATCGGCAAGTCGGGTTCGAACGTCAATTACCTGTTCGAGTTTTGCGCGGCGTTGGGCCTGGCAGTGGGCGCGTGGATCGCCTGGCCGAAAAAGTGGCCGCTGTTCCAGGCGGCGCTGATGCTGGCCCTGGTGCCGCAGGTCGCCGGCATTGCCCGCTGGACGCGCGAGGGGCGTTTTAACTGGATCATGGGCAAGATTGCCGAGCGCGACGAGATCGCCCGGATGACCGAGCTGGCGCGTGAGGTCGATGGCCCGGTGCTGGCCGACGAGTATATGGCGCTGCTGCCGCTGGCGGGCAAGCCGCTCTATTATCAGCCTTTTGAGCTGAAACAGCTTTATCTGGCCGGCATCTGGGATGAAAGCGGCTTTTTGCGAGACATTCAGGAGCAGAAATTTCCGCTGCTGTTGATTTATGACCCGCAGGGGTGGAATTCGCAACGAGAGCGCTGGACGCCGCAGCAGCTTTTTTACATATCGCTCTATTACGAAGAAACAGATCGACTGGCCAGTACCATTGTGTACCAGCCAAAAAGCTTTGTTTTGAACGATTGACGCATGCCCAAGCCATTACTCGCGGGATGATTTACCATCGTCCCGCTTTTTTTGAAGCCCCCTTCATTCTGTGCTATACTATCGTCCATGAAGCACTTGACTTGTCTGGGCATGAATCGATGAATGACGGCGTTGTCTGGTTGATCGTCTCCTTTGGCTTGTTGCTCTTGCTCACCCGCTGGATCGCCCGGCATGTGCAGGGCATCGGCTACCTGTTGACCGAAGACGGGCAAATTGCAATTGCCATCTATATGATTCTGACCCTGCCCGGCGTGCTGCTGCACGAACTCAGCCACGCGCTGGCCGCCCTTTTGCTGCGGGTCAAGGTGCGCCGGTTTTCGATTGGCATCCAATACAAAAGAAAAGATCAGGTCGCACTCGGCTCGGTGGACATTGCGCGCACCGATCCGATCCGGGCCAGCCTGATCGGCCTGGCTCCGCTGGTCACCGGGTGTGCGACAATCCTGCTGATTGGCAGCCTGGCGCTGGGACTGGGCCGTTTCGAGCCGTTCAGCCCACGGGCGTTCTGGCGCGAACTGCCCACCATGTACCGCGCGTCCGATTTTTGGCTGTGGGTCTACCTCGTGTTTGCTGTGGGCAACGCGATGTTTCCCAGCGCGGCCGACCGTCACGCCTGGTGGCTGGCTTTGATTTTTATCGCCTTTGTGGGCGTCATTCTGTATTTTGCCGGGCTGCTAGACGAGCTTTCTGCCGCCGCCGGGGGATGGGCACAGAGCGCGATGAACCTGCTCACCTATGCCTTTGCCGTGACCGCCATCGTCGATGTGTTTTTTGGTGTGCTATTGTTTTTGATCGAGCAGTCGCTGGGGCTGCTCGGTTTTGGCCGGATCAAGTACTAGTTTGATAAATGGAGATGAACAATGATGAAACTTTCAGGCTTTGCGGACGAAATTTCACCCGAATTGGATGTCCAACTGGACACGCTCGACTCGCTGGGGATCAGGTTTCTGGAACTGCGTGGGGTGTGGGGAAAAAACGTCCTCGCGCTGAGCGACGAGGAACTGGACACGGTCAAGGCCGAACTCGACCGGCGCGGCATCGGCGTGTCGGCGATCGGCTCACCGCTGGGCAAAGCGCCGATCGACAATGATTTCGAGGAATACAAGCAGGTGGTGCAGCGGGCCATCGACGTGGCCAAAAAATTGAACTGCCCGTACATCCGCATGTTTTCCTTTTACGGCCAGGACCGCCAGGCCGACCGCGCCGAGGTGATGCGCCGCTTGCAGTCCATGGTCGACATGGCCGCCGCGCAGGGTGTGACCCTGCTGCACGAGAACGAAAAGGGCATCTATGGCGAGACGGCGACCCAGTGCGCCGACCTGCACCGGACGATCAAGGGCGATGCGTTTCGCGCCACCTTTGACCCGGCCAACTTTGTCCAGGCCGGGGTCAAACCGTTCGACGAGGCTTTCGGGTTGCTCAAGTCGTACATCGCCTATTTTCACATCAAAGACGCAGTGATGTCCGATGGGCACGTCGTCCCGGCGGGCGAGGGCGATGGGCAAATACGCGAGTTGATGGCCGCCGCCAGGTCGATGGGCTATGACGGGTTTTTGTCGCTGGAGCCGCACCTCAAGGTCGCCGGGCATTCGAGCGGGTTCACCGGCCCGGAACTGTTTGCCACGGCGGCAAAGGCGCTGTGCAAAATCCTTGACGAATTGAATATCGAGTATATATAAGTGTTCTTGTTTGTTTGAATTCTTTAAGCATCGAAACTCCCACCGCAGATCGCCGTCCCAAAGGACGGCGATTGGTCTTTGGGCTGAAAGGATCAAGGCGACATGCTGGACAAACTTAAATACTGGATCATTGGCTCGCCGCTGCCGACGCAGCGGCTTGCCTCGGAGCGTCTGAACAAGATTCGCGCGCTGGCTGCTTTTTCGCCTGACGCGCTTTCGTCCATCGCCTATGCCAACCAGGAAATTTACCTGGGATTGGTGGTCGCCGGCAGCGCCGGGCTGGCTCTGGCCTGGCCGATTGGACTGATCATCGTGGGATTGCTCATCCTGGTGGCTTTCTCTTACTTTCAGACCATTCACGGCTATCCATCCGGCGGCGGCTCCTACGTGGTCGCGCGGACCAACCTGGGCACGCTGCCGGGATTGATCACTGCGGCGGCCCTGTTGATCGGCTACCTGCTGACGGCGGCGGTCAGCCTCACTGCCGGCGTCGAGCAAATCGCTTCGGCCTTTCCGATGCTGTGGCCCTACCGGATTCCGCTGGCGCTGGTCTGTCTCGGGGTGATCGCCTGGATCAACTTGCGGGGTGTACAAGAGTCGGGCACACTGATGGCTGTGCCGGTGTATCTGTTCCTGATCAGCTATTTTGGCATGCTGGTTTGGGGCCTGGTGCGTGCCCTGATCGATGGCCCCGGCTCCTTTGTCGCCGCACCGCCGCCTACCCAACCGCTGACGCTGCTGCTGCTGCTCGATGCTTTTTCGGCGGGCTGTACGGCGCTCACTGGCATTGAAGCGATCAGCAACGGTGTGCCCTCTTTCCGCCCGCCCGAGTCCAAAAATGCCGGGCAGACCTTGATGGCGATGGCCCTGCTGATGGCCTTACTTTTCGTTGGCAGCATCGGCTTGACCCAGTTTTTTGCCGTCACTGCCGGGGCTGAAGAAACGATCCTCTCGGCGCTGGCACGGCGGCTGCTTGGCGGCGGCCCGCTTTATTTGCTCGTCCAGGCCAGCACGATGGCGATTCTGGTGGTGGCGGCCAACACCAGTTTCGCCGGATTCCCACGCCTGGCTGCCATCCTGGCTCAAGATCGCTTTTTACCTTTCCAATTGGCCAACCTGGGCGACCGGCTGGTGTTTCAAAACGGCATTTTGCTCCTTACTGCGGCCACCGGCGTGCTGATTGTCCTTTTTGGCGGGCAAAGCCACGCGCTGATCCCGCTCTTTGCTGTGGGCGTGTTTCTGGCTTTTACTCTCTCGCAAACGGGTATGGTGGTGCATTGGTGGCGCGCACGCGGGCGCGGCTGGTGGTTCAAGGCGGTGATCAATGGCATCGGAGCATTGGCAACGGCGCTGGTCGTTTTTGTGGTGGGCGGCAGCAAGTTTCTCGAAGGCGCCTGGTTGACCCTGCTGTTTATCCCGGCATTGGTGATTTTTTTCTTCCAGGCACATGCGCATTACCAGACTATCCGCGGCCAGTTGTCGATGCGCGGCCTGTCCAAACTGGATCAGACGGCAGGCCGGCCGCGTGTGGTGGTGCCCATCTCGGGCGTTCACCTGGGCGTTGTCAACGCAGTTAATTTTGCCTGCGCTATCTCGGACCAGGTGACGGCCCTGTACATCGAACTGACACCGGGCGCAAGTGAGCACATCCGCGAAGAATGGCAGCGCTACTGGCCCGACGTGCCGCTGGTGGTCGTGTCTTCGCCATATCGTTCCATTGTCGGGCCGCTGCTCGATTTCCTGGATGAAACCGACCGTCAACACAAGGACGATCGGCCAACTGCCGTGGTTCTGCCCGAATTTATCCCGGCAAAATGGTGGCAAGGGCTGCTGCACAACCAGACTGCCTGGGCGATCAAGGCCGCGCTGCTCTACCGACGGCGCAGGCAGGGTTATCAGCGGGTGATTGTCGATGTGCCCTATCACCTGCAAAAGTGAGATCGGAGGAAGATGTGGTCGGTAAGAAGCACAGGTGGCTGCCCTATGCTGTCGTGGCAACGGGGGCAGTGATCGTTCTGCTGGTCATTTTTTCCATCAACAGTGAGCCGTTGGTGCGCTGGTTTCAGGCCGACGAAAGGTCGATAACCTGGCAGGAAATGCTGGGAATGGGGTTGATATCTATGTTCATCCTGGCGCTGCTGTTGAGCCATATGGTGCTGGTCGTTGTAGCCGCCAGCTCGTTGAGCAAGCCCCACACACCGGCGATCGAAAAGCCAACCGTATGCCCGCAGTGCGCGCGTGCCGTCCAGGGCGATTGGCGGGTGTGCCCATACTGTGGGTTCAGGCTGGATACGTCTTTGAACAGTTGATTATTTCAAGGCAGCTGCTCGGCCTATCCTTGCAAAGGTTTCAACTTGTCTGCGCTTGGGCCTGGTTGTGTTGACCTGGATTGATGGATCGGTACATTGGTCTCAACCTTTCGCAAGGGGTGGTCGTTACATTAAGATTGAGGAACAAATTTGATGTGGACTCGTATTCGTCGTATTTTGTTTGGTTCGCCGCTGTCGACTGCTGCTGAGGTTCACCAACGTCTGAGCAAGGTTATGGCATTGGCCGTGTTTTCCTCTGATGCCTTGTCTTCAGTGGCTTACGCCACCGAAGAAATTCTGCTCGCTCTGGTCGTTGCCGGGACGACAGCGCTGCATGTTTCTCTGCCGATCTCGCTGGCTATTTCTGCTGTGTTGGTCATTGTGGCTGTTTCTTATTACCAGACCATTCATGGTTACCCATCTGGTGGCGGCGCTTATATTGTTGCCTATGACAACCTGGGCACCTGGCCGGGACTAACGGCCGGGTCCGCTCTCATGATTGATTATGTGTTAACGGTCGCGGTCAGCATCACCGCCGGCATTGCTGCACTCACCTCGGCTTTTCCGTTCTTGTTGCCCTATCGAGTTCTCTTGTGCCTGCTGGCGATTGTGTTTATTATGTGGGCCAATCTGCGCGGCGTGCGAGAATCGGGAACGATGTTTTCTCTGCCCACCTATGGATTCATTTCAATTTTCCTTGCCCTGATCGTCGTCGGTCTGATCCGATTAGTCTTTGGCAACACCGGGCCGGTGTCTGCGCCGGCCCATGCCCTTGAAGGCGCTGTACAACCACTCACATTGTTTCTGGTCTTGCGTGCGTTTGCTTCCGGCTGTGCCGCACTGACCGGCATTGAAGCGATCAGCAACGGTATTCCGGCTTTCAAAAAACCGGAGGCCGACAATGCCGGCAAAACGCTGATTGCTATGGCCGCCTTGTTGACCATTATGTTTCTGGGGATCGGCATCTTGGCCCATTTTCTCAACGTGATTCCCTCGGAAGAAGAAACGGTGGTTTCCCAGATTGGCAAACAGGTCTTTGGCGGTGGTTCGCTGTACCTGGTCTTGCAGTTTGCCACGATGCTGATCCTGATCCTGGCTGCCAACACTTCGTTTGCCGATTTTCCACGCCTGGCGGCCATTCTGGCCCGCGCGTGTTATTTGCCCAAACAATTTACACACCTGGGTGACCGGCTTGTTTTTGCCAACGGTATCATCATTCTGGCCTTGCTGGCTTCCGGCTTGGTCATTTTGTTTGGTGGCCAGACGCATCGCTTGATCCCCCTGTATGCCGTGGGCGTTTTTCTCTCCTTTACTCTATCGCAGACAGGAATGGTGGTGCATTGGCGAAGGGAAAAAGGAAAAGGCTGGCAGTGGAAACTGGTGTTGAACGGCATCGGCGCGGCTGCGACGGCGGTCGTACTGAGCGTGATTATCCTGACCAAGTTCTTGCGCGGAGCCTGGATCGTGACACTGTTGATTCCCGCCTGCGTCTGGATGTTTCATGTCATCCACAAGCACTACGATGACGTCGCCCGGCAGCTGTCGTTGAACGGGCTTTCTCCCGAAACCTGGGATGACGTCGATCCACTGAACCGGCACAAGATCGTCGTACCCGTCTCGGGCATCCACCGGGGCGCGTTGGCGGCGTTGCATTTTGCGCGGACGATGTCAAACGATGTCACTGCGGTGACGGTTGACATCGAGGCGCAAGCGACGGAGCGCGTGCGCGACAAATGGTGTATATGGGGACAGTGTATGCCCCTGGTCGTGCTGCCTTCGCCATACCGCTCGGTGGTCGGCCCCTTGCTGGAATACCTGGACGAAGCGGATCGGCGCGATCCGGAGCGAGGCCTTGCTGTTGTGGTTCTGCCCGAATTTATCCCGGCAAAATGGTGGCAAGGGCTGCTGCACAACCAGACTGCCTGGGCGATCAAGGCCGCGCTGCTCTACCGACGGCGCAGGCAGGGTTATCAGCGGGTGATTGTCGATGTGCCCTATCACCTGCAAAAGTGAGTGTGGACGCATGACTCTGCTGGAAAAAGGGACACAGGTGAACACAGGCTAACGCACACTGATAAGAATATAAAGTCAGTGTCAATCAGTGAAAATCGGTGTCCCATTTTTCCAGCCGTTTTTAGTTTTTTCAGCGGACTCGCGTATACATCCACGGAACCCGGACCAATTTGAGATCGGCAGCCCGTCGCCGCTTGTATGCCTACTTGGTCCCCAACCCGAACGCCGCGTGGACGGCGCGCACGGCCTGGTCGGCCTGCGCCTCGTCGATGACCAGCGAAATGTTGTCTGCTGACGATCCCTGCGCAATGGAAAGGATGTTAACCCCACTATCGGATAGCGCGGTGAACAGTCGCGCGGCGATGCCCACCGTATCCTTCATCCGCTCGCCGACGATGGTCAGCACGGCAATGTCGCTGCGGTAGCTGATCTCTTCGACGTTGTGACGCAGCATGTCGTATTCAAAGGCGCGGCGCAGCGCCTTTTCGGCGCGCGGTGCGGCGTCGCCGGGCACGACAAAACAAATGCTCTGCTCCGACGACGACTGCGAGAACATCAGCACGTTGATCTGCTCGTTGGCGACCGTCGAAAAGACGCGCGCGGCGATGCCGGGCACGCCCATCATCCCTCTGCCTTCAACGGCGACCTGGCTGACGCCGCGAATGGCGGTGATGCCCTTGACCACCCGCCCGTTGGCCTGCGGGCGGGCCACAATATCGGTGCCGGGATGCTCCGGGTTGAACGAGTTGAGGATGCGCAGCGGAATTCCTCGTTCCACGGCGGGCAGAATCGTCTTGGGGTGGATCACCTTGGCCCCGAAATAGGAAAACTCGGCCGCCTCCCCGTACGACAGCGCCTCGATGGTCTGCGCGTCGGACACCACGCGCGGATCGGCGGTCATCACCCCGTCCACATCCGACCAGATCCAGATTTCATGGCTGTCCAGGCACGCGCCGACGATGGTCGCGCTGTAATCGCTGCCGCCGCGCCCCAACGTGGTCAGCACACCTTCTTCCGTCGCGCCGATAAAGCCAGTAATCACCGGCACGGCACTGCCCACCGCTCCGCTTGGATGTTCCAGCAAGGGCAGCAGCCGGGCGCGCGTCTTTTCCCTGGTTTTCTGCATCAGCGGGTTGGCCGCGCCAAAATGGTCGTCGGTGACGATCAACTCGCTCGCCTCGACTGCCTCGGCGGCGAGGCCCCGGGCGCGCATCGCTGCGGCGACGATTTTCACCGACAGGCGCTCGCCCAGCCCGCTGACCACATCCAGGCCGCGCGGGGTCAGTTCGCCCAGCACCGCCACCGCCCGGCACAGACTGTGGACGTGGGTGAGCAGGCTGTCGATCTCGCCCTCGATCTCGAACCGTGCGCCGGCGTCGGGCGCGAGCGCGGCGAGCGTGTCGAGGTGCTTTTGGTGCAGCGCTTCGACCGTCCGGTTGACCGCCGGCGCGTCGCCGTTTACGGCGGCCTGGGCCGCGGCGATCAGCGCATTGGTCACGCCGTTCATCGCCGAGACGATGACGACGACCCGCCGTTCGTCTGCGCCGGGGATGGGGTGCAGTTCGTTGCTCTGCGTGCGGCGAACAATGTCGGCGACGCGGGCGATGGCCTCTACGCTGCCCACCGACGTGCCGCCAAATTTCATGGTGATGAGATGAGAGTGGACGGACATGAGTCGACTCCTCTTTTTCAGTCCAGACCTGCCAGGTTTCTGAAACCTGCCAGGTCTAGAAAACGGCCTTGTGAACGGCCTGCTTGACCACGCCCACATCGGCGGGCAGTTCAAGCGGCGGATTGGCAGAGTGTGAAATGACATCCTGTAACGCAGATTCGTGATATTTCACCTTGAAATCGGTGAATTTGAGGCCGTGCGCGGTCGAGATCACCACCACCCGGTCGCGCCGACCAACGTCGCCGCGCTCGACGGCCTTGAACAGGGCGGCGAGGGCCACGCCGGTGTGCGGGCAGGTGTAAAGGCCGGTGCGGTCGGCGCGGGCGCAGGCATCGGCCAATTCTTGCTCGCTGGCCTGCTCGACCACGCCGTCCAACTGGCGCAGGGTTTTGACCGCCCGCTCGTAACTGACCGGATTGCCGATCTGGATCGCGCTGGCGGCGGTCATCTGGGCCGCAACCGGCTGGTAGTGCTTGAAACCGGTCAGGTAGCTGAGGTAGAGCGGGTTGGCGCGCGCAGACTGGGCGCAGAGGATGCGCGGCAGTTTCTCGATCAGCCCCAGTTCCTTCATCAACAGCAGGCCCTTGCCCAACGCGCTGACGTTGCCCAAATTGCCCACCGGGATCACAATCCAGTCGGGCACCTGCCATTCGAACTGCTGCACGATCTCGATGCCGACCGTTTTCTGGCCTTCTATGCGCAGGCTGTTCATCGAGTTGGCCAGATAGATGCTGTTGTCGGCGGTCACCGCCTTGACGATCTGCATGCAGCCGTCAAAGTCGGTGTCAAGGGCCACGACCAGCGCGCCGTTGGCGATGGGCTGCACCAGCTGTGCGGTCGAGACCTTGTTTTTGGGCAAAAAGACCAGGGTGGGGATGCCCGCCGCCGCACCGTAGGCGGCCAGCGCCGCCGACGTATCGCCGGTGGAGGCGCAAGCCACGGCGCGGATCGGCACGCCCGCGGCGCGCATCTGGCGCACCTGTGAGATGAGCACGGTCATGCCCAGGTCTTTGAACGAGCCGGTGTGTGTATTGCCGCACAGCTTGATCCACAGGTCGTCAAGGCCGAGATCCCGGCCCAGGCGCTCGGCCCAAAAGAGATTGGTGTGGCCCTCGTACATCGAGACGACGTTTTCGGGATCGAGATCGGGCAGCACCCACTCTTTTTTGCCCCACACCCCGCTGCCATAGGGCCACTCGTTGGTGCGGATGCGGCGGTCGAACAGAGTCATCCAGGCCTGCTCGCTGCGGTCGCGCAGCGCCAGAACGTCGTGCACCACGTCGAGCAGGCCGCCGCAGCGCGGACAGGTATAGATCACCTCGTTGAGCGGGAAGCGTTCGCCGCAGCCGCGAATGCATTCAAACCACGCGCGGTACATCTCGGCCCTCCTTTTTGTGCAATGCTCGCATAAACCAGAAACCAGGTTTTTGTCAAAAACCTGGTTTCTGGCACAAAAAACTCTAAACCCACCCTCTCAATTGGCATGCTTCGGCGACGCGGGACACGGCGATCAGGTAAGCAGCGACGCGATGCGACACGTTGTATTTGCGCGCGGCCTGATCGACCTGGTGAAAGGCGATGGTCATTTTCTGATCCAGCCGCTGGTACACCTCATCAAGCGTCCAGTAATAGTTGTAGGCGTTTTGCACCTGCTCGAAATAAGAGACGGTGACGCCGCCGGCGTTGCACAAGAAATCGGGGATGACCAGGCACCCTTTGGCTTCCAGGATGTCGTCGGCTTCGGGCGTGGTGGGGCCGTTGGCTAATTCGACCACCATCCTGGCTTTGACCTGCCCGGCATTGCCGGCGTGAATGGCCCCTTCCAGCGCGGCCGGGATCAAAATATCCACGTCGAGTTCGAGCAGGTCGGCATTGCTGATGCGCTCGCAGTCTGGGTAGTCGATCAGGCTGCCGGTGGCGCGCTTGTGCCGGGAGGTCGCTTCAAAGTCGAGGCCGTCGCGGCAGTACAGACCCGAGCGCGAATCGGAAATTGCCACGACCCTGGCCCCAAACATCTCGGCGATCAACTTGTGGGCAAAGGTTCCGGCGTTGCCATAGCCCTGGATGGCGACGGTGGCCTTGCTCAAGTCGATGTCCAGCAAGCGGGCGGCCTCACGGACGCAATAGATGCCGCCCCGGGCGGTCGCGTCGCTGCGCCCTTGCGAGCCGCCCAGCGGCAGCGGCTTGCCTGTGATCACGCCGGGCGCGTTGTGCCCCACCAGAATGCTGTATTCGTCCATCATCCAGGCCATGATCTGTGGCGTGGTGTACACGTCGGGAGCGGGCACATCGACCTCCGGGCCGATGTATTTGCCCAGCGCGCGGATGTAGCCCCGGCTCAGGCGTTCCAGCTCGCCGAGCGAGAGTTCTTTGGGGTTGCAGGCCACGCCGCCCTTGCCGCCGCCCAGCGGAATGTCGACCACGGCGCACTTCCAGGTCATCCAGGCGGCCAGCGCGCGAATGGTGTCAAACGTCTCGGCGACGTGAAAGCGGATGCCGCCTTTGGTCGGGCCGCGCGCGTCATTGTATTGGACGCGAAAGCCCTCAAAGATACGGGTCGTTCCGTCATCCATCTTGACCGGAATGCGCACGTGAAATTCGCGCATCGGCCAGCGCAAAAACTCGTGCATGGTCGGGTCGAGGTCCATCACTTGAGCGGCACGCCCAAGCTGGCGCTGGGCAATTTCAAAGGGGTTGATCGTTGGAACCAGGGAGTCTTGCATGTTGAATCCTTTCAGTATAATGTGACCATTCGAAAGCGTCGGGCCTTCGGGATGGCGTGTTACAATGATAGCAGTCGAATCGAGTGGACGCCGGGCAGCGCTTCGATTTCGGCCTGGACATGCGGCGGTGCGAATTCGTCCAGGGTGAGCACCATCAGCGCTTCGCCGCGCACCTGGAGCCGGCCCACGCCCATAAAGGCGATGTTGATGTCGGCGCGGCCCGTCACCAGCCCCACCTGGCCGATCAGCCCGGGCTGGTCGCGGTTGTAAACCAACAGCTGGTAGCCATGTGCGGCAAAGTCGAGCCAGTATTCGTCGATGCGCACGATGTACGGTTCGCCGCGCATAATCGTGCCGGAAAGGACGCGCTGCGCGCCGTTGTCGCTCAGGGTGAGGGTGATCAGGTTGGCAAAGTGACCGGCGTCGCCGGTTTTTTCCTCGCTCACCTCCAGGCCGCGCTCGCGGGCGATCAGCCCGGCATTGACCAGGGTGATCCGCGCTTCGGTCACGTCTTGCAGCAACCCCTTGATGATCAGCGCGCGCAGCAAGTCGGTGTTCATTTCGGCCAATTGGCCGGCATAGGTGATGCGCGCGGTGTTGAGGTGCTTGTCGACGAGCTGGCTGGCTGCCGCGCCGAGCTTTTCGGCCAGCTCGCAAAAAGGCAAGAGTTGGGCCTGTGTCTCCGGCGGGATGATCGGCGCGTTGACCGGGTGGGCGGCCGGTTTCCCATCGAGCACATCGAGCACCTGCCGGGCCACGTCGACCGCGACGGCGACCTGGGCCTCCTGGGTGGACGCGCCCAGGTGCGGGGTGAGCACCACCCTGGGGTTGTTCAGCAGCGGGCTGCCGAGCGGGGGTTCCTGGACAAACACATCGAGCGCAGCGCCGGCGAGCTGCCCATCCTTGAGCGCCTGATCCAGCGCGGCCTCGTCGACGATGCCGCCGCGTGCGCAGTTGATGATCCGCGCCGTCGGCTTGACCTGGGCCAGTTCTGCCGCGCCGATCATGCCCTTGGTTGCCGGGGTGAGCGGCACGTGGACGGTGATAAAGTCGGCCTCGGCGAGCAGCCGTTCCAGCGGGCACAACTCGACGCCCAGCCGCTCGGCGTGCGCGCTGGACATGTAGGGGTCAAAGCCGAGCACGCGCATCTCCAGGCCGCGCGCGCGGCGGGCCACCTCGCGGCCAATGCGGCCCAGGCCGATCACGCCCAGCGTCTTGCCGGTCACTTCGACGCCCATAAACTGCTTGCGCGACCATTTGCCGGCGCGCATCGAGGCGTCGGCGGCGGGGATGTGCCGGGTCAGGGCCATCATCATGGCGACGGTGTGCTCGGCGGCGGCGATGCTGTTGCCGTCCGGCGCGTTGACGACCAGAATGCCCTGCGCCGTCGCCGCGTCCACGTCAATGTTGTCAACGCCCACCCCGGCGCGTCCAACCACCTGCAAGTGCTTGCCCGCCTGGAGAATGGGCGCTGTGACCTGCGTGCCGCTGCGCACGATCAGCGCATCATAGCCGGCAATGATCTCGACGATTTGTTCCTGGCTCAAATCCGTTTTCACATCGACGAAATGTCGTCGTTGCAGCAGTTCGATCCCGTCTTGCGCCAATGGGTCGGAAACCAATATGCGCATCTCTCTCCCTCCTGGTGCCAGATGCCTGGCAATGAATGAAAAAAAAAGACGCCTTGAACAAGGTCAAGGCGTCTTTGCACTGACTGATTTGTGGCTTTGCTGAAAAAAGGTCGGCTGTTCGTGAAATTGCTCGTTGGGGTTATTGTTCTTGCGCTTATTAAGAACAGTTGGCAAAGCTCCAAGATACTTGATGTATCAAGTTCTTGGACTTGTTTGTCGTTCCTGACCTTTTTTCAGGGGAGTCGTTTGTGCGACAAAAAAAGCCCCCCGGTTGGGAGGCTTGTCTATAGCCGTTCGATCTAGGTGCGGCGCTGGCTTTCTCCCAACCGACAACATTCCTCCGTGATGGAGGAACGAGTGCGACCAGTGGTACCGGTGCCGGGAAAAACGCGCCAGGTGCGCATGGACAATCCTTCAGAACGATCCAAACAGTCTGATTGATCACATCGATCTGAAACACAGTTTACCACAGACTTGGATATTGGTCAAATTTTGATTCCGGGTAGCCAATGATGCCTGGAGGTCCTTGTTTTACATAAAATGCACCTAAACTAGCTTTGCTTTATTCGCGTTCATTGACACAGCGGGGGGATTGCGTTATAATGACGGCGGGGATTGTAGATGTTGTGGGAGGAAACGTGAAAAAGGCTGTATGGTGGATTGTAGCTGCGCTTGGTATCGTCGCTCTGGGTGTGGCGGCCTATTTTAGCGCCCCTTACTGGTGGCCCTGGGTGCCGTCGTCGGCGGCCTGGCTGCAGGGTGTGTTTAGCGGCCAAACCCTGGGCCCGGTTTTGTTCGGCCTGGCACTGGTGCTGGTCGCCCTGGTCGAATTTGTCGTTGGGCTGGTGCTGCGCTCCCGCAGCCGCTCGTTTGAACTTGAACGCGCCGACCTGGTGGCGCTGCACCGCAAGGAACTCGAACTCGGGCAGCAAGAAATCGAGCTGCTGAAACAGGACAAGGCTCAAATCGAGGCCAGGTTGCAGGCGCGCAGCGAGATGGTGCAGCAAGAACGGACGATGCTGAATGCCCGGCTGGAACGTTTGCAGCGCGAAGCCCAGATTGCGCTCAGCCAAGTCGTCCAGATCGATCATCCCGCCCTTTCCTCGCGCGATATTTCAAACATCGAGCAGGTGCTCAATCGTCTGGAACGGATCGAGCTGGCCCTCGATGTCTCCGACATGGCCAGCAGCGATATAGACGAAGCGCAGTTGATCGCCCGTGCGGCCAACTGGCTGCGCTTGGGCAATGCCTATTATTACATCAATCTGCCGCTCAAGGCGATGGCCTATTACGAGCGCGCGCAAGACCTGCGGCCTCAGGATGTGACGCCATACGTCAATCAAGGGTTTGCGCTGGTGACTCAGGGCAGCGTGCAGCAGGCGATCGAGATGTTTGACCAGGCCACGCGCGTCGATGGCAACTCGCCCTATGCGTACCTGGGACGGGGCCTTGCCTATGCCCGGTTGGGACGCGAACGGCGTGCAGTCGAAGACTATAACAAGGCGATCAAGCTCGACCCCGAATTGGCCCAGTCCTATTATTATCGCGGCGTGGCTTTCGAGGAGCAGGGGCAGCACAACAAGGCGCTTCAGGACTTGAGCAAGGCAATCGATTTGTCACCCCAATATACCCGGGCCTATCTGGAACGCGGCATTGTCAGAACGGCGCTCCAGGACTACCAGTGGGCCATGATCGATCTGAATCAGGCCATCGATCTCGATCCGGCGTCGAGTCAGGCCTATTACCGGCGCGGCCAGGCGCGGGCGATCCTCGGTGAGCATCCGGTGGCGATCAAGGATTTTACCGCCGCAATCGAACTGTCGCAGACGGACTGGCAGGTCTTTCTGGCGCGCGCCACTTCGTATATCGCTGTCGAGCAGCACAACAAGGCGGTCAGTGACCTGACCCAGGCCATCGAGCTGCAGGCTGACAGTGCAGAACTCTATAGCCGGCGCGGTGCGGCGCAGATCGAACTCAAGCAGTACACGCCGGCGATCGCCGATCTGACCCGGGCCATCGAACTGTCGCCAGGAATGGCGTTGGCCTTTGTCAACCGGGGTCGGGCCTATGAAAAAACGGGGCATTACGACGATGCATTGCGCGATCTGAACGAGGCCATCGAACTCGATCCCAACCTGGCGCTGGCCTATTATAACCGGGGCATCATTTATGGAAGCGTCGGCGAGTATGATAAAGCGACGCAAAATATCAACAAGGCCATTTCATTGGACCCATCGCTGGCCGATTAGCCGGGTGGGTCGAGCGGAGGAATCCAGATGACCAAGAGCGCCTCTGGCAAGGATTTGCTCGACACCGTTTCGCACTTTTTGGCACACAACAAGGGATTGCCGGTTTTTATCGGCATCGGGCTGGCCCTGCTGGGCCTGATTTTGAACTGCATTCCCGGTCTGTATGGTGAACCGGGTTTCTGGGGCTGGCTGGTACGCAGCGATCTGCTGCTTCACTTGGGCGTGATCGTCGGCTTGCTGGGCATTTTGCTCGGCGATGCGCTCTAGCAACCTGTCGGAGAAATGGAACAGAAACCGGGTTTATGCTTTTCTATGAACATAAACTGTCGAACGGCACATTTCATAATTCTGGATTATCACGCAATGAGCATAAACCCGGTTTCTCCGACAAACTGCTAGACGGCCCCCAACTCGAAAAACAACAGTGCCCACGGTTTTCACCGTGGGCACTGTTTTGCCGGAGGCGACCCGGCTGCGCTCCAGACGGAAAAATGCCGCTTTCCAATCAAATCTTGTTTGATGGAGGTCTGGTACTCTTGCGACCTAATTTTGATAGGTTCAAGTCTGGCCCGTGGGCGCAATTTGCATATCAAATTTGGTTTGATGGAGTACTAGCTGCCTCGCCCGGAACGCTCGCTGATCCATTTTTCGAGCAAGTCGCGTTTGATGCGCCACTGCCGCCCAATTTTGAACGCCGGCAGTTCTCCTTCGCGGGCCAGGCGGCGCACGGTCAACTCGTGGAGTTTGAGAAAAGTGGCTACTTGGGCAATGGTGAGCATATCGTTTTCGTTCATGCCAGATCCTGAGCCTGTCGGGATGCTAGATTCGGTCATTGTCTTTCTCCTTTCGGTTTATCAACATCAGGTTACTGGACACGCTCAAGGCAAAGGATCAGCCCAGTCTCGAAACCGGCCTCACCCGTCTTGAGCGATTTAACGTCTAAACATGAGACAGTATACCATATTATGTTCAAAAAGAAAACTTGATGCGCAACAATAATAGGGATTGGAAAAAAATCTGGATCGGCTGTCTCGTCGTGTGGCTGGGCATGGCCGGTTCATTGCGGGCATTTGCGCCCAACACGCCGGTCATTTCACTTGCCACGGTCTGCACGCCGCACTGGGTTCGCCCGGTCGACGCGGCTGCCGGCGACCAGCCTGATCATTTCTACCCGTATGGCTCGACCGGACAGGGGCAATACCAGGTGCATCACGGCGTCGAATTTGTCAATTCGCTCGGAACGCCGGTTTTTGCCGTCGCTGGCGGCACGGTCGTCGTTGCCGGAACGGATCGGCAGACGGCCTGGGGACGCCATCGGGACTATTACGGGCAGCTGGTCATCCTGGAATTGGACGAGCGCTGTTACGGGCGGCCCGTTTACGTGCTCTATGGACACCTGGTGGCTGTCCAGGTGGGTGTGGGGCAGCGTGTCGAACAGGGTGAGGTCATCGGGCGGGTGGGGATGAGCGGGATCGCCGTTGGGCCGCACCTGCACTTTGAGGTGCGGCTGGGATTGAATACGTTTGAGCACACGCAGAACCCTGTGTTGTGGTTCGACCCGCTGCCGGGCTGCGGCATGCTGGTGGGCCGTGTCGTCGATGCTGCTCGCCAGCCGCTCGAAGGGGTGCTGATCACCATTCACCGCGCCGAACAGCCGGATCGATACTGGCGTGAAACGTGGACGTACACCGGTGTGCGCCGTGAGCGGCTGAATTCTGACACGCGCTGGCACGAAAACTGGACGTTGAGTGATCTGCCGGCCGGTGAGTATATCTTGCGCCTGAGGGTCGGCGACAGGCTTTACACCCGCCGGGTCAGCGTGGGCGATGGACAAACCGTGTTCGTGCAGTTTGACCTGCCCGCGCCGAACTTGCCAAAACAGGATGCACACGGTATAATGTTGTCACCCTAGCGGGGAAGTGTCGGAACTGGCAGACGAGCGTGACTTAGGATCACGTGGAGAAATCCGTACGGGTTCAACTCCCGTCTTCCCCACAAAAAAATGGGAGGGCATTGGCCCTCCCATTTTTATTTTGCCGGCTGGCGGTTCATTCCCCATCCATCAACGGACCGGTGCCTTTTTTGCGCGTCTGCGCGTTGACGCCATTGGGCGGCACGTCGCCGGGCCAGAGCAGTGGCCCCGTTCCTTTGCGGCGTCCCACGGCTTCGATGGTCTGGGCCATCGGCTTTTTGGACACCGGCTGCGCGCCTCGGGCATGCGCGGCCTCGGTCTGCAAGGGCACGATCAATGAGACCAGCGTACCCCGGCCGGGCGCCGATTCGAGCGAGTATTTTGCGCCCAGCAGTTCGGCCCGTTCCCGCATGTTCAACAACCCCAGGCTGCCCCGATTGCCGTAGCCTCTCTGTGTCTCGGCCACATTGAAACCGTACCCGTTGTCACGCACGGCCACAATCAGGTCTTTGCTGCGCTTTTCGACAATGATCCAGGTGTCTTTGGCCTTGGCATGTTTTTTGATGTTGACCACCGCTTCGCGAATGATCGCAAAACAAAGCTCTTCGATCTTGGCGGGCAGGCGTTCCTCGTCGAGGTTGCGCACGTCCAGGTGAACGTTGAGTCCCTCCACGTTGATCAGCCGCTCGGTATAGGTTTCCAGCGCGGCGCGCAGCCCCTGCGATTCCAGCACCAGCGGGCGCAGTTCGAACATGGTGTTGCGCACCTGGGCCAGCGTGCGTTGTGCGGTTTCGCGTAGTTTGACCAACTCTTGCGGCACTTTGGCCGGTTCGTGCTCGTACAGTTTGTTGATAAAGTCAATTTCCATAATGATCGAGGCCAGCGTCTGTGCGGGGCCGTCGTGCAGATCGCGGGCCAGTTTTTTGCGCTCCTGATCTTCGATGGCAATGATGCGATCTTTTTCAGATTCCAGTTCCTGGTACAGCCGCGCGTTGATGATCGACGTGGTGGCCTGGGCCGCCAGCGACATGAGAATGTCTCGATCCAGATCGTCGAACGGCTCGCCGGAGCGCTTGTTGATCACCTGGATGACGCCGATCTTTTCGGAAGCATTCATCATGGGCACCGTGATCAGAGAAAGCGTCACAAAGTCGGTGTTGCGGTCGACTTCGGGGTTAAAGCGGCTGTCCTGGGCCACATCGCTCGAAATCACCGGCTCACAGTTGGTGAAAACCCAACCGGCAATGCCCTTGTTCGAAGCCATGCGATAGTCCAGCAGGTCGGGGTTTTGGGTGACGACAAAGACCAACTCGTCGGATTTTTCATCCCACAACAGCAGAGAGCCTTGAGTGGCCTCAAGTACCTGGATGGCCGAATCGAGGATTTTGTGCAACAGCTTTTTCGCGTCTAGCTCAGAGGTCAACTCTTGGGCGATGGTCTGCACGGTTTGCAGCGCGGCCAATTGTCGACGGATATGCGCCTGATCGTTGGTCATAAGTACGCTCCAGCTTGGCATTCATCAGGCATTATACCACCTTTTGAATCGCTTGGCTAGTACTCAAGTCCTATCGGGCGCATTTCAATCCTGGGGCGAGTTTTTGAGGAGTCAGGCACGCCTCGTGCCTGACGATGCAATACGATACGCAATCGAGGTGGCACGGCGTTGTGGAACAACGGGGCGTGCCGCTCTCCTCGTTTGGAACGTTATGTCAAGCTGCTCCAAAAAGAAATGCGCCCGTCCTATCCCGTAGAGCAAAAGCATCGCAGCTACTCAACCAGCAAGGCCATGATCTTGGAGGATAGACCCTATCAGGCGCACAGAGCCGCGAGATGGCATCAGCCGGGCTGCATGCCGGGACGCAGTGCGGGAGCGGGCAAGTGGCGGCGTTGGCGCTGCTCGCCCTCACGGACCAGATCGTCGATCTGCTGCATCAACTGCTGCGAGCGCGTGCGCACGTATGCCCGGTCGGTCACATCGCCCTGTACATAGTGCGCTCGCCCGCCAGTGACGGCATACGGCCCGCCCAGATACCAGGTGCCGGTCTCGATTTTGCCGTCGACTTTGGTTTCGATGCGCCGGATGCGCGTGCGATCCAGCGAGATGCCCACCGGCACTACCGGCGCGCCGGTCTCCAGCGCCAGCCGCACGACGCCGGTGTGCGGGGGGCAAAAGCCGCCTTCCAGTGGGCTGATCGAGCCTTCGGGGAAGATGACCAGTGTGCGCCCACCGGCAAGCAGCGTCTTGGCCTGATCGTAGGCTGTGCGCCCGTTGCTCTTGACCACGCGCACGTGTCCGGTTTGAGCCAGGTATTGGCCCAAGCCGGGCACCTTGAACAGCGTTTCTTCGATCAAGATATGCACCCGGTCTGCGGCCAACATGCCGATCAGGAACGGATCGGTGGTGGTGGGATGGTTGGGGGCGATGATCTTGGCCCCCTGGGGCAGTGCTTCGTGCCAGCGCACGTCCAGGTCAAAGCGCGTGTGCGCGACAAGTTCGATCAGCGGGCGGCTTAATTGATATAGAATTTCGTCCAGCATTGCGTTTCTCCATAGTTTGTGTGCCAGGACAACAAAAAAAGATCGATTGTGTATTGGTCAACGACATAGTGGACACTTGCCCACCGTCATAGAACGCCGATTCGGTTAGCGAACTCGTTGGGTGAGAGGCCCGGGAACGGTAAGCCCTGGTGGGGGCGGTCATTGTACTGCTCTCGGAACTGCACAAGCAAAGTCAACAACTCGGCTTCAGTTTCCCAAGAGTACGTCGCTAACCACTCTTTGAGTGTACGGACAAAACGCTCGGCAATGCCATTGGACTGCGGACGATGGCGGGCGATCAGGATATGGACAAAGCCCGCGTTGCTGGCGAGTTCTTTGAAAACTTGAGCAGTGAAATGCACACCCCGGTCCGAGATAAGGAACTGCAAGTCGGTGGGCAACAAGACTTGCAGAGCGGCGACGATCATCTCGGCGGTGACGTGTGCGCCAACAGTAAACAAAGGCAATCCCAAGCACTGACGAGTGCAATTGTCGACGAGAAGCAGCACGGCGACCCAGACGGTGACGATGGGCAGCGTCGAGAGTTGCTGCTTGAGTTGATTGCGTTGTTCACGCCACAGTGCGTCGGCTTGCTCACGTTGGCGTTGTTGTTCACGATGGTGCTGGCGCATCTGTCGCCATTCGGCGTCCGACAAAAGGGCAGTGCCATCGCTGTCGGGCGCAGAGGAGGCACAGGCTGCTTGTTGGGTGCGGCGGCGTTCACGCAGTGCACGCCAGGCGGTGTCTTGCTGTTCGCGCTGTGCGCGGACCTGACGGCGTTGGGCACGGAGTTCAGCTTCGGTTTGACGGAGTGCACGTTTTTGTTCACGCACCGTTGCGGTGTCGTCAGGTTCAGGTGTGGCGATCGGGGTGTCCGGCGTCGATTGAACCGCCTGCTCAGCCGAAGCGGCACGGAATTGCTGCATCGCCTGCGCATACTCCAGGTCAGCCTGCGCAAATACCTGGCCTGGGTATGAAGGTGCGGCTTCTTTGGGCCGCTCCACCACCAATCGCCCAGAGGAGCCACTCACCGCAGGCAGCTTGACCTCGCCACTGTGCGTTGCCGGCACAAAACACAGATCGACGTTGATCGTCTGTCCCGCTTCCTCGGCCGTGCGCACGGCAGGCTCAATCACTGGCTTGCTCTCGGCTGCGGAGACCCACAGGTGGGCCGCCTTGAGAATTCGCCGCACGGTATTGGGTACGATCACTCGTTCCCAATTGTTGGCTTTGGCCAGTTCGTCGGCAATCCGTCGCTTGCCCCACTCGGGATGCTCATTGCGCATCTCAACAACGCGTTGTTCGACTGCTGATGAAGTGTGTGCAGGCGACTTGGGAGCCGAATCGACCAGGTGCTCCAATCCTGCATAGCCTTCGGCGTCGAAGCGTGGTTTCCAATTGTAAAAGGTCTGGCGACATACGTGCGCCTTGCGACTCGCAGCGGCGATATTGCCAGTTTCTTCCCAGCTCTGGAAGAGCAGTTTCCGTTGTGCAGCGGTTGTTCGTGGAAAGTGAATTCGTTTTTGTCCCATACAGACCAAGGATACACCATTTGGGCCAATTTTGCACTGTCCACTATGTCATTGACCAATACAAAAAAAGATCGATTGGCCGGGATTAGCCGTTGATCTGGCTTACTCTGCCCGAGCCGGAGATGTGCGTCACGACCACCGGTTGGCCGACATACTCGATATCGCCGCTGCCGCTGACGGTCGCGTCGAGGCGATCTCGCGCCCAGACTGCTGCATAACCGCTGCCTGTCACCTGCACGTTGACCTCGTCGCTGCTCACCGCGTCGGCGAGATAGCGGCCCGCACCGCCGATCAGGATGTTCTGGCGCTCTACTTGTCCTTCGACGATCTCGATATCGCCGGAGCCGCTCAGATTCAGATCGATTGTGTTGGCGCGAACCTCTTGCACCTGCATATCGCCTGAACCGCTGATTTTGAAGCGCACCTGCTCGGCCTTAACCGTGCCCAGTTCGATGTCGCCCGCGCCGCTTATGGTCACCGACAGTGTTTGAGCATCCAATTCCGGGGCGATGATCTTGCCGCTGCCCGACAGGGTTACCGAATCGAGAGATTTGACGGTGAGGTAAAAATGGATCGGTTTGGTGTTGTTCAGTCCCACTCCCGGCTCGACGCCGATGTACAGATGACCATCGCGCACCTCGGCGGTCAGGTAACGCAGCAGGTTGTCTTCAGCTTCGATGCGCAGCGACTCTTTGCTGCCCTTGTCAATGTGCAGCGTGCCGATGCCGGCCAAAGTGACGCTGGTAAACCCCTTGACCTGCCGATCCTCTTGGGCCAACCGGCCCGATCCGTGCATCAGGGCGCACCCCGTCAACAAAAAACCCAATACGCTTACCATCAAGACGCCAAGAATTAATTTTTTCTTCATTTGAACCTCCATCTGGTTGGTCTCCGGGATTTCTGAAATCTCGAAGGTTTGATTTACACAGCCGCAGAATTCGATTTGCGATCCTGGCTCGATTGCAGAATCCAGATGCCCAGGACGATGAACAAGAGCGGCCACAGGCGGATAAACATCCCGTTAAAGGCGAAAAAGAAACCAAAGATCAGAAACGTCACCGCGCTCCAGGCCATCATGCGCAAGCCGACCTTGCGCACCACGCGCCCGCCCATCCCCAGCAGGTTGGCGAGCGCCAGCCCCGCGCCGACAAACCCGGGGATTAATGCCCAGGTGTACGACCAACTGGCCCACAAACCGGTCATATTTTGCCAGTAAAGCATCACGCCCAGCCCGCCAACGATCACGCCGGGAATGGCCTGCGCGCCGACGCCGGTCAATGCGGCGGCGACAATAAACATCACCCCCAGGCCGACCAGAATCAGCGCCCATGAGAAGATAAAAGGCGTCAGGGTGTGCATGGCCCACATCAAGCCGGCCATCAACAGCGCCTGGATGAACCAGACCATCCCGGCCTGGCGAACGCGCTGGCCGGGCATCCCCAACAGGCTGGCCATGACCAGCCCCAATCCGACCAGGCCCGGCACCAGCGGCCAGACGTAGAGCCAACTGGCCCACCAGCCGGTGATGTTTTGTCCAAAGAGCATCACGCCCAGCCCGCCGATCAGGGTGCCCGGAATGGCCAGCGCACCGACATGGTAGAGCATCGCTGCCAGCAAGAACACGCCGCCCAATCCGACCATCGTCAGCGGCCAGGACGCCGGCGCGCCCAGCAGCCACAACAGTCCCAGCACAACCAGTGCTGCACCTGTCAAGAACAAACACTTGTTTTTCATCATCGACCTCCAGTCTTTCTAATTGCGGTTAATCTTGAACCAGTTTATCACGGCGCAAACACGGCTGCCTATCGCCAGGCTAACAAATAGCTATTGCTTTGGGCATAACCTCATACTATTTCTAACAATTTTCTGATAGAAATCTAACAAAAATCATACAAATGGATGTTAATATGTCGCCGAGAGTCCCAGTCTTTGCATGAACGGCGGTTTTTGTAAGCAGTGGCCCTCTCTTGGCGATCATTTGATCCTGCCGGCTATTCAGCCGTGCAAGCCCAACCCCTTTGACTTTTTCGCTTTGAATGTAGGCAAAAAACATTCCTTCTGGTACAACAATTCGTTTGCTTCCAACGCGGTTAGTTGTTTCCAAAGGCGGCGACCGGCTTGTCCGGATTTTGTGTGACCTGGTTCTGATGCTGTCGCTGCTGGACCAGCAACCAGTTTTGGCCTTTGATAGTTGGAGCGGCGACCTGGTCAGCGTGGTTATTCCCATTACCATGACTGCCAACAGATATACTTCACGCGGCCACAAACTGCGCTTTTTCAAAGAGTTGAAAGCGCAGGGTC
>CAYRXM010000002.1:0-98843 GCA_964428175.1 uncultured Anaerolineae bacterium
GCGCCGATCAGCCTTGTATTGCTGTTAAAGTGCGACTTTTTTCAGGGGAGTCATACATATTTAATCAAGCTTCCAAAACGCATCCAGCCGCTCAAGGTGATCATACACCTGATGCGCAGCCGCCTCATCGCCGCGTGCTTGCAGCCAGGCAGCGAACTCGTGCGCTACCTCGCCATCCAGCCGCCCGGTCAGGCGCATCACCTGAGGCAGCGGGGCCGGCCAGCCCAGGCGATCATAGAGCACAATATCGTAACCATACCAGATGACCAGATACGGGCTGAGCGCCTGCCGGTACTCGCGCATGGCTTGCTGATCGTCGCCGCGCAGGCGAGCCAGACGCGCCCGGCCCAGACGGGCGGCCGGGTCGGCGGGATTTAGAAAAAGCGCCATACCAAAATCTGCATCGGCAGCCTGCACCTGGCCGCGTTCCAGCCACACATCGCCGCGCGCGACCCAGGCCGCACCGTTCGTTGGCGCAAGCTCGACGGCGCGGGACAGCCATTCGAGGGCTGCCGCATCGCCCTGCCCGTGCAGGGCTTTTCCCAGCCAGAACATCGCGTTCGCGTCGTCGGGGGCTTGTTCCAGCCAGGCCCGGGTTTCCTGCGCCAATGTCGTCCATTGTTCGGCGGCGGCTAACACCTGCCAGCGCCAGTCGCTCGCGGCGAGGTCGATCTGTCCGTCATAGGCAATGATGTCGTCCCAACGCGCAGATCGCGCGCCGTCCCGCCAGAAAGGAGACCCGGCCCAGGAAGGCTCCAGCCGCAGCACCCAGGCATAGTCGCGAACGGCCTCCGCCCACTGGCCGGCCTGCTCGGCCAGAATACCGTGATTGAGCCAGACCAGTGGCTGGAGCGGCGCGCGTTCGACGGCCTGATCGAGCAGCGCTTGGGCCTCGTCTACGCGCCCGGCCTGGACAAGCAGAGCCGCCAGGTTGAGTTGGTCTGCCCAGCCGGGCGCTTGTGTATCATAGACACACCGTTGATATTGCTCAATCGCCTGATCGAGCGCGGCCTCATCGCCCGTCCCAACCTGCAACCCATAAACATAGCCCGACTGGCAGGCATACAGCCCCATCGACGGATCGCGCTGTATCGCCCGCCGGACGGCGTCTTGCGCTGCCGGCAAGTCGCCGCGCTGCATCGCCGCCAGGCTGACCGTCATCTGGCTGTAGCCCCAGTCATCCCAGGCCAACGGCGCGGCGCTCAACAGCAAAAAAGCTCCGACGCCCGCCCAGGCCCACCGCCAGCCCGGCTGCGGCGCGCTCGACGGGTGTTCGGGAAACAAAATACAAGCGACCCAAAGACAAACCGGCAGCAAGATGGCGGGGTCGAAAAAAAAGTAATCGACGGTCGATTGCACGGCCAGCCCGGCCAGCGCCGCGCCGATACCCAGCAGTTGCCACCACCTGGTCGAGCCGGGCGGCGCGGCTCGCCAGCGCCGATACCACAGCCAGACCAGCGTCCACAACAGCCAGCCGCCGACGAGCAAACCGGGAAGGCCGGTTTCTGCCGCCACATTCAGGTATAGGCTGTGCACCCAATTGAGCTGATCGCGCGCGAACAGCGGATTTTGGTAGAGGCGCCAGGCCGTGCCAAAAGCGCCGGCGCCAACGCCAGTCCACGGATGATCGCGGAACACGGCCAGCGCGCTGCGAAACTGATCCAGCCGCACCAGGTCGCCCGACTGGTGACTCGCCATCCGCGTCGCCAGCGCCAACCCGCCGCCGACCAGTCCGCCCAGGCCGAGCACGAGCGCGCCGATCAGCGCCAGCCGCCCCATTCGCCTGGCCCAAAACGCAGACAGCATGTGGCGGATGCGCGGATCGAACGAGGCGCCGAGGATAAACAGGGGCAGCGATGCGCCCAGGGCGACAAACCCGCCGCGCGTCAGACTCAATAGCATCGTCACGACGGCCGCGCCCAGCCACAAACCGGCGCCGATCCGCGTATCGCGCGCCTGCGCAGAAATGCCTACCGACAGCGCCGGGGGAATCAACAGCGCCATCAATGCGGCCAGGCTGGTGCCATTAACCGGCGAGATCGCAAGCCGGTGCAGCACCGGTGGGATGAGGTTGGACAGGCCGCCGATCGGAAACCAGCCCGGCCCCAAAAAGGAAAAAATTGGCCAGCCAAAATACCAGGCGGCCATCTCGAGGCCGCTCACCAAACAGACCGCGCCGGTCAGCAGGTACAGTGTTTTCCACAGCAAACTGCCGCCGCCGCGCCGCATCAGATCGACCAACAGCCAGAAAACCAGGGACACGATGACCGTTTCCCAGGCGGCGCGCAAGCTAACGCGGCGGTTGACAGAAAACAAGACCGACCAGGCCGTCACCGCCCACCAGGCCAGGATCGGCAGGTCGATGGGGGTGCGCGGCCAGGCGCGACGTTGCCGCCAGCTTGACGCCGCCCACAAGCCCAGGCCGGCCGTCGGCACGATCCATTCGAACACGCGCATAGCCAGGTATTGATAGCCATAGCGCGACAACCAGATAAACAACGCATAGCTGCCGGCTGCCAGAGACAACCACAAGCCCATTCGCGATTCCTTTTTCACGCCGAGGCCTCTTGAGAGCACAAATCCTCACCGCTCCATTCACTCAATACCTGCCGCACAGCATCCAGCCGGCGCTGACGGGCCAGCAAGGCCAGGGTAGCTATCAGATCGTTCAAGTCTTGGGCATACACCGCCGGCGACCGCTTGACGGCGTAAATGCCAGGGTGCAGGGTCGGCTGAGCGTGCTCATCGCCGGCATAGAGCGATTCGTGCAGTTTTTCACCCCGCCGCAGGCCGGTAAAGACAATCGGGATGTCACGCTCCGGTTCCAGCCCATTGAGACGGATCAGATCGCAGGCCAGGTCATAGATGCGCACCGGCTGGCCCATATCGAGGACAAAGATTTGTCCAGCCTGCCCCAAGGCCGCCGCCTGCAACACAAGCTGCACCGCCTCGGGAATGGTCATAAAATAGCGTGTGATGTGCGGGTGCGTCACCGTGACCGGCCCCCCCGCTTCAATCTGCGCCTGAAAGAGGGGAACGACACTACCCCGGCTGCCCAACACATTGCCAAAGCGAACCGCCACCCAGAGACGGCCTGTTTGCTGCGCCGCGCGCTGCACCAACAGCTCGCCCAGACGCTTGGTAGCCCCCATCACGCTCGACGGTTCGACCGCCTTGTCGGACGAAATAAAGACAAATCGGGCCGTCTGATGTCGTTCGGCCGCCGCAAGCAAGTGATGGGTGCCGATCACGTTGTTCAAAATGGCCTCGTCTTCGTTGACTTCGAGCAGCGGCACGTGCTTGTATGCTGCAGCGTGAAAAACCACCTGCGGTTTCCAGCGCTCAAAAACCCAATCCAACTTGGCGTCGTCGCGCACATCGCCCAGCACCAACGCGCTTTTGACCTCTGGAAAATTGCGCCGCAGCTCGGTTTGGATGGTAAACAGGCTGTTTTCGCCATGCCCCAACAGCACCAACTGCGCCGGGCCAAGCCGCGCCACCTGGCGGCAAATCTCTGAGCCGATCGAGCCGCCCGCGCCCGTCACCAGCACGACGGCGCCGGTGAGATAGGCGGCGACACCGTTCAAATCGAGCGGCGCCGGCTCGCGACGCAGCAAGTCTTCCAGGCGGATCGAGCGGGCGCGCTGCACACTGACCTGCCCGCCGATCAACTCGAAATAGCCGGGCAGTGTGCGCACCTGGACGCCAGCCTGACGGGCCAGATAAAAGACGCGGCGCACCACCGCACCCGGCGCAGTGGGCATCGAGATAAGAACCTGATCAACGCGCTGCTCGGCCACGCAGCGCGGCAGGTCGGCCAGCACGCCCAGCACTTGAACCCCGGCGATATCGAGGCCTTGCTTGTCGGGCGCGTCATCCAGGTATCCGACCAGCCGGTAGCCCAGCCGGTTGCGCTGCATCTCGCGCGCCACCATCACCCCGGCGTCACCGGCGCCGATCAACAGAACCCGTTTCTCGTCAGGTTGGGGGTGCAACAGCGCCGCCGGCGAGACCTGCTTTTCCTGCCGCCAGCGTTCGGCGAAACGCACGCCGCCAACGAGCAAAAGGGTAAGCATGGCATCGATGGCGATCACCGAACGCGGAAAACCGGTGATAAATGGAATGTACCACGGCCCAACCCACAGCGCCAGGATGACCGCGCTGATCACAGCCGTGCTCAAGACCACCGCCGTGATCACACTCAACCATTCCTGAATGCCTGCATAGCGCCACAGACGGCGGTACAGCCGCAAACGCACGAAAAAGAACAACTTGACCGCCAGCATCAGGAAAAAGACCGGCCAGTACAAGGACAACTGGTCCAGAATCGAATAGGTGGTATTGTCAAAGCGAATGGCAAAGGCCAGGCCATAAGCAAGGGTCAGACACAAGACATCATAGACGAACAAGATGCGATTTCCCGTATAAATACGGATCGTATCGAGCAAAATACCGATATCGGTCAGCACTGTGCGCCGCAGCAAATATTCAACATCCAGGGCCAGTTTCACCGGCATGATCTCGTTCAGATAGGCCCTTTCCGGGTCGGCCACGCCGCGCAGCCGTTCGGCCTCGTTGCGAAAGACGATCTGCGCCGGGCCGGTGATGCCAGGTTTGGCCTCCAGCACATAACGCTGTCCGCGCGTATAGTGGGCGACATAACGGGGGTCTTCGGGGCGCGGCCCGACCAGGCTCATCTCGCCGATCAGCACATTCCACAGCTGCGGCAGTTCATCCAGGCGGTGCGCGCGCAGCAAACGGCCAGCCGGTGTGATCCGCGTGTCATTTTCGGTAGTGATGCCCGGCCCGGCCTGATCCGCGTTGACGACCATGGTGCGAAATTTGAGCACCCGGATTTCGCGTCCGCCTTGCCCTATGCGCCGGGCGCGGTAGAGCACCGGACCTTTGGAGCCCAGTTTGATCAGCAGGGTGATCAGCGCCAGCAGCGGGCTGAGCAGCAGCAGGCCGACCAGCGCCGCGCTCAAGTCAAGCAAGCGGCGCAGCAGGGCATCGATACGTCGCATCATGCGCGGTTCGCCTCCACCGTTTCGCCCACCGCCTCGATCACCCGCTGCACCTGCTCGTCGCGTAGGCGCGGGTAGCAAGGCAACGAGATGCAGGTCGCAAAGATCGACTCGGTGACCGGAAAATCGGCCGGCTGCCAGCCAAAGCGCTCGCGATAATATGAGAGGTGATAAACGGGGATAAAATGCACCGAGGCGCCAATGCCTCGCTCGCGCAGCGCGACAAAAAAGCGGTCGCGGCCGATGCGCAAGCGTTCGGCATTGAGGCGCAGCATGTACAGGTGATGGGCGTGCCGGTCGCCGGCGCGCGCTTCCGGTGAGACAATCAATTCCGGCATATCGGTAAAGGTCTGTGTATATCGGGCGGCAATTTCGGCGCGGCGGGCCAGGTTGCGCTCCAACTTGGCGAGCTGCACCAGCCCAAGCGCCGCCTGGATATCGGTGAAATTATCCTTGAACCCCGGCACGACCACATCATAACGCCACGAGCCTTCAGCGGTGTAGCGCTTCCAGGCGTCGCGGCTGAGGCCGTGCAGGTGCCAGACCCGCGCCTGCTCGATGAAAGCCTCGTCATTCGAGGTCAGCATCCCACCCTCGGCGGTGGTCAGGTTTTTGGTGGCATAGAAACTAAAGGCCGTCGCATCGCCGATGCTGCCGATCATCCGCTCGCCGACGCGCGTGCCCACCGCGTGTGCGGCGTCTTCCAGCACCTTGAGGCCGCGATCGCGGGCCAGGGCGAGCAGTTCAGGCATCCGGCAGGGCAGTCCGGCCAGATGCACCGGCAGCAAAACGCGCGTGCGCGGCGTGATGCGGGCGGCGGCCTGCACCGGGTCGATGTTGTAGTCATCTGCGGAAACATCGGCCAGTATCGGCGTGGCCCCTTGCTGGACAATGGTGTGAACGGTGGAACAAAAGGTGAGCGGCGAGGTGATCACCTCATCGCCGGGGCCGATCCCCCAGGCGGCCAGGGCCACATGCATCGCCGCCGTGCCCGAATTGATCGCCAGGGCAGCCCGAGCGTTCACATAAGCGGCGAACTGTTGTTCAAACGCTTTGGTGCGCGGCCCGGTGGTGATCCAGCCGGAACGCAGCACCTCGGCCACAGCGTCGATCTCTTCTTCGCCGATGTCGGGACGATCGTAAGGGATAAATTCACGGTCTGCCATTTGAGCCTCCCTTTTTCCGGATCAAAATCAGGTCATGCGTGCGCAGCCAGGGCGACCACTCGAGCACCGCGCAGGCCAACCAGCTCCAGCGGGCCAGGCGGCGGGTGATCGGCGCGGCCAGTGTCACCGCCTGACGGATCATGACGCCCTGTGGAAAGAGCGCGCGCACCTCGCGCCGGTTGATGGCGCGCACGGCGCGGTTGGGACTCTGAAAGTGAAAATCATACCACAGCACTGCGCCGCCGGGACGCAGCACGCGCCAAATCTCTTGAGCGATATACTTTCGTAGATTATCATCAAGCACTGAAGTAAAGACAGTGAACTGGGCCACCAGGTCAAACGCGGCCGGTGGATAGGGCAGCGCGCCGCCGTCGGCCACGGCAAGCGAGACGGCAGCGGGCAGCCGCGCTTGGGCTGCGGCCAGACGGTCGGGCAGCAGATCGCAGCCGCGCAGCCGGGCGGGGTTGGCGCCCCAACGCAGCAGTTCCAGCAGCACGCCGCCGTCGCCGCAGCCCACTTCTAAAATATCGCGCCCTGCCAGCGGTTCGAACCCGGTCTGGCGCAGCAGGCGCAAGATGGCCCGCTCGCGGCTGTGCAGTGCAAACTGCACGTCGGGCCGGTAGATGCTGTAGCGGCCTTGCAGTCGCGGGTCTTGGGCGCGGCGGGCATACTCGGCGCGGATGCGGTCAAGTTCGGTCATGGCGCAGCCTTTCGTCAGGGCGGGCCAAAGCGGATCAGGCCGGCCCAGAAGCCCAGCCCGTAGGCCAGGTGAAGAATGGCAAAAACCAAGGGCAGGCGCGGCAGGTGTGACCAGCCGTGCCGGGCAGCAATCGAAATGGACACGATCAGGTTGGCAAGCAGGTAAAGGGCCAACCCGCCGATATAGATTAGACGTAAAAAATTCCAAAGCACCGTCAAAAACAATCCGCCAATGACCGCCAGGGCAAAGAAGGGGGGAATCCAATGTCGCAGCCGGGCCGAGCCGGGCACCTTTTGAAAGACGCGCACTTTCCAGCAACCATACTGAAAGTACTGCCGCCACAGCGAGCGCAGCGTGGCGCGAGCGTAATAGGTGGAGCAGATGGCCGGATCGAGCCAGATTTTGCCGCCGGCGGCGCGCAGGCGATAGTTGAACTCGTCGTCCTGATTGCGCACCAGTTCCTCATCAAACAGGCCGATGCGATCAAAAACCTGGCGCCGGTAGGCGCCAAAGGCAACTGTATCGACATATTTGCCCACGCGAGTGCCAATCCGAAAGGATGCGTCTCCCACGCCAAAGGGACAGGCCTGGGCCAACGCGATGCTCTTTGCTTCCGGGGTCTCGCCAACGGTCTCGATCACTCCGCCCACACAATCAGCTTCCATTGAACACAAAGCATCTATACACCTCGGTATATAGTCTGGCGCAATCACTGTATGTCCGCCGACGAGAATGATGATCTCCCCATGGGCTTTCTGAATGCCAATGTTCGTCGCCGAAGGCATTGCCAGCTGTGGGTTGTCGAGCAAGCGCACGTTGGAATGGCAGTTGAGCAGTTGGTTGACGATTTCGCGGGTGCCATCGTCCGACATCCCATCGACCACCCATATCTCGGTTCGTTCGGATGGATACTCTTGCGCCAGCACAGCGCCCAGCGAACGTTCGATAAACGCGGCCTCGTTGCGGATGGGCATGATAATCGAGATCAAGGGGGTAGATGATTGGCTCATCGCAGATCATCGCTCCAAAGACGCTGACTTGCCGGCTGATCTATCAACAATTCGGCAATGCGTTCGCCGGCCCGGCCGTCGCCGTAGTATTCCGGATGTGTGGGGGGCGCGGCGGCGGTCTGGGCGGCGCGCACAATCGCCTCCCGGTCGGCGTCGACCAAAACATTCCACCCACTGTGTACGGTTTCGACCCATTCGGTTTCCGGGCGCAGGGTGACGCAGGGCACGGCGTAAAAATAGGCCTCTTTTTGCACGCCGCCCGAATCGGTGAGGATCAGCCGCGCGTTTCGTTCCAGGACGATCATATCCAGATAGCCCACCGGCTCGATCGCCCGGACGTTGCAGGCAAGAACAATCTCGGCCCGCCGGATGGCCTGCCGGGTCCGCGGGTGCAGCGGCAAGACGATCGGTGCATCGATCCGGGCAAAGGCATCCATAATCGCCCGCAGCCGCTCGACGTGGTCGGTGTTGGCTGCCCGGTGTACGGTCGCCAGCAGATAACCTTGCGGCGAGAGGGCCAGCCGGGCCAGGATCGTCGATTGGGAAGCGGCCAACTGCCCATAATACAAGGCGGCGTCGTACATCACGTCGCCTACAATGTATACACCGCGCCGGATGTCCTCCTGGGCCAGGTTGTGGGCGGCGGTCGGCGTGGGGCAAAAGAGCTGCGTCGACAGGTGATCGGTCACCACCCGGTTAATCTCTTCGGGCATCTGGCGGTCGAAACTGCGCAGCCCCGCCTCGACGTGGGCGACGGGGATGTTCAATTTGGCGGCAGCCAGTGCGCCGGCCAGCGTCGAGTTGGTGTCGCCGTACACCAGCACCCGGTCGGGCTTTTTCTGGAGCAAAGCTCGCTCGATGCCTTCCAGCATTGCCGCTGTTTGCGCGCCGTGCGGCCCCGATCCGACGTTCAGGTTGATGTCCGGCGCGGGAATGGTCAGTTCTTGAAAGAACTGCTCCGACATGCCGTAATCATAGTGCTGGCCGGTGTGCAGCAGCACTTCACGATGCCGCTGCCGCAGCGCGCGGCTTACCGTCGCCGCTTTGATGAATTGGGGCCGCGCCCCGACGATGGAGAGGATAGTAATCAAATTTTTTCCTTTTTTTCCAACAAGAGCTGACAAGCTCGCTCGACCTGCTTCATATTCTCTTGCCAATCGGCTCGCTGTGAGATCAAGGCCCGATTTTGCTGCGCCGCATTTTGGCGTAGTGCAGGGTCTTGAACGGCGCACACAATCGCCTGTGCCAATGCGGCCTCATCTCTTGGCTGCACCAGCAACCCATTGACGCCAGGCTCGATCCACTCGCGGTTGGCGGGCAGGTCGCTGACGATTGGAAACGCGCCGCAGGCCATCGCCTCCAGCAGGCTCACCGAGGTGCTGTCCGAGCGGGTTAGGGCCAGGTAAATGTCGGCCCGGTTGAGCCATTCGGGCAGATCGTCGTGCTCGATCTGGCCGTGCCAGGCGATCATCTCTTCGACGCTCAGACGTTGGGCCAGCGCCCGCAGGTTTGGCTCTTCTGGGCCTCCACCAATCACATCCAGGTAGGCATCCGGTAGGGCTTGCTTGATCGATGGCAGTGTGCGGATCACCGTTTCCAGGGCCGTGTTGGGTACCAGTGTTCGTGTGCTAATCAACCGGCAGCCGGGTTGATTCCAGTTTCGCACCCGACCTTGAAACCGAGCGAGGTCGATCCCCAGCGGGATGGTCAGCACCCGCTCGGGCGGCGCGCCGTATTGTTCGAGCACCCGGCTCATCGAGCCGGCGTCCGAAGTGACCAGATCGGCTCGTTTTAAGGTAAAGCGCAGCAGTAGCCGGTACAACCGGGATTGTTTTGGCGTCACCAACACATCGCTACCCCAGGCGGTCATCACCAGGGGATGGTAGCCGATCAACGCGCCGAGCAGACCGTAACTGGTCAAATAGTGTGCGTGAACCAGCGCCGGACGCAGCGCCCGCACCCGGCGGCGTACCGTCGACAAGTGCAGCAGATAGCGCCAGTTTCCGCCCTCCGTGCGCACCGGCCCGGCCCGGAAACAATAGACCTGCGCGCCGGGGATTTCGCCGGGCAGGAAGGAAAAAACATGCGCCTCATACCCTTGAGCGACGAAATAGGAAACCCAGCGCCGGGTGTGGATGCTGCTCGCATCGGCCAGGTAGGCGATACGCAAATTGCTCATCGAGTTTTTGCCGTCACTTTATCTAGCACCTCAACCAATTGAGCGGCCAACGCACGCCGATCATAGGCTTCGATACCCTTGGGAGACCAATTCTGCAATTTGCCCGCCTGGAACCATTCGTCAAGCTGGAGAATTGCCCCGGCGATGCTGTCAACGTCTTCGGGAGCGGCAACCAGGCCGACCTGTGTCTCACGGACCAACTCGGCGGCTAATCCGGGCGGCGCAATACATAAAACAGGCCTTTGCGCCCCCAGGTATTCGAAAATTTTGCTTGTCAAGACCCCCTTCATCTCCTCACCTGAAGCCAAAATCAGCAGTTGAACCTGGGCAGTTTGCATCAACCGAATGGCCTGTTGATGCGGTACAAATGGTTTACCGATAATCCAGGTTCCCCAATCGTGGGCCTGAATCCATGACTCCCAGATCTGCCGATTGGCCTGATCCATCATGCCGATAAATTCAACTTGTATATACTGCCTCATATCTGGTCGTCGCGCCAGAGCCAAGGACAGGCCACGCAGAAAAGGCAGCGGACTTTGCCGACCATACAGGCTGCCCACATAGCGGATTAAAAAACGGTCGGCGGCCGGCACAAGCCCGGCCATATAATCGGCGCGGTCATAGCCGTTGGTAATAGTCGTAAATTTATGCGCCGGCTGGTCGGGATAGCGGGCGCGCATCTCCTCGCTCATCACTGAGGTGGCGCAAACCACTTGTCGAGCCGATTGAACACAACTGCGTTCCATCCGCATCTGGATGCGGCGATGAAGACGGGTGGGCACATATTCGAATGGGTTGCCAACCCACATATCTTGCAAATCAATCACCCAGGGCAAACCGCTTGACCGCGCCAGCCATTTGGCTATGAGATGTGCAGTATAAGGGGGCGCAGTTGACCAGATCGCTGCCGGATGGTATTGGCGCAAAATTTTTTTTCCCTCCGCAAACGCACAAGGATACCAGCCAATCCGTCCATCAGGCAGAAAAAGCATGGTTTGTAAACGCGCCGCTATCGAAGGACGGCTTTCAGAATAGTCTGTCTGGACAGCCCTTTGCGATGAATGTGATAATGGCCAAAATTTACGGTACAGATTATACAGATGTTCTGGCTCAACGGTTGGGGCTGTGTGAACCGGCAATCGATCGGTATACTTGGCCAATTCCAGATCGCACATCGGGTAAGGCGAATTGCTTACAGTTAACACCACCGGCTGCCAACCCAATTCTAACAAGTGATGCGCAAATCCAAAGGTGCGTAATGTATTGGCGCCACCCCGGGGTGGAAAAAAATAAGCAACAATCAGGACAATTTTATCCATATCTAGATTAAACTCGCCCCGACCTTACCCGTTGTATAGAAGCAAACCACGAACGGTAAAGCGCCCAATCGCTAGCGCGAATCAACAACACCTCAGACAGACGGACTCGAGAAAAATGCACAAGAAAAATCAGATTCACAATGGTCGTAACTATATATGAGCATGAGCAAGCCAGCGCAGCACCGAACATGCCAAAGCGCGGAATGATCGAAAAAAAAGCGACCAGGGTGACAGGAATCGTTATCAAGGTGACATACAAAGCAATCTGCGAACGGCCTTGCCCCAATTGATAGCTGGCAATTGGCTTGTTCAAACTCAGGGCAACAGCGCCAGGGAGCAACAGCCGCAAAGGCGTCACAGCGTCCAGATAATCTTTGCCATACAACAGACGTATCAACCACGGACAAGCCACCCCCAACGCCAATGCGCCCAAAAAACTTGAGAACAACGTGTTTCGACAAACAACGGGCAAGAGTGCCTCTGCCTCTTGGGGCGTTGCGGCGGCAATTCGTGGAAAAAGCACAAAAGAAACAGCATCAGCGAGATAACTGATCGCATTGGTCAGGTTTACGGCCACGCTGTAATAGCCTACTTGGGCAATCGCGGCAGAAGCGTTGAGTAAAAAGAGATCGAGACGGTAGAACAAAAGCAACAAAACGCTGCTCAATTGTCCCTTAAACCCAAAGCGAACCCATATCAAAATGCGCGACCAGGGAACAGATAATCTGGGCTGCCAAACGGGTACACGGTTCAGGACAAGCGTCAACCCAACTGCCGTTGCTTGAGCAACAAAATAAGCGATCAAGGCACCAACCACACCAGCTCTCCAGGCGAGCACGATGCCAAGCTGCAAAAAAAGCAAAAGAATGGTCTGAAATAAAACAATGCCATTGTATGCAATCAGGCGATTGCTGCCCCACAAATAGGCTAGCTGGTAATTCAAAATCAAGAGTACAGGAACGCACAGAACCGACCACACCAGCGCCTGATCTGGCACACTCTGTAACAACGCCCCTCGAACCCATCGGGTTATGCCCCACGTGAGCAGCGCAACCAGCCCTCCCCACAGCAAACCGAAGCGGGTCAAAAAGGCCAGAATCTGCGCCGCGCGGGTATTTTGGGCTTCATAGTAAGCAACGCCCAAATCAATGCCCAAGCTGGATAGCAAAACGGCCCAAGTGCAGACCTGGATACTCAGCGCAAAAGCCCCCTGTCGTTCGGCACCCAAACTACGAGCCAGGACGGCGCTCGACGCCAGCCCTACAAGCAAAATCACAATTCGACTGGTCATTGTGGTCAAAACCTGGCCCAAAAAGCCCATCAGTTCATCTATCCTTGATCCATCACACCTGTTTGTCTGCCAATCGGTCCACCCCCATCGACACCTGCCGCAGCGACAGCCCCAACTGGCCCAGGCAGAACAACCCCAGCGCCAGCGTCGTCACCCACTCCATCATGTGATAGGTCAGCGCAAAGCCGAGCCGCGTCTCCTCCACACCCACCCCGAGCAGACTCAGCCCCAGCATGTAGGCATATTCCATCGTCCCCACACTGCCCGGCGCGGAAGGGATGGCCACCGCCAGTCCAGAAAAACCCAGCAAAAAAGCCACGCCGGCCGCATCGATCTGCAAACCATAGGCGCGCAGCACCCAATAGACATAGACCAGAAACAACCCCCATGAAAACAGCGTCCAACCGGTCACCGTCGCCGCCCGCTTGACGCTGCCCACGGCGCGCACGCCGCGCACAAAAGCCCCACCCAGCCCAGCGATTTTTTCACCCCACGCCGGCGAAACCCGCCCCACCCACCGGGCCGCCACACCGGTCAGGCGATCACCCCACAAAGCGATAACCAGCACCCCGCCGGCCAACCCACCGACCATCGCCGCGCCCAGCCAGATGCCGTACTCGCCGCCAATGCCGCCCAGCGCCCCCGATGCCATCCCCAGCGCCAAGAGCAGCAGCACAGTCAGCACGTCAAACACCCGCTCGACGGCCACCGTTCCCAGCACGGCGGCCACGTCGACCCGCTCGTTCTGCCCCAGCACATACGCCCGCACCAACTCACCCGCGCGCGCCGGCAGCACATTATTCGACACCAGGCCCACCATAAACACGCGCCAGGTCGTCCACAAAGAAACGCGCTTGATCGACCGCAGCACCGACTGCCAACGCACCGCGCGCGACAGGTACGAAGCCAACAGGCACATCCAGGCCAGAGCCAGGTAGCCCACCTGCGCCGCCCGCGCCGCCCGCCAGGTCGCCGCCCAATCGACGCCGCGGAAAGCAAAGAACAAAAATACCACACTGATTGCCACACCAAGCCAAAACTGCCAGCGCTTCATCCGCTCTGCTCCAACGTGAAGACATAATACACCAATCATTATACCATAGAATGGACAAGACCTGAACCTCAATGGCTGAGGCGCTGTCGCACTCACGGCCAGGCTGGCTTTTCCACCTTGTTCCGCATGCCCCGTCTTCTCGTCTACCTTGATTGACCAATTAAAGCCTTGTGTGTATAATCACCCTCAATTCAGCGAGTCTCCTGGAAAAAAGCCGCTCACGCCAAGACGCAAAGCGTGTCAAGCAATCTCAAATTTGCACAAAAATTTGCGCCTCCACCCCGTGGTCGACCAACCATTGGTTGGAGGCGTCTTTGCGCGAGTTCTTTCAGGAGCCCCCAAATACATATCAACGTTGTGCTTGCACATTCAAGGAGGAACTTTGACTAACATCGAACAAATTCGCCGTGCGTTGGACACGGTCATGGATCCCGAACTGGGCCGCAGCATCGTCGAATTGGGGATGGTGCGCGACATCGAAATCGACGGCGGCCGGGTCAGTTTTACGCTGGCGCTGACCACGCTGGCCTGCCCGCTGCAAGACTCGATGGCCCAAAACGCCGTCGAGGCGATCAAGTCGCAGGTAGACGACCGGCTCGAGGTCGAAATTCACCGCGCAGAAATGACCGCCGAAGAAAAACAGAAACTGATCGGCCAGCCGCCGGGCGAGCCGGAAAAACCGCTGGCCGAGCGGATGAACGACATCGCCCACGTGATCGCCGTGATGAGTGGCAAGGGCGGTGTGGGCAAATCGTCGGTGGCCGCACAGTTGGCCATCGCCTTGCGGCGGCAGGGCAAGCGCGTCGGCGTGCTCGACGCCGACATCACCGGGCCGAGCATCCCCAAGATGTTTGGCCTCAAGCAGCCGCCCATCGGCAGCCCGCTGGGCATCTTGCCGCCCGAAACCGAAACCGGGATCAAGGTCATGTCGATCAACTTGCTGCTGGAAGACGAAAGCCAGGCCGTAATCTGGCGCGGCCCGCTGATCGCCGGGGCGATCCGCCAGTTTTGGAGTGAGGTATTCTGGCGCGACCTCGATTACTTGATCATCGACCTGCCCCCCGGCACCTCGGACGCCTCGCTGACAGTGATGCAGTCGATTCCGGTGAGCGCGGTGCTGATGGTCACGTCGCCGCAGGATTTGGCCGGGATGGTCGTGCGCAAAGCGGCGCAGATGGCTCAACAACTCAACGTCCCCATCGTCGGGCTGGTGGAAAACATGAGTTATGTGCTGTGCCCCAAGTGCGGCGAGCGGATCGCGGTTTTTGGGCGCAGTAAGGCGTTGGAAACGGCCATCGAGATCGGCGTGCCGCTGCTGGGACGGCTGCCGCTCGATCCCGACCTGTCTGCACTGTGCGACGCCGGGCAAATCGAGAGTTATCCAGCACAGGCGTTCAAAGAGATCGCCGATCAGGTGGTTGCGCTGACGCCGCAAGGCAAGGCCAAGCCGGTCTTTGAATAGTGTATAGAGCCTCCAGGATGCCCTCCTGGGGGCTTTTTTTGTCAGTGACAACCGAGGAGGTTGAAATGGAAACCAAGCTGCAAGCCGGCGTGATCGGCCTGGGCATCCTGGGCCGGCAGCACGCCCAATTTTTACAGGCACAGCCGGAAGTGGAGGTGGTCGCCGTCGCCGACGTGATCGCCGAGCGCGCACAGTCGGTGGGCGACGAGGTGGGTGCGCAGCCCTACACCGATTACGGTGAGATGTTCAGGGCGCACGCGCTCGATGTGGCCGTCGTCGCCACGCCGGACGGACTGCACCGCCCGCCCGTCCTGGCGGCGATCCGGGCGGGCGTGCCGGTGGTGATCGAGGAAAAACCGCTGGCCACCACCGTCGCCGAAGCGGAAGAGATGTTTGATGCTGCCGAAAAGGCCGGGACGCGCATTTTCATCAACTATGCCAATCGCGGTTCGGCGTTCGACCGGGCCACCTATTACACGCTCCACCAGGGCTTGCTGGGCGAGGTGGTTTACGGCGAGGTTCATCTGGACGACAACATTGTCGTGCCGACCCAGATGTGGGGCCAGCGCACCCGCGACTGGGTCGCCGGCTCGTCGACGGCGCACTTTTTGCTCAGTCACGTGGTCGATTTTTTGCGTTGGGTGCTCGACGCCGAGGTGACAGAGGTCTATGCCGTCAGCCAGCACAAGGTGCTCGGCTACACGCCCGACCTGTACGACGCTTTTTTGACCTTTGACAGCGGAGCCAAATTTCGCGTCAAGGCCGAGTGGATCAAGCACATCGACGGGCTAGTCGAGTTTGGGCTGTCCTTTTCCGGCGCGGAAGGAACGTTGACCTACGTCAAGCGGCCCGGTTTTGCATCGGTGGAGGGATGGCGAGCCAACGTCAGCGAGCGGGTGACGCCCGACGCGCTGTTAGCGCACCAGCACGCGCTGCTCAAACAGGGGATTAATGTGCGGGCGCTGGTGCATCGCCCCAGCCCGACAGCGGGCGAACTCAAGGCGGGCGGCGGCGCGCTGCGCAGCGGGCTGGAGGCGTTCGAACTGCCGCAAGATTGGTGGCGCGTGGAACGCGGGTTCGTCGATGCTATTCTGGAAAATACGCTGACCCCGTCGTCCTGGCAGGGCTACGGCCCGCTGCCGACGGCAGTCGATGGCCTGTGGCAGACACAGATAGTATGCGCGATCGTCGAATCGGCGGAGAGCAACAAGGTGGTCGGCCTGAACAGATGACATGCAGAGGGCGCAAGGCGCCGGACTGCCGACCACGGTCAGGCGCTGGCGGTCGGCGGTCAAGTTTCAGAGTGCAGCGACGGCGTTAGCCAGCCACTGCCGGACGCGGGGCTGATCGAAATCGTCCCACACATGGCCAAAGGTTTCCAGCAGCATTTCCAGTTCTCGCTGTTGAAAGGCCAGGTATGTGACCACACCGGGGGCGATGAGCCGGTCGATGCCCGGCCGGGCAGAGAACAGGAATTCGCTCAACAGCGTGTTGGCGACATCGGCGTCGTGCAAATTGCCGAGGTGATCCTGAAGACGCACGACGCGGGCAATCACCGCTTCAGCGTCGGGGCCGAGCACCTCGCGGAAAAATTCGAGCGCATAGCGCAGCCGCTTGCACTCGATGCGCAGCGCGTGCAGCGTGGTGATGGCTGCCTGGGGCATAAGCGGCTCGAACGCCCACACCCGCGCCCAGCGCGTGTAGAGCAGCGCCGGCGCGATGTGTCGCACCTGGGCCGGTTTGGGCGGAAACCCCTTGAGCTTGCGCGCGCCGGCGCCGGGCGTGGTCAAAAACTGGCCGAACGCGCGCACCCAATCGATGTATTTGGCACTGTCCAGGTAGGCGATCAGCTTGGCCCGCGCCTGGGCGCGGTCGAACTGCCAGCGTTCGAGCAGTGGATCGAGATCGTGAGCGTTTTCGGGTGCGAGTGTGCCCAGATAAATTTGTGCTTTTTCCACCAGCACGTCGAGATCGCGCACCTGACCCAACAGGCGCGCCGTGCGTCGCAGCCTGAGTTCAAAGGGCGGCATGACGCCGCGCTTGAAATAGCGCCCAAACACGTCGATGGCCGAGCGCATGCGCCGGGTGGCGACGCGCATGTCGTGCAGCGCTTCGATATCCGTCCCCTCGCGTGTACCGGCCTCGTTGTTCAACATGCGCCAGAAATGAAAATAGAGGATTTTGCGTCCCGCCTCGCTCATCGAATCGTCTGGGGAGAGGCCCGGCGAATCGCCGCTGGGCGGCCATTCGTTCAGCGGCAAGGCGACACGCGCCGGGAGTTCGGCCGGCTTGTTCAGATCGGTCATTTCAAATACGCTCGCCTCATCGATGGGCTGTTGGTCGGGTCGGGCAATCGAAATCAGCAGCGGCCGTCCCAGGCAGTACTCCCACAGGTCGGACTTGGCCTCGGCGCGCGCGGCATCCAGGTCGGCGTATGGTCCGGAGACCTGGAGAAACGCGCCGACTGGGGTGGCCTCGATGCCGTCGATGCGGGTGGTCTGGCCCTGGGTGTAATCCAGCCCGTCGGCGATGCGGATCAGGCTGGACAAGGCCAACACGTCTTGCTGCAAATCGGGGGGCAGCGCCGCGATCACCTGGGCGCGCAGACGCTTGGGCTTGATCGGCTTGCGGTGCAGGTACACCGAAGCGGCGATCATTTGCTGCGCCTGATCGTCCAGCCCTTCCAGCGGGTGTTCGAGGATGATGTCGCGCCCGACCGTGTGATGGCGGGCCGCGTCGGTTTCCAGACCGACGTTATGCAGCAGGGCCATCGTCTCGAGCAGTGGGCGGTATCGGGCGGGCAGGCGGTGGATTGTCGCCAACCCGTCGAACAGGGCCAGGGCGTGGTCGGCCACACAGCGGGCGTGGATCATGTCCACTTGAAAGCGAGCATACAGTTCGTCGAGGCTGACCCGGTGTTCGGCCGGCCGGGGTTCGACATCAGGGGCCGTCTCGGAGACGTCGGGCGGCGGGGCAGCGACTTGGGCAAACAGTCCGCTGTGCTCACGCGCCTGGGCGATCAGTGCCGGGCGAAAAATATCCATATGCTGCGTTTTGAATCGCTCGATCCAGGTGTAGGCCCAGCTTTTGGATCGCCCCAGGGCCGAGAACGACTCGCGCACGGCAACCCCGCTGGCCCAATCGAGGATCAACTGTGCCCGGTCGCGAATGGCCACTTGTGGCGCATGCTCGGCAATGTAGGCCAGTTCGGCGCGTTCGGCGGCGCTGAGCTGGCCCGGCCCGGCGAGCACATCAGACCGCTCGAGCAGGGCTAACCCGCGATGAAACTTGGACAGCGTATCCGGCGCCATCCCCCACGTCTCGGTCAGATGGTCGGTCAGGGTGTGCAGGTCGTCGAGCGAACCGTTGGCAGTGAGTTCGATCTCGATTTCCCAAAAGATGTGCGTGTTTCCGGCCGCCTTGATGCACACATCGTCGATGCTCATACTCGCCACCTGACGGCCCTGTTTTTTCAACGGGCGCACCAGCCGGTTTTGCTCGACGGTAAACAATTCGACCAGCGGCTCGTCCTGGATCAATGTGCAGATCAGATCGCGAGCCTCGCTCGGCGGCCACGTCTGGGGATCGGCGCTCAACCCGGCGGCGGGCGGCGCTTCGACCTCGACGCGGCGGTGAATTGCGCCCTCGCTTTCGCCCAGGCCCTTGACGCCGAGCGTCTGCATACTGCCCAGATTGCGGATGCGGCAGGCATAGCCGCTGTGGTAGAGGGTTTGGGCGGCAGTGTCGAGATAGTGATCGGTGATGCGCTGCGGATGCGCCCTGGACGCGGTGAGTCGATAGTCGCCCAGACGGATGACGCTTTGCAGGCGGTTCATCGTGTCTTGATCTGGAATGGTGAATTTGGCTTCGATTTCCATTTTATCCCCTTTGAGGTGTTACAGCGAGGGTTGTTCGAGTACGAATGTCGAGTCTCTCGAAAAAAGGTCGAGGATGGCGGACAAGCCGGATTGCTTTGCACGTCAAGTGTCTTGGAGCTTTGCCAGCCGCGCTTAACCAGTATAACAACAGAGCTTGGTCAGGCACTTTGACGAACAAATGACCTTTTTTCAGCAAAGCCAATGTTGGCAAGTCGGTGAATCTGGGACGGGATGTGATTATGGTAGTTCAAAAGCGGCTTGTTGTCAAATAAGCCAGTCTGTCATCGACAAGACCCGAACAAATTTTCTGGTTTCATGTCATTTTTCAGCATAAATATGACCGAATATGACAGGTAATTGGTGTACACTGGCCTTGTACATTGTAGGGATAAAGAGCATGGGGCAGGCACAGGAGGAGCCATTGAAAAGGTTGAATAGCGTCTGCATCGTCACGCGCGATGTGCGCGAGCTGCGCTGTTTTTATCAGCGTGTTCTGCAAATGACTGCCGAAGGCGATGATGCCTTTGCGACGTTTTCTACTCCGGGAGCCGACTTGTCCCTCTTTTCTGTGCAGGGCATGGAAGCGATGGCCTCCAGCTCGATGAGTGGTTCGGGCGCGGGCAATTGCGTCCTGGAATTTCAAGTTCGAGATGTGGATGAGGAATACGAGCGCTTGAAGTCGCTGAATGTCAAGATAGTCAAACCGCCGACAACGCAGCCCTGGGGAGTGCGTTCGGTGTGGTTTCGCGATCCCGATGGCAACATCGTCAATTTTTATGCCCACGTGAATGGCGGATAGCTCGGACACGCAACATACTTGAGTCAACAAAAGGAGCCAGATGGATCGGAACAACCGTGTAGGGCCAAAAGCTGCCAAGGCTTTAGTGCGCGAATACTTTGAGCGCTTGCTCAATGAGAAAGACCTGTCTGTATGCGACGAGATGCTTTCGTCCGATTATGTCGACCATGATGCTTCCCCGGACACGCTTCCAGGTCCCAAGCACGTCAAAGAATTTGTCGCTGGGTTTCTGGATCAATATCCCGATATGCGCGCTGATATTAAAGATATTATTGCAGAGGGGAACCAAGTCGCAGTGCGCATTGTCTGGCAGGGAAGCCACCGGGAGTCGGGAGAAAAATTCTATCAGATGGGGATTGTCATCGTACGGTTCAATGACAGCGGACAGATGGTCGAGCGGTGGTCTGCTTACAAACCACTTTAGGTCCTGTCCTCCAAAATCGCTGCTTTTTGTGCATAAATCTTTTCGTACAAGCCCTTCTCAGTCGGCACACGTGCCGCTCCGATTGATTCGGAATGGAAAATGATATGTCTGAACATGATAAATTCCATTGGGCCAAGCGCGTATCCCGCAGAGACATCCAACGCCTGTACGAAAGTGATGCAAAGGGACTGTTGGACGAAGATTTGCTCAATGAAGTTCATTACGGAATCTATGTGCGAGTCCGCGATATGTTTGAAGTCAGGGAGGCGCAGCAGTTTGGCCAGGTCAAGTGCCGCCACTGCCATACGCCCGTCCCCCAGCCGTACCGGATGGGCGCACGCAACAAAAATAACGTTCTTCAATGCGCCAAGTGCGGCTGGCAGGTCACCTGCGGCGAATTTTACGACAGTTACACAGGGAAAAGCATGCTGCCTGGCTCGGCCACCGACCTGTTCGAGACTTACCTGGAGCGGTTTTCCCAAGCAAAAACCTCGCAACAAAAGCTGTTACTCATTGACTGGCTGATCCACCAGTTCCACGTGATGCAAGGTGTAGCACGCATGCCGGTTGGTGAGAACGTCATCCAGGGAACAACCGAACAGGTGCGCGAATTGATCGAGACGCTCGCCTACGGTCCGGACAACACACAAGCGCTGTCTTCACTGCAGGAGTGGCGTTCAATCTATTACGACCCGGTACGGCTGTTCAAGCAGGCCCATTCGCACAGCCAGGTGCAAAAGATCGCCGCTCAGCTTGGAATCAAGGGCAGGAGCCAGATGTCAGAAGACGAACTGATCCCTGAGATTTTACGTCTGGCTCCAGAATTGGCCGCGAAACCAGAAGGCGAGAAAAATGAGGGAGTATAATTGGCGTACGTTGTAGAAAAAATCGAGACAATTCTCACCGTCCCCTCTATCGAAGAAACTGCCGCCTGGTACGAGTGTGTGTTGGGCTGGAACGGGCACTTGGACACCTTTGATGCGCAGGGGCACTGCCAGTTCGGCAGCGTTTTCCAGGGCGAAATGGCGGGCGCGGGTGAAGAGACCAAGCCTGTCGCCGGGTTCAACCTCAGCCGTTTTGGGGGCGATGCCGCATCGTACTCCAATGGGCGGACTCATTTCACCGCTTTCATCCTCGTCGACGATGCGGACGCTGTCTATGCCAGAGTCGTTGAAGGTGGGATGATCCCCGACACTGCGCCGGAAAACCAGCCGTGGGGCGGCAGGACCTTTACCATGCGCGATCTGAACGGCTTTGCCTTGACCTTTTACCAAATGGTCGAGCAGGTGTCTCTTGAAGAGATCAGACAACGCTATGAAAGCATTCAGAAAAAGGAGGCATGATGATCAGTCGAATCTGGCACGGATGGACGACGCCCGAGAACGCCGACGCTTACGAGGCACTGCTCAAGAGCGAGATTTTTGTCGGCATTGCGGCGCGTCAGATCGAGGGCTACAAGGGCATCCAACTCTTTCGCCGCAACGTCGGCGACCGTAACGTCGGCGACCGCGACGACGGCGCGGAGGTGGAATTTGTCACCGTGATGTGGTTTGAGTCGCTGGACGCGGTGCGTGTCTTTGCCGGCGATGATTATGAAGTGGCTGTCGTGCCGTCCAAGGCGCGGGCGCTGCTGTCGCGGTTCGACGCGCGCTCGCAGCACTATCAAGTGCGCGCTCGCTATGAAGCGCGAGCCGAGGTGATGGCATGAACAAAAAGCAGCTTGACAACCGTGTAGCTCTGGTCACTGGCGCGGCGGGCAAAGGGATGGGCCGCAGCATTGCTTTGACCCTGGCGCGTGAGGGAGCCCAAGTGGTCGTCAATTACCGCACCAGCCGAGAACAGGCCCGAGCTATCGTTGAGGCAATTGCGGCGCAGGGCGGGCAGGCTGTCGACGTACAGGCTGACGTGTTCACCGCTGAAGGATGCCGGCGACTGATCGATGCAGCGGTCGCACAGTTTGGCCGGATCGACATCTGTGTGATCGGGCCGGGCGGCGGCTGGCACCCGGAACCCGTGGAGCGGTTGGACGCAGTTGGGGCATTGGAAGACGTGCAGCACGAACTCGCGCCACTGTTTCACCTGCTGCCTCTGGTGCTGCCGGGGATGTACGAACGCCGCTGGGGCCGGATTGTTGGCATCGCGATGCACCCGGATAAACTGTCGCCTGCCTATGCCTATAACGTCGGCAAAATGGCCCGCATACAAGCGATGCTGCTGGCTCAGGATCAGGCCTGGGCGAACGGGGTGACCATCAATGCGATCACTCCCGGCCCGATAGCGGCCATCGAAAACCTGCAAGCTGCCCTCGATCAGTGTACGCATGACGAAACGTGGTCGAACCGGGACAACGTCTCGCCGCAGGACATCGCCGAAGGGGTGGGTTTCCTCTGTTCCGAGGCCGGCCGATTTGTGACCGGTAATGTGCTGCGGTATTCGTTTTATTAGTCGCAACAGGAGGTGGAGAATGAATGTCTCTGAATGCGTACGCTGCGAAACGTTTCCGTGCGGCGACGTCGACCACGACGGCTACCTGATCCCCGACCTGGAGATCGATCCGGCGCGGGTGTCGATGGTGGTGATCTCCGAGTCGACCCCGGCCAACCCGGCCGATTTCTACTATGCATCGGGGACTCCATCGTTTGCGCAGACCACGCTGCTGGCCTTCCAGGATGCCGGCGCCAACGTTGCCTCGCTGCAAGACATTCTCGACCTGGGCGTGTATCTGACCCCGGCGGTCAAGTGCGCCAAGACGGGTTATGGCATCCAGGCGGCGACGATCAAGACCTGTGCCCGCATTCTGGAGCAAGAGCTGAACCTGTTTCCCAACGTGCAGGTCTACATGCTGATGGGCGACGTGGCGATCAAGGCAGTCAACGACATTGCCAAACGTGCCGGTGAGGGCCGCGTCATCCCCGCCGGTTCGACGTACAAGCTGCGCGGGCAGCCCTACTTTTTTCGCGGCAAACGCGCTTTCCCGTCCTATCTCCAGGTCGGGCCGAGCTTCGGCATCGAAAAGAGCAAGCGCCAGATGATCGCCGAGGATATCAGGGCAGCGCTGAGTTTATTGAATTAACCAAGGAGCAAGCCAATGCCACTCGATTTGAAAAAGGAACTCAAGCACCTCTACGGCCCTTCGGCCAAACAGCCTGTGCTGGTGGACGTGCCGCCGATGAATTTTCTGATGATCGACGGCGAGGGCGACCCCCGCACGGCCCAGGAATATCGCGATGCGGTGCAGGCGCTCTATTCGTTGTCCTATGCACTCAAGTTTATGCTCAAAAAGAGTGAAAGCGGGATCGATTATGCCGTTTTGCCGCTGGAAGGGCTGTGGTGGGCCGAGGACATGGAAACGTTCAGCATGGAGAGACGGAACGACTGGCTGTGGACGATGATGATCGCCCAGCCGGAGTGGATCACCACCGACCTGGTGCAGGCTGCGCTGGCCCAGGTGGCCCGCAAGCGCGATGCGCCGGCGGCGCTGCCACAAATCCGCTTTGAGACCTACCACGAGGGGCTGTCGGCCCAGATCATGCACATTGGCCCGTACGCGGCTGAAGCGCCGACGGTCGCCGCGCTGCACCGGTTCATCCACGAGCAGGGCTATGTGCTGCGTGGCAAGCATCACGAGATTTATCTCGGCGACCCGAACAAAACCCAGCCGGAGAACCTCAAGACGGTCATCCGGCAGCCGGTTGCCCCGGTATCCTGAAGGAGTGTCTGTGACTGAGAACGGGCTTGAGTTATTTCTCCCCCCGGTTCGCGCCTGGTTTGAGGAAACCTTTGGCCGGCCCACGCCGCCGCAGGCGCAGGGCTGGCCGGCGATCCAACGCGGTGAGCATACACTCATCCTCGCCCCAACCGGTTCCGGCAAGACGCTGGCCGCCTTTCTGTGGGGCATCGATCGGCTCTTTCACGAATTGACCGCCGGGGAAACCGAGGATGACGGCGTGCGCCTGGTCTACATCTCGCCGCTGAAAGCGCTGAACAACGACATCCAGCGCAACCTGCGAGCGCCGCTGGCCGGCATTCGCGTCAAAGCAGATGAATTGGGCCAGGCATTGCCGTCGATCCGGGTAGCCGTGCGCTCCGGCGACACGCCGCAGCGCGAACGGCAGGCCATGCTGCGCCAACCGCCGCACATCCTGATCACCACGCCGGAGTCGCTCTACCTGCTGCTGACCAGCCCCAAGGCGCGCGAGATGTTTCGTACCGTGCGCACGGTCATCGTCGACGAGATTCATACCCTGGCCGGCAACAAACGCGGTGTCCACCTTTCGCTCAGCCTGGAACGGCTCGCACACCTGACCGAACAGTCCGTGCAGCGCATCGGCCTCTCGGCGACCATCCAGCCGCTGGACGAGGTGGCGCGCTTTCTCGGCGGCAGCGAGTGGCGGGTTGGCGAGTCAACGAATCAACGAGTCAACGAATCAGCGAATCAGCAAATCAGCGAGTTGGCGAACGGCGAATCGCAGGATGACGTTTCACGCCTCACGCATTACGCATCAAGTCTACAGCCCCGCCCCGTCACGGTTGTCGACGCCGCCTACCGCAAAGACCTCGACGTGCAGGTGGTCAGTATAGTCGACGATTTTCGCTCCCTGCCCGGCGACTCGGTCTGGCCTTCGATCATTCCCCAGGTGCTCGAATTGATCGAGAGCCACAAGACAACGCTGGTTTTCACCAACAACCGTCGATTGGCCGAACGGGCCGGCGACTATCTCAACGAGCAGATCGCCGCCCAGGCCGAGGGCCGGACAACCGGCCTGATCAAGGGCGGCGTGGTGACCGGCCGGGGCATGATGGCGACCGGCGACGGCACCCGCGCCGGGCCGATCCGCGTCCATCACGGCAGCGTGGCCCGCGAGACGCGGCTGGAGATCGAGCGCCAGCTCAAGGCCGGCGAACTGCCCGCCCTGGTCGGCACCTCGTCGCTGGAACTGGGCATCGACATCGGCGAGATTGATTTGGTCGTCCAGTTGCAGTCGCCCAAATCGGTGGCCCAGGCTTTGCAGCGGGTGGGCCGCTCCGGTCACCTGGTCGGGCAGACCAGCAAGGGGCGCATTTTCCCCACCCACCGCGAGGATGTGGTCGAGGCGGCGGCCATCGCCGGCGGGATGCTGCGCGGCGAGGTCGAGCCGACGCACATGCCGCGCCACCCGCTCGATGTGTTGGCCCAGCAGATCGTGGCCATGATCTCGGTCGAGACGTGGGAGGTCGATGCGCTGTTCGACCTGGTGCGCCGCGCCTACGCTTACAATGACCTGTCGCGGCGCGCCTTTTTGACCACGCTGGAGATGCTCGCCGGGCGGTATCCAGGCGAGGTGTATCGCGAACTGCGCGCCCGGCTGGACTGGGACCGGGTCAACGACAAGCTGGCCGCGCTGCCCGGCTCGCGTATGCTGGCCCTGACCAACGGCGGCACCATCCCCGATACCGGCGCGTTCGGCGCGTACCTGAGCGACGGCAAAACCAAGCTGGGCGAACTGGACGAAGAATTTGTCTTTGAAACCCGCATCGGCGACACGATGATGCTGGGATCGCAGGTCTGGCGGGTGATCGATATGACCGACGACCGGGTGGTGGTCGCCGAAGCGCCGGGCGCGACGCCGCGCATGCCCTTTTGGCGCGGCGATCTGCCCTGGCGGCCCTACGAACTGGGTCAGCGCGTGGGCGCATTCCGGAGCGCCGTCGCCGAGCGGCTGGAAGCGGTGCAGCAGGCATTGAATCTGCCGGAGTGCCGGTTGATCCGCGAGCACCGCGACGATCCCCAGGTACAGGATTTGCTGGCCTGGCTGGGCGAAAATTACGCCCTCGACGCGCGCTCGGCCTGGCACACCGTCGATTACCTGTCCAGCCAGATCGATCAGACCGGCGCCGTTTCTTCCGACCGGACGGTTTTGATCGAGGTGTTCGAGGACGCGCTGGGCGACGCGCGGCTGGTGATCCACTCGCCGTTTGGCGGGCGCGTCAACGGGCCGTGGGGGCTGGCTCTGGCCCACGCCTTGCGCGAACGTCAGGGCATTCAAGTCGAGGTGCAAACCAACGATGAGGGCGTTCTTTTGCGGCTTTTAGACTCAGAGCAAGAATTCCCGCTCGACATCATCGCCGGGCTGGGGCCGGATGAAGCCCGCGAGCGCATTTTGAGCGAGTTGCCCGACTCGGCGGTTTTTGGGACGCGCTTCAGGCAGAACGCCGCCCGCGCGCTGCTCTTGCCCGGAAGAAAAGGCAAGAGGACACCTTTCTGGTTACAGCGTCTGCGTGCCCGCGACCTGCTGCAAATCGTGCGCCAGTTCGACGATTTCCCCATCGTCGCCGAAACCTACCGCGACTGCCTGCAGGACGTGCTCGATTTGCCGCACCTGGAACAGGTGTTGGGCGACATTCAAAGCGGCAAAATCGAGGTCGTGCTCGTCGAATCGACCACGCCGTCGCCGGTGGCGCAAAGCCTGCTGTGGGACTTTGTGAATGCGCATATGTACGAGTGGGACGCGCCCCGCGCCGAGCAGCAGCTTCAACTGCTGTCGGTTAACCGCGATTTAATTCAAGATTTGTTGCAAGACGTAGCTTTGGATCAACTGCTGCGCTCGGAAGCAATCGAAGCCGTGCGCGGGCAGCTTCAGCATACCGCGCCCACGTCGCTGGCGCGCACCGCCGAAGAGTTGGCCGTGCTGCTCGGTCAGGTCGGCGATCTCGCCTCGGCCGAGATCGCCCAACGCGCATCGGTCGATCCGGCCGGGTGGATCGCCCGATTGAGCGGCGAGGGGCGGCTGATCGGGATGGACATTCCAACCGCGCGCGGGCCGCAGCACCGTTGGGTGATCGCTGAATACGCGCCGGAATATGCAGCGGCATTTCCCCCTCTTTCTTCTCCCCCATCGGAGGGGATTGAGGGGGGGCAAGATGCAGCCTGCCAGCGCATCCTGACCCGCTTTCTGAACCACGCCGGGCCAGTGACGCTGGAGGCAGTCCGCGCGCGCTATGCGTTTCCAGAGGAATGGCTCAAGGCCGAACTGGCGCGCCTGGTCGAGGCGCGGCAGATCGCCCACGGACGGTTCACGCCGGCGGCCCCGGAAGCCCAGCCCGTTGACGAGTACGTCGACCGGCGTGCGTTGGAGCAGATTCACCGCCGCACGCTGGGCATTTTGCGGCGCGAGGTGCAGCCGGTGCCGCTGACCGTCTATGCCGATTTTCTGGCCCGCTGGCAGCACGTCCACCCCGCCGAGCGGCTGTCGGGCGAGGGGGCGCTGGTCAAGGTTTTGCAGCAGCTTCGCGCCCAGCCGGTGGTGGGACGCATCTGGGAGCGCGACGTGCTGCCGGGGCGGCTGGCCGATTATCGCCCGGCCGAACTGGATGCGCTTTGCCAGGGCGGCGAGTTGGTCTGGATCGGCTGCGGCGGCGTCGATCCACGGCGGGGACGGGTGCGCTTTTTATTTCGCGGCGAAGGCAGCGTCTACCTGGAGCCGGCCCCGGACGATTGGACCGGGTTGGGCGAACCGGCGCAAGCCGTGTATGGATTTCTCAAGTCCGAAGGGGCCGTGTTTTTTGGCGACATCTGCGCGGCGACGGAAATGAAGGAACAAGAAGTCGAGGCGGCGCTGATCGAGCTGGTGATGGCCGGCCTGGCGACCAACGACAGCCTGACCGCAATGCGCAGGCTGGTCGAGGAAGGCACACCCCAGCAAAAAGAACGCAAGCCGCTCAGCGCGCTCGAAGAGGAACTGGCCCGGCGTCGGTCTCACCTGAGCGTGTCCCGCTTGAGTGGGACACGCTCAGGTGAGACCCGCAAGCCCGCTCCGGCGCAGTACCGCGCGGCCAAGGGCCGGGTGCGCGCGCGGCTGGGCCGCGCTGCTCTGACAGGCCGGGATATGGACGCGCGCGAGCCGCCGGACGAGGCCACGGAAGAACCACGCTGGGGGGGGCGCTGGGCAGCAGTGCATCGATTCGGCGTGCTGGGCAAGCCACTGCCGCCCGAGGAACAAGCCGTCCGGCAGATGCGCCAATTGCTGGCCCGCTATGGCGTGGTGACGCACGAGTGCCTGTCCAACGAGGCTGGCGCGTGGAATTGGGGACTCATCTTTCAGCAGTTGCAACGGCTGGAAATGCGCGGCGAGGTGCGGCGCGGCTATTTCGTGCAAGGGCTGCCGGGCCTCCAGTTCGCCCTGCCGGAGGTAGTCGAGCGGCTGCGTGCGCTCCGCGACCAGACGGACGACTCGACGCTGACCGTGTTGAACGCCTGCGATCCGACCAACCTGTTTGGCCCTGCGCTCGACGATGGCCCGCTAACTGCCCAGGGCGAGCCGCTGACCTTTGCCCGCCTGCCTTCGACCTGGCTGGTGCAAGGGCGCGGGCTGCCGCTGCTCGTCGCTGCAAATGGCGGAGCCAACATGATCACCGTCCAAGGGGCCGACGACGAACTGATCCGGCGCGCGCTGCTGGCCTTGCTCGATCATCTGGCCCGTTTCGAGCGCCGCGTGTCCGTCGAAACGTGGAACGGCGAGCCGGTGCTGGACAGCGCCGGGAGATCGATCCTGGAGGCGGCGGGGTTTTATCGCAGCTACCCGGCGATGGTCTGGGAAAGGCGCTGGTGATCGTGATGCTAGAGGTTCAAATGGAAAGACGCTACAAAGGCTACCCGGCGTGGATGATCGTCATCAGCAATCTGGTCCCGGCGTCCATCTATGTCATCGGTGCGGCTATCCTCTCCGAGTTCCGCCTGTGGGTCGCCGTCGTTTACCTGCTCTTTTGCCTGTGGCTGGAAGTGCGGGTGATGCGAAAAAGCTGCGCCGACTGCTATTACTATGGAAAAAACTGCGGCGCCGGCAAAGGGCGATTGTGCGCGCTGCTGTTCAAACGCGGCGATCCCCGCCGCTTTGCCGCCAAAGAAGCTACCTGGAAGGATATCCTTCCCGATTTCCTGGTCTCGCTGCTGCCGCTCGCCGGCGGGATTGTGCTGTCATTCCTGCGCTTTAGCTGGTTTCGCATCTTTTTGCTGATCCTCCTGGTGGTGCTGGCCTTCGGTGGGACGGCGGTGATCCGTAGAAACCTGCTCTGCAGGTACTGCAAACAGAGCCACTTGGGTTGTCCGGCGGCCAAACTATTCGAAAAAAACCAATCGTAGAGGCATACCTATGTCAGACCTGACGCTTACGCGGGCGCAAGCCCGCCGTTTTATGCTCGCCTGTCAAAACCTGTGGCCGCCGCGCGCGCTGCACGGCAAGTCCGGCGTCCTCGATCACATTCGCCGCGTGCGCTGCATCCAGTTCGATCCGCTCAACATCGCCGGGCGCAACCCCGAACTGGTGCTGCAATCCCGCGTGGCCGATTTCCGGCCGTCGATGCTCGACGAACTGCTGTACCAGGATCGAAAGTTGGTCGACGGCTGGGACAAGATGATGTCGATTTACCCGGTCGAAGACTGGCCTTGTTTTCGCCGCCGCCGCGAGGGGGCCAGGAATCATCGCGGGCGCAGCCGGGACGAGGTCGATCAGGTTGTGCCTCAGGTGCGCCAGGAGCTTGAAGCGCGCGGGCCACTGTCGTCAATCGATCTCGTTTTTGAAAAGCGGGTCGATTGGCCCTGGGGGGTGACGCAGGTAGGCCGCGCGGCGCTGGAAAGTCTTTGGGAATGGGGCGAGCTGGTCATCCATCACAAGGTCAACACGCGCAAGGTGTACGATTTTGCCCAGCGGCACATTCCGCAGGCCATTTTGTCCGCGCCGGACCCCAATGAGACGCTTGAACACTATCACGAGTGGTACGTGCTGCGGCGACTGGGCAGCGTCGGCCTGGTGCGGGCCGGAGGTGGATCGGCCGGGGCCTGGCTGGGCCTGCCGGGGATCATGGCCCCCCAACGCGCACTGATCGTCGAGCGGCTGTTGGCGCGCGGCGACCTGCTGCAACTCGACGTAGAGGGCCTGCCGTACCCCTGCCACATCAGGAGCGAGGATCGCCCCATTCTGGAGCATGTGCTGAGCGACGACAGCGTGCCATGCCATGCAGCGATCATCGCCCCACTGGATAACCTGATCTGGGACCGGCAGTTCATCGAGACCTTGTTTGGCTTTGCATACACCTGGGAGGTCTACAAGCCAGCCGCGCAGCGCGAATACGGCTATTACGTGCTGCCCGTGCTGTACGGCGACTGCTTTGTGGCCCGTTTCGAACCGGGGCGGGAGAAAAAGAACGGCGCACTGACCATCGCCAACTGGTGGTGGGAGGAGGGCGTCACGCCCGACGATGATATGAAAAGGGCGTTGCACGAATGTTTCACCCGCTTTTTGGCCTACCTGGGCCGGGACAAACTGGTGGTTGACGACGTCGCCGTCGCACGGGCCGATCTGGGCTGGCTGCGCGATGCATTTTGAGGTTCATTGACCAAAAAGTATAATAGTTGTCATGTCATTCCCGCTTGCGCGGGAATCTATACCGGTCAACAGGGAAAGAAACAGTAGACGTTGAAAACCTACTATGTGTATATGATGGCAAGCAAAAAGAACGGCACCCTTTACATTGGCGTCACCAACGATCTGCGTCGTCGTGTTTGGCAGCACAAGAATGATGTGTATGAGGGATTCACTAAAAAGTATGGTGTGCATCGCTTGGTCTGGTACGAGTCTACGTCCGATATTAAAGCGGCTATTCAGCGTGAAAAGCAAATGAAAAAGTGGCGCAGGCAGTGGAAGATCGATTTGATTGAAAAAAAAGAATCCAGATTGGGATGATTTGTATAATGGGTTAGTATGAGAACTGGATTCCCGCTTGCGCGGGAATGACAATGCAGGACGGATTCTCATAGGCAGGACTCGTCATTCCCGCATGTTTTTGGCGGGAATCCAGCTTTTTTGTATGGCTTGGAGATTCCTGCGCATGTGGAGATGGCACTTGAGACAAAAGTAGGAAAGGAGAAAAATCAGCATGATCGAATTACCCGAAGCGGTGGTTATTGGCCGGCAGATGGATGAGGCGCTCAAGGGCAAGCGCATCGAATATGGAAACCGGGGCAACTCGCCGCACAAGTTTGCCTTTTCCAACGGCACATCGGAAGAATACGCGGCGATTTTTGCGGGCAAGACGGTGGGCGGCACTACCTGGCATGGCATGTCGATTTTGACCGAGATCGGCGCAGAGCACAAGCTGGTGCTCGGCTGCGGCGGCGAGCGCATTGTGCTTCATCCCGCCGGGGCGGCGCTGCCCAAGAAATACCAGCTATTGCTGCAATTCGAGGATGGCGCGGCGCTGACGGTGACCATCTCCGGCTGGGGCAACACCTTGCTCTTGCCGGCGACAGAGGCGGGACGGCACGCCCACGTCAAGGAGGAGCGGATCACGCCGCTGGACGATGTGTTTACCTGGGATCACTTTCACCACCTGTTCGAGCCGATCGCGCCGGACAGCAAGGCCAGCATCAAGTATTTCCTGATCAGCGAGCCGGGTGTGTGGGGTATGGGCAACGGCTGCCTGCAAGACATTCTCTTTCGGGCCAAAATCGATCCGCGCCGCAAAGTGGTGGACATCGACCGGGACGAGCAGCGCGTGCTTTATGACGCGCTGCAAGGGACGCTGGCCCAGATGATCGAACTGGGCGGACGCGACAGCGAGGTCGATTTGTACGATCACCCCGGCGGCTACCAGCGCATCCTTGACAGCCGGAGCGCGGGCACGCCCTGTCCCGAATGTGGCACCCGGATCGAAAAAATCCAGTATCTCGGCGGGGCGTGCTATTTGTGCCCGACTTGCCAGACATTATAGGAAAAGGCCGATGGTCGTATGAATCATTCTACCCCTGGCAAGGTGCGATGGATTCGGTTTTTATATCATTTGTCTTGCGTTCTTTTGGGACTGCTTGTGGTTGGATGTCGCGCGTCGGACACCGCCACACCTTTCCCCGATGTTGCGCTGTCTACGTACACTCCCACTGCGACGCTGGCGCCAACCTGGACGTCGACGCCGTCAGCCACGCCGACGAGCATGGCTACCGCAATCGCCACGCCGTCGGCGACGCCCCTGCCGACGCCAACGCGCATCCTGGTGCCTTCTTCCGATGATCAATCCCCTTCAATTTCAGGGCCTGAAGAGTACGTACTCGGGACGCTTACCTATGAGCAGATGATCGATGCCGTTCAACAGTGCGAATATGTCGATCCATTCGAATCATCCTCATCCTACGATTGGATCGAGTGGGATGGTTATTGTAACACTATGTTCCAGGAAACCATACTCCGCTTTCCAGAGACCTCGGTTCAAGATAGGCTCGACTGGTCTCTGGCGCGTTGGGAAGGAGAGCATGGCTACTCGGAATGGATTAATACCCCGGAGGGTTTTGCATATCCAACAAATTCAGTCTCTTATTTTGTCCTTTTGCTTGAGAGTGGGCTAAACAGCGGGGCGATCAAACTGGATTCACTTGCAGATGATCTTGATGGAGTGGGGTTCTCGCTCCAGGAGCGTCAAGCAACAACGAACCTGTTCGGAGACGGCCAGCCGGCCGAGGTCTTGCTTGTCTGCGTGAAGCAAAGAGCTTGTGCGTTGTTGGCACTGACCGGTTCATACCCTGGCGAGTACCACCTTTTCCCGCTCCACAAACTGTGGCAGTGGAATTACTCGAGTAGGGAACCGATAGTCATTGTCGATCACAACGGTAATGGCCGTCCGGAGATATGGTCGTCGGCGGCGTACCTTGAAAAGAAAAACTGTAGCAGCGAGTTTGCGCTGTACGAGTGGAATGATACTCTTGCTGGAGCTCAGTTTGTAAACATCGCTGCAAACGTCCCACCTGTGTCGATCTGGTTGGGTACGCTTCAAGAATGCACAAATGCCTGGCGCTTCGAGTCAGCCAATGAGGGTGGTTCGCACCCGCTTGTCAAAATGGAACGTTATCCTAATTGGATCGCTATTGACAATGTATGCCTGCCACTTGAGGTCTGGACGCGCTACGAGTGGAACGAGGCGGGTTATGAACAGGTCAGCCAGGAGGTGATTCCCTACGATTCCACACAGCCGGCCGAGTGCGCCTGGGGATGGGCCGGCGTCGCTGCCGAACATGGCTTGTACGATCGCGCCATCCCCTCGCTCAGCGCTATGCTTCAGGATTGGCCGGCAAGGGCCGATGAAATCTGGGGGCCGGCCGCCAGGGACTATTTCCGCTTCAAGCTGGGCACGTGGTACGCCCTGCTCGATCAGCCCGAGCAGGCGAGGGCTGCCCTGGAAATGGTACGGGATGATCCAAGCAACCCAGACTTTGATACGGCATCCCAATGGGCCGAGACTTATCTGGCCCATTACGCGATCAGCCAAGACCCTTATTATGCCTGTTCTGCACTCCATCATTCTCTTACTTTTCCTGCCGACAAGATTGCGGTGTGGGGATTCGCGGATCCGCTGTGGAACCGGTTTTGTTGGTACAGGCCATCGGAAGACTGCATTTGCGACCCCGATGCTGCTCAAGGCATATCTCAACGGAAACTTGGGCAATCGCTGCGAAACTTTACTCCGCAAAGCACGGCAGCGCTGGAGCAGTGGTTTGCGGCGCGCGAGATTCCCATTTGGGCCATCGAATCGGCAGACTTGACCAGAGACGGGCGGGACGATTGGCTGGTTTTTATCGGACCCGATGGCAATGCTGTTCCGGGTCTATGGGTGCTGATTGCCGGAAAAGAGGGATTGGTTGCCAGCCAGGTGTCGCGGTTCTATGCTTATTCTACTGCCCAAGCATCGATCAGTCTGGGGTATTTTACCCTGGCCCAGGATGGCTCGCTGATGGTGTCGGTGATTCAGGATAACGGAATGGATCTGTTCCGCATCGCTGTGCAATCTGACGCTATACAGACCGAGCGCATATTCTCGACGTACAACGTCAGCAGCTATGAGGCAAGCACGGTCAATGGGGAAACCGAATTGCTTGTACAGAACAAGGCCGGCTCGGTGGAAAAATACGTCTGGTATCCCGCCGGGTATTATAACCTGTTCGAGCGACCTTCCAGGATCGAAGAACGAAACAGAACCGTCCGGGCGCAGCAGACTATCGAATCGATCGAGCAGGCTTTCTTCCCGGCGGGCGATATACCGCAAATGATTGAACTGTTGGAGCCGCTTCTGGTCGAGGAATATCTCGCCGACACCGTCTGGCCCGGGCGATCGGAGGAACGGGCACGATTTTTCTATCTTCTCGGCCTGGCCTGTGAGTTGACAGGCGACGAGGAGGGCGCGGTACAGGCCTACCAGCAGCTTGTGAACGAGTATCCTGAAAGCCCCTTTGTTTTGGTGGTTCGCCGCAAGCTGGAGCTTGTAGAAGGCAAACCTTGACTGTCGAGCCAACGACATCCGATTGTCTGGAGGCATAAATGCCCTTTGCACCCAAGTTTCGTGCCATGATGGATTTTCCGTTCGCCGGGGATACGGTCGGCGATTTTGTGGTCGAGAGCGTCGAGGTACGCGATGTGCGGGAGGACGTGGAAGGCCACGTGTACGCGGTGCAGATGACCCTGCGCGGCCCGGGCGGACAGCAGGGCGTGCGGCGTGCGCTCAAATCGCTGTTTGCCGCGCACCCGACCACCTTTTCCGGCTATGGCAACCCCTACCAGCTCTGGTTCGGCAAGCCCGAGATCGAAAGCCTGAGCGACAGCCGCTACGAGGTGCGCGTCAAGGGGATGGGCGTGCGCGTGTACCTTGAACCCGAGTTGGCTCGTTTCTTGGGCTATCTCGACGAGCAAGGACATCTGTCAAAGCAGCGCGATCCGGCTGCCCGGAAAGCGCTGATCGAAACCTACCTGGAGCAGTACCGGGCCGAGATCGAGCGACGGGTGGGGCGCTACCGGCGCAAGCTGTCCAAAACCTGAAAAGCCAGGTACGTTTTGCGCGCGTCGCCTTCGCCGCGCTCGACAAAGGCCGCCTGCACCGGCATACCGATGGCAATGGTCTCGGGGTGATTCACATCTATGCCCAGAATTTGCCCGCTGATGCCCGGTCCCTCCTCAAGCTGCACCACGCCGGAGCAGTAGGGATTGTCACGGCCGTAGCCCGCTTCGAGCATCATCGTCGGCGCGATGTGGATGACCGTGTACGCGCTCAAGCGGCCGCGCCCCGACAACTCGATCCAGGCCATCGCGGTGCTTGAGCAGTGCGGGCAGCGCGGGCGCGGTGGCAGGTGGAGTGCGCCGCAGCCGGTGCAGCGGGCGACCATCAATTTGTGCTCGTCCAAAAAGTGCTGGAAGGACGTGTGCGTGAAAGGCCGTTTTTCGCTCATGGCTATCTCCGCTCCAGGATGTGAACGACGCAGGTTTGCCCCGTCCCACCGACGTTGTGCGTCAGCCCCAGGCGCAGGTCACCGGCAAGCTGCCGCTCGCCAGCCTCGCCGCGAAGCTGCTTCCACACTTCTACCACCTGCCCCACGCCCGACGCGCCCACCGGGTGCCCTTTGGATTTCAGCCCGCCGGACGTGTTGATCGGCCGCGGGCCGGAGCGCGCGGTGAGTCCATGCTCGGCGGCGCGCCCGCCCTCGCCGGGCCCGAAAAAGCCCAAATCCTCGCTGGCCATGATCTCGGCAATCGTAAAGCAGTCGTGCACTTCGACCACTTGCACATCGGCGGGGGCGACGCCAGCCATTTGATAGGCCACATGCGCGGCTTGCTGCGCCGCCGGGATGCCGGTGAGGGTGCTGCGGCTGTGGGTGGCCGCGTCGCTAGCCTGCCCGCAGCCGATCACATACAGCGGCGCGTCGGTGAACTGCCCGGCCAGCGATTCGCTGACCAGCAGCAGCGCGGCCGCGCCGTCCGAGATGGGCGAGCAGTCGTAGAGGCGCAGCGGCCAGGCGATGACCGGGTTGGCGCGAGGGTCGTGCAAAAAGGCCATTGGGTCGGCCCAGTCAGGTGCGGGATGGCCCTTTTGGATCGCGCTGGCCCGCCGCGCGGCCATCACCTCAGTGATGCGCTGGCCGAACTGAGCCTTGGGGTTCAGCGCGCCGTTTTCGTGATTCTTGAGGCCCACCCGCATCAACGTTTCCGGCGTGGCGCCATAGCGGGCCATGTAGGCGGTGGACATGGCCGCATAGAGGCCGGGAAAGGTAAATCCTGCCGGCGCTTCGTAGAGCACGTCGGCGGCGGTGGCCAGCGTGTCGGTGACGCGGGCAGTGGGCAGGTCAGTCATTTTTTCCACGCCGCCCACCAGCACGACGTCGTACAGCCCGGAGGCGATGGATATGATCCCCTCGCGCAAGGCGATGCCGCCGCTGGCGCAGGCCCCTTCGACGCGGGTCGCCGGGCGCGGGGTCAAGCCGGCCCAGTCGGCCATAAGGGGCGCGATGTGCCCCTGCCCCTCGAACAGGTCGCTGCTATAGTTGCCCACGTACAGCGCCTCGATGTCACCCGGATCGATCCCCTTGTCCACCGAGGCCAGCATCTCTCCAAAGGCGTCCACGAACAGATCGCGACTGGTCAGGCCGGGGAAAGCGCCAAAGCGGGTCATGCCCGCGCCAACAATGGCTACGCCACGTGCCAGTTTACGTTGTCTCACAGACCATCCTTTTCCGCCGTCAATGGTTTCAGGTGCCCATCACGATGCCGCCGTCGACGCTGAGCACCGCACCATGGACAAAGCTGGCCTCGTCGGAGGCCAGCCACAAATAAGCCCGCGCCACTTCTTCCGGCTGGCCCAGCCGCCCCAGCGGGGTGCTCGCCTGCATTTTTTCCAGCACGTTGGGCGGCATTTGCCGCACCATCTCGGTGAGGATAAAGCCGGGGGCCAATGCGTTGACGCGGATGCCGTACTTGCCCAACTCGCGCGCCCACACGCGGGTCATGCCGATCACCCCGGCTTTGGTGGCGACGTAATTGGTCTGCCCAAAGTTGCCGTAAACGCCCACCACCGACGAGGCGTTGACGATGGCCCCGCCGCGACCTTGCTTGATCATGCAAGGCGCGACGGCCTGGGTGCAGTTGAACACCCCTTTGAGGTTGACCGCCACCACCAGGTCGAAATCCTCTTCCGGCATTTGCTTGACCAGTTCGCCGTCTTTGACCCGCACCAGCACGCCGTCGCGGGTAATCCCGGCGTTGTTGATCAGCACGTCGATCTGCCCATAGCGGGCGATCACCGCGTCGATCCAGGCCTGCACCTCCTGGCGGTCGACGACGTTGACCTTGAAAAACGCCGCATCGCTGCCCAGTTCGGCGGCAAGCTGCTGCCCGGCGGGCTCGTTCAGATCGCCGATCACGACCCGCGCGCCCTCCTGGGCAAACAGCCGCGCCGTCGCCGCGCCGATGCCGGCCGCGCCGCCGGTGATGATACAAACCTTGTCCTTGAGCCGCATAAATTCCCCTCCTTTTATGTTATTGAATGTCCGTCCCGGCATCGATCTGCATGGTAACGATAAACGTGCTGCCGGCCCCTGGCTCGCTGACGATCTCGATGTTTCCGTTTTGCGCCTCGATGAGCGCCCGGGCAATCGACAGCCCCAGGCCAAACCCGGCCGTCGAGCGGGACTCGTCGCCACGATAAAAGCGGTCGAAAACGCGCGCGCGCAGCTCGGGCGGCATACCTGGACCGCTGTCCTGCACGGTGATCACTACCTGCCCGTTGCGTTGGCTCAAACCCAGGCGGATTTCACCCTGTGCATGCTTGATCGCATTGTCGGTCAAAATCAGCAGCACCTGCTTGAGCGCGTCCCGATTGGCCAGGGCCAGCACGCGATCACCTTGTTCGGTGCATACAATGTCGCGTTCCAGCGCAAGCTGCTGCGCCTGGCGACAAGTCTCCGCGATCACCTCGCCCACATCCACCGCCTCCAGCACAAGCTCCTGCCCGGCATCGGTGCGCGCCAAAGTCAGCAGATCGTGAACCAGGCGGATCAGCCGCTCCGTCTCGCCGACAACGTCGCTCAAAATGTCGTCGCTTTCGGCCTGGGGCGGCGGCGGCTCGCGCCCGAGCAGGGCCAGGTTGCCACGGATGGTGGTGAGCGGTGTGCGCAGTTCGTGCGAAACGTCGGCGACAAACTCGCGCTGCACCTGGAGTGCATGCGCCACCTGCTGAAAAGCCTCCTGCAGCCGGGCCAGCATCTCGTTAAAAGTCCGGGCCAGCCGGCCCAGTTCGTCATTCGGCCCTTTGTAGGGGATGCGCGAAGAAAAGTCGCGCGTCCGGCCGATCTCTTGCGCGGTGTGGGTGATGCGGTGGATGGGGCGCAGCGTGGCTCCGGCCAGCAGCCAGCCGACGCCAAAAGCGACTGCGGTCGTCAGCAAGCCGCCCGCAGTCAAGGTGATGCTCAACGCTTGCAGCGAACGATCCCGGTCAGCCAGCGAACGCCCGACCTGGACAATGGCGATGGTTTCACCATTGGCGATGACCGGCAGGCTAAAAGTGAGCACGCGCCCCTCATCTCCGTGTACGATTTCGAGCCAGGACTGGCCGCTTTGCAGCTGCGCCAATCCCTCCTGCCCCAACGGCAGTTCTTGCGTGTTGTCGTTCAGGGCCAGGTCGAGCGGCACGCCGTTGGCGTCGAGGATGCGCACCACCTCGTGCATGCGCAGATCGCGCAGTTCCGGCCCGCGCCCCGTCCAGGGCGTGGTGGGTGGCCGTCCCCCGCTGCGGTCGAGCATGAACAGCATGGGCACAATGCGGTTGGCGCTTTCCAGCAGGTCATTCTTGACGATATTTAACGTAGATTGAGACTGGATCGTATACAGGATGCTGCTGAATGCGACCAGGGTCAGCGCCAGGATGGCGCTGTAAAGCAGGGTCAGTCGCAGGCGGATCGACATCACTCTTGCTCTCGCAGCACATAGCCAACGCCGCGCACGGTCTGGATCAGGCGCGGCTCACCATCGGCTTCGGTCTTTTTGCGCAAATAGCCGATATAGACTTCGATCACGTTGTCATCACCGGCAAAATCCAATCCCCAGACGTGGTTGATCACCTGGCTGCGCGTCATCACCTGCCCGGTATGACGCATCAAAAAACGCAGCAGTTCGAATTCCGTGGGCGTCAAGGAAAAACGGCGTCCACCGCGCCGGGCTTCACGCGAAACCGGGTCTAGATACAAACCGGCAAAAGAGAGCACCCCTTCGGCATCCGGTTGAAGCCGGCGCAGCAGCGCATTGACGCGGGCCACCAGTTCGACCGGCGCAAAAGGTTTGATCAAATAATCGTCGGCGCCCTGATCCAACCCCTCCACCCGATCCTCGACCGCGTCGCGTGCGGTCAGCATTAGAATGGGCACCTGATTTTTTTCCTCGCGCAGCGCTTGCAGCACGCCGAGACCATCGAGTCCGGGCATCAGCCAGTCGAGGATGAGCGCATCCGGCCGGGCCTCGTAGACCATCTGGATGGCAGTCTGCCCATCCGTCGCAGTGATTACGTCGAACCCTTCATAGGCTAGCGTTCGGCGCAGCATCTTGAGCAATTTGGGGTCATCATCGGCAATCAAAATCAGTGACATGGTACCTGTTCCTGTTCGTTCATGATACCCCTATTATACCCGCCCTGGCTGAGTGAAAACTAAAAAACGGCTGAGAAGTTGCTAATAATCCGGCTGGTTTTCTCAGCAAACTCTAAGCGCATTCTTGGCTTTTTATCAGCCGCGTCTGCTACAATTTAACCGCAAATGCGAATCAAGTCAAGTTTGGAGGCAAGTATGTTGCGCAAAAAGGCATTTTGGATTGGATTGATTGTCCTGGCCTTGCTCGTCGGCGGCGGCTACGCTGCCTATGCGAATGGGCTGCTGCCCTGGTTCGAAACACAGCAGGCCGCCGTCGAAACGCCGACCTTGCAAACGGCCAGGGTCTCTGCCGGCAGCCTGTCAATCACCGCCGACGGCACCGGTACGCTCGTGCCATCGACCGAACTCAGCCTGGCTTTCGGCAGCAGCGGCACCCTGATGGAACTGCTGGTCAAGGTCGGCGACAAGGTGAAAAAAGGCGACGTGCTGGGCTGGATCGACGATACCGAAGCACGCAACGCGCTGGTCAGCGCCGAACTGGGCGTGCTCCAGGCGCAGACGGCGTTGGAAAAGGCCGCCGACACCGCCGCACGCGAACAGGCCGTCGCCCAGGCCGCGCTCAAGGTGGCTCAGGCCGAGGCCAACCTGGCCGCCGCCCGGAGCGACCTGGATGACCTGCTCGACTGGACGCCCGACGAACTCCAGGTCGAAATTGCCCAAGTCAACCTGACCGTCGCTCAGGTCAGCTACCAGAACACGGTCACCCGGGTGAACATGCGCGATCAAGAGCTGGCCTCGTCGCGGATCAAGCTGGAACAGGCGATCCGCAACCTGCAAGAGGCCCAGGTCGCCTATGTCAACGCGATGGATTCGGCGCGCGACTGGGAAAAGAACATCGAGTCGACGCGCACACGGGCGGCCGAAAGCGTCCGAGATGCCCGCGACAACCTCGAAATCACCCAGGCCAGCTATGACCTGGCCATGATCGACACCAGTGCGATCGACATCGCAAACGCGCGGGTCAAGGTATTGAATGCGCAACAGACACTGGACGACTTGAAAACCCCGCCCGATGAGGAGACGATTGCCGCCGCCCGGATCAAGGTTCAAGAGCTTGAGGTGTCGCTGGCCCAGGCCAGGCTCGATCTGGCCGACGCGCAAGAGACACTGGCCGATGCCGACACCACCGAAGCCGAACTGGCCCTGCAGCAGGCCAAACTCAAGCTCGAAGCGGCGCAAAAGACGCTGGACGGCGCGACCCTGATCGCGCCGATTGACGGCACGGTCATCTCGATCAATGTCGAGGTCGGCGAAAACGTCAACGGCACGGCAATGACCCTGGCCAACCTGGATCAACCGCTGATCAAGTTTTGGGTCGAAGAATCCGACCTGAACAGCGTCGCCGTGGGACACCGCGTCAACATCACTTTTGAAGCCTTTCCCGAACTGACCTACAACGGCCAGATCATCAGCGTCGAACCGGTGCTGGTGACGGTTGGCAACACCAGCGCCGTGCAGGCCTGGGCCAGCATCGATATTTCATCGAACCCGGTCAAGCTGTTGGGCAGCATGAACGCCGAAGTCGAGATCGTCGCCGGCGAAGCCGTCAACGCGCTGCTGGTGCCGGTGCAGGCCCTGCGCGAGATCGCCGATGGACAGTATGCGGTCTTTGTGGTGCTGTCCGACGGAGAACTGGAAATGCGCCTAGTCGAAATTGGCTTGCAAGACTATGTCAATGCCCAAGTGCTTTCCGGCCTGGAGCTAGGCGAAACGGTCACCCTGGGTGAAAGCGACACATCGTCCTATTCCACCACCATCAACCGCTCCGACGTGCAGCCAGGCTTCCCCGGCGGAGGCGGCGGCATGATGCCGATGATGCCGTGAGGGTAGAATGACACAAAATCTGATCGAAACCCAAGATTTGATCAAAGTATACGGCAAAGGCGACATCGCTGTACAGGCCTTGCGCGGAGTCAATGCAGCCGTAGAAACGGGCGAGTTCGTGGCCGTGATGGGGCCGTCCGGTTCGGGCAAGTCCACGCTCATGAACATCCTGGGCTGCCTCGACCGCCCCAGCGACGGGACGTACATCCTGGACAACGAAGACGTGAGCCAACTGAACAAGGACGAGTTGGCCCGCGTGCGCAACCGCAAGATCGGTTTCGTCTTCCAATCGTACAACCTGCTGCCCCGCCTGACGGCGGTCAAAAATGTGATGATGCCCATGCTCTATAACGGCCACAGCCGGTTGAGCGACCGGGAACGGCGCGCCCGCGCGGTCGAGGTGCTCCAGCAGGTGGGGTTGGGCGACCGCATGGAGCACAAACCGAACGAGTTGTCGGGTGGGCAGCAGCAGCGGGTGGCCATCGCCCGCGCGCTGGTCAACAGCCCGGCGATCATCCTGGCCGACGAACCGACCGGCAACCTGGACACCCGCTCAGCCGAAGAGATTATGGTCTTGCTGCACCAACTGCACCAGGATGGCGCGACAATTGTCATAGTCACGCACGAGTTGGACATCGCCGCGCACGCCAGTCGGGTGATCTATCTCACCGATGGCCAAATCGTCTCCGACCGGACGCACGCCAGCGGCATCGCCCACCTGCACAACGGGAACGGCAAATAACGAATTGCAATTTGCAATTTGAAATGGGAGCCAATCAATGAGCTTTTTACAAACCCTCAAGATCGCCTGGGAAGGCCTGACGCTCAACAAAGTGCGCTCGTTCTTGACCACCCTGGGCGTGATCATTGGCGTCGCCGCCGTGATCGCCATGCTCGCCGTCAGCGCGGGAGCCGAGGCCGAGGTGGCCGACCAGATCAATGCCCTGGGGGCCAACCTGATCATGATCATGCCCTCGTTCAGCCGGGGTGGATTCGGCCCCGGCAGCCAGACGGCCAGCCTGCGCTACAACGATCTGGTCACCATCGAGAACAATGTCACCAACATCAGCGGCGTCTCGGCAGAACAAAACACCACCCAGGACCTCAAGGTAGACAAGACGACACTGACCAGTGTTTCGGTGGTGGGCACCACTTCCGGCTTTATCGCCGTCCACGATTACCGAGTGGCCGATGGACGTTTCATCACCGGCAACGACTGCGGCCTGGTCAACAAGGTGGTCGTGCTGGGCTATGACGTGGCCCAGGAGCTTTTTGGCAGCGCCAACCCCATTGGCCAGGCCGTCAAAGTCGGCACAACCAAGCTGATCGTGGTCGGCGTGATGGCCGAAAAGGGCGTGGTCGGCAACACCGACTATGACGGGCGGGTGTACGTGCCGATCACCCTGGTATTCAAAAGGTACACCAGCGGCCGTTTCAACCGCGATACGCTGAACACCGTCTATGTCTCGGCAAAGAACAAAAACGTCATGAACGATGTGATGGCCCAGTTGAACACACTGATCATGCAGATTTTGGGCACCACCTCCGACGCACCCAGCTTTACGTTGACGACCCAGGACAGCATCATCAGCATGCGCACGTCCACCACGGCCACCTTTCGCAGCCTGCTGGCCTGGGTGGCCGGCATCTCGCTGGTCGTCGGCGGGATCGGCATCATGAACATCATGCTGGTCAGCGTAACCGAACGCACCAAAGAGATCGGCCTGCGCCAGGCCATGGGCGCGCGCCCACGCGACGTGCGCCTCCAGTTCTTGCTGGAGGCGCTGGCGCTGAGCCTGTTGGGCGGGCTGCTCGGCGTCGTTTTTGGCGTGGGCGGCTCGTGGCTCTTTAACGAATTCGGCAGCATGCGCACGGAAATCGTGTGGGAGTCGATCCCGCTGGCCTTTGGCGCGGCAGCGGCGGTGGGCATCTTTTTCGGCTACTATCCGGCGACCAAGGCCGCACAGCTCGATCCCATCGTCGCTCTGCGGCATGAATGATCATCTGGCAGAGATAGAGAGGGAATCGTCAGTGAAATGGAAACACATTTTGTTTGTGGCGACGGCTGTCGCTCTGACCTGGATCGTCGTCCGGCTTTCAGATCGAACACAACGGCGCGGCATCGAAACCAAGCTGCACAAGGCCGAAGACGAGATCAATACCCTGGCTTGTATGCTCAACCAGTTCCGGTATCAATAACACACACCTGGGGTAAAAAATGAAAATAAAACGAGTTCTTTTACTATCATTGATCGTCATCCTTGCCCTGGCCGGGTGCAAAAAAGCCGAATCGACGCCGGCGGCCGGTGTCACAAACGAAACCCCCTCCACCGAGGGGACACCCGGCATGGACAAAATGGAAACGCTGATCCTGGGCACACTCAAACTTGAAGGCAGCCCGGATGCGCTAACGCCCGAACAAGCCCGATCGCTGCTGCCACTGTGGCAGTTGATTCAGGGCGGCTCGCTCAAAAGCGATGCGGAAACGCAGGCCGTGCTCAAGCAAATCGAAGGGAAAATGACCGCCGCCCAGTTATCCGCCATCGAGTCGCAGCCGCTGAACGCCAACGATATGCGCGCGTGGATGGAAGAACAGGGTATGACCTGGCCCCAAGACGGCACGCCGGGCGGCGCACCCGGTGGGCAAAACGGCCCGGGGATGTTTCAAGACCTGTCCGAAGAGGAGCGCACCCGGATGCGCGAAGAATTTCAGGACTTGAACCCCGAAGCGCGCGCGACGCGAATGGCCGGGATAGGCGCTCAACAGCCCGGCGGCGAGCAGGGGCAGAACCGGAACCCCAATGCAATGGGCGCCGATCGAGCGCAAGGCGACGGCGGACGTTTGGGAAGCAGCAATTTCCTGATCCAACCGCTGATCGCCCTATTGACCGAGCGCGCCGCTCAATAAATAGACATGATCGGGAATAACCTTGGGCAGGATTTACAGGATGAACAAGATGCGCTCCTATCATTTTTATCCTGTAAATCTTGTCAATCCTGTCTGTTTTTTGAGTCAAGCTTTATTTCCAATAAACTCTAATGATTCCGAGGAATGACAATGAAACAAACAGGCCGTTTATTTTCTATGCGGTTTTCCCTCCTCCTCCTTTTTTGGGTTGGGCTTGTGCTGGTCGGCTGCGCTGTGCAGCCGGCCGCACAGCCCACGGTGGAGGGTTCTGGATACAACAGCGCGCTGGCCGCCGGTTACGACGGCGCACTCGACGTGCCCACACAGCTGGCCCTGGGCACAATCAAACTGGAAGACACCGACCAGGCCGTCGACGCCGGGCAAGCCGCCTCACTGCTGACCTTGTGGCGGTCGCTGCAAAGCGGTGCGATCACAAATGACGGCGAACGCAACGCCGTGTTCAAACAGATCGAAAAGACTATGACCGACGCGCAACTCGCGGCGATCCGCTCCATGCAGTTGACCCAGGCCGACCTCACTGCTCTGAATCCGGGCGGAGGAATGTCGCCGCAAGGAGGGACGATGCCGCAGGGGGAGACGCGCCCGCAGGGGGAGACGCGCCCGCAGGGGGAGACGCGCCCGCAGGGGGAGACGCGCCCGCAAGGGACAGGCCGTCAGGGACAGGGCGGGCAGGGTTTCGACGCCAATGCCATAGCGACCCGCCGCGCACAAATGGAAAATATGTCCGAACAGGAACGGCAGCAGATATTCGCCCAGTTCCAGGGGAGCAGCGCCGCCGCGAGCGGCAACATGGCTCTAAACCTGGTCATCGCCAGCCTGGTGCGCCTGCTGGCCGAGCGCAGCGGCCAGGCGATGGCCCTGCCGCCGGGCACGCCCATACCACCCGATGAAACGCCGGCCTCGACAGTCGAGCCGACCCAGACGCCGACGGCAGAATCCACGCCAGAAGTCGCGCCAACCGCTACGCCGTCGCCAACGGCGACAATCGAGCCGACGACAGAGCCAACAGCCATGCCAACGGCGCTGGTCGAGCCGGCGACAGAGCCAACAACCAAGCCGGTCAGCGCGGCCCAACCCACCGTCACACCTCCAGGTCCGCCGATTGTCGCAACGGCGATTCCTGCCCTGACTCAGATCGAGGACACCGATCCTGGCCCGCCGTTCACCATTTTGATCAGCAGCAACACGGCAGAACAGGATCCGCTGGTCGAGGGGAGCAAAATCTACAGGATCACTGGCCTGGTGCGCAATGACGGCACGCAAACCTACGACGTATCGGCGATCCACGTCACCTTTTTCAACACCGAAGGATTCCGGGGCACGTTTACGCCGGCCGTGCGCGACGGCAAGGTGGTCGGCGGGGAATGGAACTGGTATGGCGAGATGCAGGCCGATTTCTCGGCCCTGCTCCTGGCTCCGGGCGAGGTGTGGCCGTTCAGCATCGCCATCAGCGCCCAAAATATGGCCTCATTTCTGGTTCACCCCGACGCGGCGGTGGCAACACGCGAGCCGGCGCCGGTTGAGGTGAGCGGCGTTCGAGTTGTCCAGGACAGCATCGGCTTTATCCGCTTTACCGGCACGGCCACCAACACCGGCGCGGTGAGGGCCAAAAACGTAACCGTCGCCGGCGCACTGCTCAATGCCAGCGGGCAGATCGTCAGCGTGGGATCGACACTGGTGATACAGGATGGCATCGCGCCGGGCGAATCGGTCAAGTTTGACCTGCGCATTGAAAAGCAGGCCTATGCCACTTGCCAGCTCTACGCCCAGGCCGAGCGAGACTGGGAATGAGTTGGGGGTAAAACTCTCAGCCAACTCTAAGCCGTTTCTTGGGCTTTTTTCAGGTCGGCGTGTTATGATAGCATCAAAATCACTGCTCACCCCTACACCCCTTGCGAAGGTTTAGAACCTTCGCAAGGGCAGGCGAAAAATGCCCAGGAAAGGAGTGCGTATATGTAAGGTTGACCCAGATGTCACATTGACAGACCGGATTCGAATTGAGAACTGGAGAAAGGAAACTGGATGATCAAAACAAAACAACACAAATGGATCGCAATGGTCAGTGCGCTGACTCTGGCCCTTTTGATAGGCGGCGTTTCCCTCCTGATCAACACATCCACCGCCAGCGCCGCCGAGATGACAATAGATGACCTTAAAACCATCACTCAGGCTTCAACCGGGCCAGGCCTGCTCGGTGATGGCTACCTGGCTCACGGCGGCGGCGGGCGCTGGGGTTTGAAGGGCAGCAGCATCGACTACAAGCAACTGCTCGCCACTGCGCTGGGCATCAGCGTCGAAAAACTTGAGGCTGCCTACGAGACGGCGCGCACTGCCGCCATCGAGCAGGCCGTCACCGAGGGTCTGATCACCCGCGAGCAGGCCGACAAGATGCTGGCACAAGACAGCTTGGGTCACAAGGGCTGGTTTTCTCTGGGCTTCCGTCGCGGGCACAAGGGCATCGCAAATGACACCATTGATGAAAACGCCCTGCTCGCCGGCGCGCTGGGCATCAGTGTCGATGAACTGCAAGCCGCGCGAGAAACGGCCAAGCGGGCCGCCATCGCCCAGGCCGTCGCCCAGGGGATCATCACCCAGGAACAGGCCGACAATATGCAAAACGGGCGCGGAACGCAGCCCGATATGCCAATGAAACCCGACCGCCGCGATAAATTCCCCGGTCGCGGCGAATCGGGTGACAAACGGCCCGCTTGCCCCGGCACAGATGAGGACAACAAATCGGGGACACATTTTCGCCGCTCCGGGCGTGTCGTTCAAGGAGAGAACGACCTCTAATTCGCAACCCATAAATAACCCATCAGTCCAAGCGGACTGACGGGCCAGACCTTCCCTCTTGGCGATCTCGTGCGGGCACCTGCCGCCGAGATCGCCTCTTTTACTCAACCCCATCCACAATCCACGTCGTGCCGGTACAGTCGCCGGGCAGTTCGTCGAGCAGCTGCCGGTAAATCGGCGATTCCATCGTCTGCGGAATCGCCCGCACGCACAGCCGCACCTCATCGCCCAGTTGCACCGCCGCCTGTCCCGCCCCATCCAGGATGGTCGCCGTGTCGCCCTCGACGTGCAGCGACCAGTCCGCAGGCCAGAGAAGCATAACACTGCCTGGCCCCCACTCGGTCTGCAAATGGATGCAGCGACGATAGTCATAGGCGACGAGCTTGCCGGCGATGGATTGGGCCTCCGTTACCTGCTCGTCGAGCGCCGGTTTGACGTGCAGAAACAAAAGCGTGCGTGTGGTGGTCGAGATCACATCCAATGAAAAGAGGCTGGAATCGTGTCGCAGGCTGGGGCGCACCTCGTGGCCGACCACAAAATATGCGCCCCGGCAGGCGGTCGGGATTTGTTGCAGCACCCATTCGTCGGTCACTGCGACCTGGCCGCCGCTCATGCTCACCTCTTCGCCCACGCGCGCAGCCACCTGTCCCTCCCCGTCGATCACCAGCACCTGCTCCCCCTCGACGCGCAGGGTGTACTCGGGCGGCCAGATGGGCAGCAAGGATTCGCCTCCATACAGCGGCGCTACACGCAGGCAGCCGCCGTCCGCATCCAAAACCAGCGTGCCGACCAGTTCGGCCAGCATGCTCGTCCGCATCCCCTCGACCGGTTTCTGGCGCGGAAAGGCGATGCCGGGCACGGGCGGGGTGAGCAGCAAATCCTTGTCCCGGGCCGTCGAGCCGCCCTCAACCACGACCAGTTCGACACCCGCCGGAAGCTGCGCGCCCACGCGGCTCAACTCGCCCTCGAACCAGGCCCGCTCGGAAACCGGCACCTCGACCCGGTTGTTTTTCACGTCGAGCAAGACGTTCACGCCAAAATCCAGTTTTTCGAGTTCGCGCAGCGCCTGCGCCTGGATGGATTGCAGCTCGGCCAGCGTATAGCGCACCTGGCGCACCTCGACCAGGTGCGCAAAGGATTTGCCTTCGAGATAGGAGCGGAGCGTCTTTTCACCGTCGCGGGTAAAACAAACGACGATGCGATAGGCCGGTTCGTGTTCGATCCACAGCCCGCCAAAGGTATCCGCCTCGTTCGTCTCCAATGCGCTGCCCAATTCGCCGATTCCATCTTGATACTGCATGCGCTGCAGCGCTTCTTCCTCACTGACGCCAAACAGCCGTGCGTATTCCTGCGCGTCGCGGCGCAGCGCCTCGCCCGGTGTCGGCGATGCACCGGACTGCGGTGCGGGCCGGGGACCGCCGCAAGCCACGAGCAAGGCCGCCAGGAAGCACAGCCAGCCCAAATGTGTGTACAACCGCCTCTCGTAACCCATGATCGCTTTCTCCTCTCTGGATACAGATTTGATTCGTCTCAACCTTTATCCCATTACATGCCAGTCAAATGAAAAATGTTCGCCGGTCCGTACCCAAAAACATTTGACAACACCCGCCAGTCATAGTAGAATATACCCAATCTTTTTGAAAAAAATTTTCAATTGGTAGCTATGGAAACAAATTCAGAGATAGCCCAGGCGCTTCGCCAGGCGGGATACCGGCTCACCCAACCGCGGCTGGCCGTTTTGCAGGTGCTGCAAGAAAACGACGAGGGCCTCAACCCGGAAGAAATATACCGGCAAGGCAAGATGCTTTGCGCATCGCTGGGGTTGGTGACGGTCTATCGCACGCTAGACCTGCTGGCCGAGTTGGGGCTGGCGCGGCGCGTACACAGCGCTGCGCGCTGTCACAGCTATGCCAGCGGCGGTGCAGACCAACACTATGTGATCTGCCAGGCGTGTCACCGCGTGGTCGAATTTCCCTGCGCGGGGTTGGACGCACTGATCGAGAGCGTCCGCCAGCAGACGGGGTATGCGATCACCGATCACCTGCTCGAATTAAGCGGCCTGTGCCCGGATTGCCAGAGCGGCAAGGATTGAATCGGGGCGCGCAAGAGACGGATCTAGATTTCTAAATCGGAGCAGACGATGAAAAACGGATTTTCTCAAATGCTGATTTGGGGGCTGGTGGCTGCACTTTTGATCGGCCTGGCCGCGGGCTGTAGCAAAACGTCCGCCCCGGCTCAAGATGGCCGGCTCGATGTGGTGGTGAGCATTACGCCGCAAAAGTATTTCGTCGAGCGCATTGGCGGCGAACACGTCAACGTTAGTGTGATGGTGGAACCGGGGGCTGACGTGCATACGTTTGAGCCAAAACCGGAACAGATGCGCGTGGTGAGCCGGGCGGCGGCCTATTTCAGCATCGGCGTCGAGTTTGAGCATGTCTGGCTGGCCAAGATCGTCCAGGCCAACCCAGACATGCGCGTGGTCGATACCATCGCCGGCATCCAGCGCATGCCGATGACGGCGCACCATCACCACGAGCAGGAAGACGAGGAGGAACACGAGGAGGGCGCGCTCGATCCCCACGTTTGGCTGTCACCGGAGCTGGTCAAGGTGCAGGCGCAGGCGATCTATGCGGCGTTGGTCGAGCTCGATCCGGCGCACGCGGTGGTCTACAAGGCTAACCTGGATGCGTTTGTGGCTGACATTGATGGACTGGAAGCCGAGATCAGGGCGACGCTGTCGGGCCTGAAAAGCGCCAAATTTATGGTCTTTCACCCGGCGTGGGGCTATTTTGCCCGCGATTTCGGCCTGGAGCAAATCCCGGTCGAGGTGGGCGGGCAGGAGCCGAGCGCGCAAGAACTGGCCGGGTTGATCCGAGAAGCGCAAGAGGAAGGCATCCGGGTTGTGTTTGCGCAGCCCGAGTTCAGCAGCAAGGCGGCGGAAACCATCGCCAAAGAGATCGGCGGTGAGGTGCTGTTGATCAGCCCGCTGCCGGTGGACTGGCTGGAGGATATGCGCCGGGTCGCGCAGACCCTGGCCGAGGTATTGAACCAATAAACCTTTTCAATAACTGGAGAAAGGAAACCAGGTTTTTGTCAAAACCTGGTTTCTTCCCAATATGTGGTAGCACCACACTAAACCGTGGTTGGCCAGGTAGCAGCCATCATGCCCGCTGTCATTCCCGTGAAAACGGGAAAAGCGGGCATCCAGAACGGCTTTTGGATTCCCGCTTGCGCGGGACTGACAGTTTTTATGCGGCCCGACCGGCGCTGATTTGACACTCCACGGTCAAGTGTAGTCTTACCCAATATGTGAGGTGAGCGGTGAACGATGAAATGGCGCACCGTGAGGTGATTTCGATCCGTGGCCTGTGGGCGGGGTATGAGCGCGAGCAGGTGCTGGAAGACATCAACCTTTCGGTGTACGAAGGGGATTTTATCGGCCTGATCGGCCCGAACGGCGGCGGCAAGACGACGCTGCTCAAGGTGCTGCTGGGGCTGCTGCCGCCCACGCGGGGCGAGGTGCGGATCATGGGTCACCCGGTGCGCGAAGGTCGGCGTATGATCGGCTATGTGCCGCAGGTGGTCGATTTCGACCGCGAATTCCCGATCAGTGTGTGGGATGTGGCGCGCATGGGCCGTCTGGGCAAGCGCCGCCTGCTGCAGCGCTATACCGCTGAGGACGATGCCATCGTGGCCGAGGCGCTGCACCAGGTCGAGTTGCACGACCTGCGCCGGCGTCCGATCGGCGAGCTGTCGGGCGGGCAGCGCCAGCGGGCCTACATCGCCCGCGCGCTGGCGACGCAGCCAGCGATTCTGCTGCTGGACGAGCCGACGTCGAGCGTGGACCCGCAGGTAAGCAGCGGCATCTTTGAACTGCTGCGCCGTTTGAACGAGCGGGTGACGATCCTGCTGGTCTCGCACGATATGAGCGCGATATCTTCGTATGTCAAGACAGTCGGGTGTCTGAATCACCGCCTGTTTTACCACGGTGGGCAAGAGATCACCGCCGAGATGCTCGAACTGGCCTACCAATGTCCGATCGATCTGATCGCGCATGGGGTGCCGCACCGGGTTTTCTCGATGCACAGCCACGATGAGCACCAGGAGGATGGACGATGATCCAGTCACTACTGGAAGCGCTTCAGTTTTCGTTCATGCGCAACGCCCTGGCGGCAGGAGTGCTGGTCAGCGTGGCCTGCGGCGTCATCGGCACGTTTGTGGTGATCAAGCGCATCGTGTTCATCAGCGGCGGCATCGCCCACGCCGCCTATGGCGGGATCGGGCTGGGATATTTTGCCCGCTATTCGCTGCTGCCGCTTTTGTTGGCCGGGAGCGCGGTAACCAGCGATCAACGGCCGGGATGGTGGCCGCTGCTGGGGGCGGTTTTGTTCAGTTTGCTGGCGGCGGTGATCATGGGGCTGATCCAGCGCCGCACGCGCCAGCGCGCCGACACGGTGATCGGCGTGCTGTGGGCGATCGGGATGGCGGTGGGCGTGGTGTTTGTCGATCTGAGCAAGGGCTACAAGGCCGATCTGATGAGCTATCTCTTTGGCAGCATTCTGGCCGTGGAGCGGGGCGAACTGCTGATCATTTTGGGGCTGGACGTGGTGATCGTGATCCTGGTCACATTGTTTTACAAGGAACTGCTGGCGATATCGTTTGACGAGACCTTTGCCACGGTGGAAAACGTGCCGGTGGATGCGATTTACATCGTCTTGCTGTGCCTGATCGCGCTGACGGTGGTGATGATGATGCGCGTGGTGGGCCTGATCATGGTCATCGCCATGCTGACCATACCGGCGGCGATTGCCGGGCGTTTCGTCAAGGATATGAAGCAGATGATGGTCGGTTCGATTGTGCTGGGCATGCTCTTTACCGTGATCGGGCTGTGGCTGTCGTATGCCTGGAACCTGACTTCGGGGGCGAGCATCATTCTCGTCGCCGGGCTGGCTTATTTGATCAGCCTGGCCCTGCCGCCGCTGTGGCGACGCCGTCACCGGGCAAGGGCGCGAACCTGATCCTTGACTGGACAGGTTGCCATTTTCTATCTCGGTGGTTTCTGCCTGGTGACCCTTATCCGCGATTTTATTGATCGCTTGGTGTAGGTGTAGAGAGTTCCAGATACAAGGTCATCCGTTCATCGATGGCCTTGACGATGTATTCTATCTGCTCAATGTTTGTTGGCGACACTTCTCCTGGGGACATCGCTACCCCAAAGACGACAATGTATTCCTCGTACTGGGCGGCCCACTCGCAGGCCAAGCCCGCGTTTCCCGCCATATTGTGGCAGCCAAAGTGCGACTGCTCGGCCACGGGACTCTGGTATGTCCACTCGTTCACCTGATCAAGGATTCTTGTGTGCGCCAAGCACTTGACCTTGAACGTTCGTTGAGCGATGTCTTGACTCAGATAGCGGTACACAGAATGTGTGCCACCCCGCATCGACTGAGACTCATTGGTCACTGAGAACCGAATTGCAGCGCTCTCGTCGGTACACAAGTCATCTCCCGCCGGGAACGTAGGATCAGCCAGCTCCCAGCCGGATGGCATGATATCCGAGTCAATCAGCAAATCCTCCGGTGTGAAGGAACGCTTGGGGGGACGCGGCCGCCCAAAACTGCACCCGTATGCCGTCAGAATCATCGCCACAGCCGTCGCGATGATCACGGTCTTTCGAGCGACTCGTTCATTCTGTCTTGTGCACATCGTTCATCTCTTCAGCCGTCGGCAGTCGGCGGTCAGTCGTACCGGCATTCTTCCCGCACCACCTTCATCAGCCAGCGCATGCGGCCCACGCCGGTGCCGGCGGCGAGCGACCCGGCAGTGGTGATTTCCAGCCCGCCGGTCGCGCCGGCCTTGCGGAAATCATCGATCACCTGCTGGCGAATCTCTTCGGGGCTGCCGTTGCGCAGCAAAAAGGGCGGCAGTTGGCCGCGGATGTAGGCGTCGGGCATTTTCTGGCGGATCAGCCCCGCGTCGACCGTCGGCCCATAGTTGACGTTGCGGATGCCCAACTCGTACTGCTGGTCGAGCAGGTGGCCCATCGCGCTGTCGGAGTGCTGGGCGCGCGGCGCGGGCGCCGGGGCGAGCGCGTCCATGACCCGTTGCAGCACCGGAAAGCAGTATTCGCGGTACAGCTTGGGGCTGAACAAGGCTGAGTTGTCGTCGGTGATCCACCAGCCGGGATGCTCGTTGCCGCTGAAACGGCGCAGCACGCGGTTGAACTCGATCATCTTGGCAGCCAAAATGTCGCGAAAGCGGGCGATCAGGTCGGGATGGTCGTACATCCAGATGAACAGCACGCTGGGGTCGATGATCGAGGTCATGATCGTCGCCGGGCCGCGACTGCCCGTGCCGAGCCGGGGCAGGGGTTTGCCTTCGGCCTTGCGCCGCTCCCACTCGGCCAGGTAATCGTGAGGCAGCGCCCAGGTTTCCATGTCGGTGGCCTCGGCCTCGTCAAGGATTTCGGCAAACAGATGTGGATCGTCGGTGACGTGCATCAGCCAGGGGGTGCCGCCTTCTTTGTAGCCGAACTCGCAGCGAAACAGGTTTTCGATGCGTTTGGGTTCGTGCTCCCAGGTGTCCTCGCCGAAAAAGGCGCGGCCCACGTACTGGCGGGTGACCTCGTTGACCTCATAATGCAGCGCGTCGCGGTAGGACTTGTCCCGATAGTAGCGCAGCGTCGAGGGCACGTCGGCGAACTCGAAAATCCAGTGATCGTCGGGCGAAAAGGTGAGCGCGCAGCGCGGCTTGTCGCGCGTAAAGGCGTGACAGGCCGCGTTTTCGTCCCAAAAGGCCTCGACATCCAGGTCGCGGGTCAGGTCGATAAAGTCTTGTTCGATAATAGCCACAGATTCCTCCATAGATTGACCGCCGACCGCCGACGGTAGACCGCCAATAACCAGGCCATCAGGCAAGCCGTGGTCGGCGGTCAGCGGTCTGAATGTTTTGTCGATCGGCGCGGATGACCACCAGTGTGCCGGCGACGCCGATGATCGTGCCGGCGATCATTGCCCCGCTGATCGATTCTTTCATCAACAAGGCCGACCAGATCAACACCCAAAAGGTGCTGGTGTTGGTCAGCACCACTGCCGTCGACGCGGCGCAGCGCTTGTAGCCCTCGCCGAGCAGGAAAAAGCTGCCCCCGGTCAGCGCCAGGCCCAAAAACAGCGCCCAGCCCCACGTCGATGGGGCGTAGGATCGACTGAACCCGCCGGCACTCCAGGCAAAAGGCGCGGTGATCAGGCTGCTCAGGGCAAACACGGGCAGCAAGATCTCGACGCCGGAGCGCCGGACGGACATCGCCTTTTGGGCCGTAAACTGGAACGCCGAAGCCAGCCCGGCCAGGACGAGCAGCAGGTTCCCGCCGATGTGGCGGGGATCGGTCAGCGCGGCCCAGCTTTTGCCGTTCCATCCGATCAGGAGCAGGCCGCACAGCGAAAGGGCGATCCCCGGCCACTTGGCGCGGATGCTTTCCCTGAGCAGCAGATGCGCCATCAGCACGGTGCCGATGCCCTGCACCGGGGCCAGAATCGTCACCGCGTTGGAGGGCGTATACTGCAAGCCCAGGTTGTAAAACAGGTAATTGCCCGCCCGCCCCAGCGCGCCGACCCAGATCCACGGCGCGAACCACAGCAGCCGCCGCCAGTCGCCTTTTTGGGCGATGAACAGGACCGTGAAAACCCCCGCCGCCAGCGAGACGCGCCCAAACGAGATGGTGTATGGATCGACCTTGCCGGTGATGCGCTTGACTGTCGAGGCGACAAAGCCCCAGCACAGGCCGGTGAGCAGCAGGTAGATGATGCCGATGGTGTTTTCGCGTCTGTTCAACGGCGTTCCTTGCGACCAGGCTGGTGGGCAAGCATACCACACTTTGCCCGGAGGGGCAAAAAACGGCCAAGACTACACTTGACCGTGGAGTGTCAAATCGGCGCCGGTCGGGCCGCATAAAAACTGTCATTCCCGCGCAAGCGGGAATCCCAAAACCGTTCTGGATGCCCGCTTTTCCCGTTTTCACGGGAATGACAGCGGGCATGACGGCTGCTGCCTGACCAACCACGGTTTAGTGTGGTGCTACCAAAAAACGTTAGCGAACCAGCTCTTGCAAGATCATCAGGCGCTGGATGTTGCCTTCGGCTTTGAGCCGCCCCGTTGACATGGCAACCATAGGGTTCAATTGGCCGCTGAACAGCTTGAGCGCATCCTGGGCCTTGATCCGCAGTGTGGCCTCGGCCTCGCCGTCGCCGGTTTCGAGCCGGCAGCGTCCCGCGTCGACCACCAGCCGGTAGACGCCCTCGCCGTCAATGTTAAGCTTGATCGTGGTGGTCAGTTCGGGTTTTTTGCCGTCCAGGGCGCGGGCCATGCCGTGCAGCATCTCGCCGACCGGTCGAGTGCCTCCGAAAGCCGGCGCGGCCGCCGGTTGGGGCTGCGGGTGCGCTGGCGGCGTGAACGCGGTCTGGCTTTCGACGCCGGCCCGCGAGGTGAATGCGCGGCTGCCCATCACCTCGACCACCTGGCCGGTGATCTCGAACGCGCCCCGCAAACGGATGTCGTCGGAACTGCCGCCGATCATCACGTCGATGTGCCCCGGTTCGACCACAAAACGCATGTCGCGGTCGTAGAAACCGAGCTGGCGCATCTCGACGGTAAACGTGACCGTGCAGGCCGCGCCGGGGGCCAGCTCGACGCGCTTGAACCCGGCCAGTTCCTGCACCGGGCGGGTGACGCGCGCGTGACGGTCGCGCAGGTAAAGCTGCACTACCTGATCGCCGGCCACGCTGCCGGTGTTGGCCACATCGCAAGAAATCTGCACCTGGCCCCGGCTGTCGACCTGATCGGCGCTGAAGCGCAGGTTGCCGTACTCGAAGCGGGTGTAGCTGAGACCATGCCCAAAGGCGTACAGCGGAGTGATCGACATATCGGTGTACTGGGTGAGCGTGTTTTCTTCCGGACGCTGGTAGCCGCTGCCCATTTTGTGATAGTGGTAGATGGGAATCTGCCCCTCGCTGCGCGGGATGGTCACCGGCAGCTTGCCGCCGGGATTGATCTCGCCCAACAGCGCGCCGGCGATGGCCGCGCCGCCTTCCTGGCCGGGATACCACGCTTCGAGGATCGCCGGGACGTGCTCGGCAGCCCAGTTGATCGCCAGCGGACGCCCGTTGATCAGCACCAGCACCGTCGGCGTGCCGGTGGCCCAGACCGCTTCCAAAAGCTGCTGCTGCACGCCGGGCAGCGCCAGCGACGCGCGATCCTGGCCCTCGCCGGTGGTGCCGCCAAATATGGACGACTTGTCGCCCAACACCAGCACGGCCACGTCGGCCTGCCGGGCGGCCTCGACGGCAGCGGCCAGGCCTTCAGTCGAATCGCCGGCGATATCACAGCCCTTTTCGTAAATCACCTTTGTGTTGGGCGAAACGAGGTTCTGGATCGCCTCGCGCACGCTGACCACCGGATACATCCCCTTGATAAAAGTCTCGATGTCTTCTGCCGCGATGACGTCGGCCAGGCTTTCCATCGTGGGCCGGCCGGCGGCGGCGCCCGCGGCCGGGGGATCTTGCCCCTCGTCCGGCGCGGCGGCAAACATGGCCCGCGCCTGCGGATTTTGCATCATGCGGATCATTTCGACCATGGGCGGATACGAGTACCAGCCGAACAAAGCGCGCACGCTGTCGGCGTGCGGGCCGATCACGGCGACGGCGCCCAGGTCTTGGCGCAGCGGCAGCAGACCGTCGTTTTTGAGCAGCACCAGCGATTTGGCGGTGATCTGCTGTGAGAGCGCGCGGTGTTGGGGATCGGAGAACAACGCAGGAATCTGGTCGACCTGCGCGTAAGGCTGTTCAAAGAGGCCGAGGCGGAATTTCCAGGCCAGGGTGCGCCGCACGGCCTGATCGACCAGCGCTTCGCTGACCTGCCCGGCGCGCACGGCGCCGACCAATTCGGGGTAGCCTTCCGGGTTGGGCAGTTCGACGTCGAGTCCGGCTTCCAGCGCCTGCACGCCGGCATCTTGCAGGTCGCCGGCGATGTGGAACTGGTTGAACAGCCGGCGGACGGTGAAATAGTCCGAGACGACATAGCCTTCAAAGCCCATCTTGCCGCGCAGCAGGTCGGTGAGCACCGCTTTCGACGCGCCGCAGGGAACGCCGTCGATCTCGGAATACGAGTTCATGATCGAAGCCAGGCCCGCCTCGCGGATGGCCGCTTCAAAGGGGCGGGCAAAGCATTCGTACAGCTCGCGCTCGCCGACGTGGGTGGCCGTGCAGTTGAGGCCGCCTTCGGTGAGGCCGTAGCCCAAAAAGTGCTTGCCGGTGGCGACCACGCCCTCACGCCAATCAGATCCTTGCAGGCCGCGCACAAAGGCGATGCTCATCGCGCCGCACAGGTAGGGGTCTTCACCGTACGTCTCGTGGACGCGGCCCCAGCGCGCGTCGCGGGCAATGTCCATCACCGGCGAAAGCGCCTGCCGCGTCCCGACGGCGACCATCTGCTGACGGATGACGTCGGTCATCTGCTCGACCAGCTCGGGCGTCCAGGTGGCGCTCAGGCCGATGGCGGTGGGAAAGTTGACCGCTTCCGGGGCGACGAGGCCGTTGAGCGCTTCGTTGTGGAAAATCGCCGGGATGCCCAGGCGCGTCTTTTCGACCAGGTAGCGCTGAATCTGGTTGGCGTTTTCGGCAGCGCTCTTGATCTGTGTGTCGCCCAGCATCGCCAGGCCGGAAATCTGGCCGACGCCGTGGGGGATGAGGCCCTGCATTTTGGCCTCGTCGAGGCCGCCGGGGCCGAAAAAGGCCATCGGCATGATGCCGTAGAGCTGGGCCACTTTTTCTTCGAGGGTCATACGGCCCAACAGGTCTTCGACGCGCTGGTCGATGGGAAGGGAAGAATCTTTGTACTTCATTGTACCTCCTTGAACAAAAAATAAGGTATTTTTACACCCCGAGACGGGAACTGGAAACCCGGTTGGGGGCTTTCACAAAGCCGGCCGCGCGAACATCAGGCTGGCTCATCGGTTCGCACAAGATACTCGGCCAATTCACTGACGGCTTTGATCGTTTCGAGCCTCGTCAGTGTAAAAATAGAGCCCAGGCCCGACGAAATCATCATCGCCGAAGCGACCCAGACACCCAGGTTGATCAACTGGCCGGTCATGCCGAGCAAGAAAAACAAGCCCAGAAAGAGTACGAATGCTGCCCCGGCAATGATCGCATCCCGACGCGCCGCACGGCGGCGAATCTTGAGCAAAGCCAGGTAAGCGGTGATGCGGTTTGGGTCCATTATTTTTCCTCCTGTTGTGAAAATGACATCTGGCGTTTTTTGCTGATCACCCCGATTAAAAGCAACGCCCATGGCAAGATTCCCGCGCACACTGCTGCCCACGAATCGAACATTCCGATGGTGCTGTGAACGGGACGATTGATCCAGGGATTGGCGGGCAGGTATGTGACCTGGACGCGTTTGGTTGACCGGGCAGCTTGCCAATGTTCTTCTGTGATCGTGCACCAGAGGTTGCGCCGGCCCGTCCTGTCGGAATAGGAATACCACGTGTCGCCGCTGCCGGCGCGAAATTGATACCTGACCTGATAGCTGTCTTGGTCGATCTGCGAGTCGATGACCAGAGCATTGACGGTGACGCCGTGATCCTGCAAGTTGAGTTCGTCCTGGATGGATGCAATGCCGAGATAAAGCATAGCCGGAGAAAAGACGATGCAGAGCAAAGCGAGCAATACACCGCCAACCAGACGGTCGAATTTTGAAGGTTCCCTTCTTGTTCTCATCGTTCCTCACCTGACCGGCGACGCCCGCGGCCTTGATCCATCAGCGCAGCGGCCGCCACTGGATTTTCTTCCCCCGTTCGACGCTGTCCAGTGCTTCGCGCAATCGCTGTACGGTAGGGTGAGCCTTGCCGAGACCCTTGACAAAAATCGGCAGGGCCTCCCGGAGGCAGGCGCGCGCCGTCTCGAAATCCCCTTGAGCGGCGCACAACAGGCCCAGACTGGCCAGGCTTTCAGCAATGTCGGCGTGCCCCGGCGGCAGCACGGTCTTGCGCAGGCGCAGCGCCTGCTCAAAGTTTCGACACGCGCCCGGAAATTCGCCGGCGTTGGCCATGATCTCGCCCAGCGCGTACAGGCAGGAGGCCGTATAGTGTATATAGCCCGCAGATTTCTCATCCTTGATGAAACGCTTCCAAATATCGAGCGCCTGGGTCAGGCATTCCCAGGCCATCGTGTCGTCGCCCTGCCTTTGCAAAAGCCGGCCCATATTATAGAGTGCGATTGCGGCGTCGGGATGCGTTGGGTCCAGCAGTTCGGTGTGGATCATCAAGGCCTGCTTGTATGCCGCTTCGGCGGCAGTGAAATTGCCGATAGAACGATACGCATACCCGATGTTGTTGAGGGTTTGCCCCAGGTGTCTGAGCTCGACGACCTGTTCTGAGGCAGGGACATTGGCCGCTCTGAGCAGCGACAGCGCCGATTCCCAGTCGCGCTGTTTGAAACACTGGCGCACCTGATCGCCGTATGGGATCAGTGCGATGTCCACTGCCTGTTCCAGGTGAGTGGCCGCCGCTTCATAGCGGTCGTGTTCAAAACACCATCGTGCGTCTTCCTCGTGGCGTCGAAAAGTATCGCGCAGGTTTGCCATAAATTCCTCCGCTGTGGGCAAATCAAAGTGGGGCTCTTGCAGCCCGGTCAAATCCTCCCTGACAAAACCATAATGATCTGAAACGCCCTCGAACAGCTTGAGCCGCAGAACCCGCATTTTCTTGCCAGACGGGGTCTTTTCTTCTTGAATCTGGTATGGAATGCGGTCAAACCGAAACTCCGACTCGACTTCAATGACTTCCAGCCCGTTTGGGCCCAGTTCGAGCCGTTTGAAGCCGTGCAGTGCAATCTGGTTCGGCGCGAGGACTTGCCAGTGAAAGAGGTCTGCCGAGCAGAGCGACCAGTTCACGAATTCGAACCGCCCCGTTCCGTCGGGCTTGAAGATCAGAACCTCGTCCGATTCGGCTCCCGGCCCATACATGTGGTCGGCGCTCCACAGCCCGACCAGTTCGACAGGTGCATTGTCTGGCATCCCGAGTTTTCCCATTTCTACCCGGGCTGAAAGCCCAGATCGCGAAGAAAAGGTCCCGGATCTTTGATGGTCAGTTGTGGCGCCGGCTGGGCAAAGTCGATTCCCTGCGCCAATTGATTTATCTTGTCCAGGGTCGACTCGAGCTTGAGTCCCAGGGCTTGACAGATATTCTTGGCGGCCATTTCGACGTACGGATTGCCGGGACGTATCCTGGAGCTGCGGGCCAGACACAGCATAGCGATGTCCGGGTGATTGGCGATCCCCGCCAGACTCACCAGTACCTCAAAGTAATTGGGGTTGAGGTGCAGGGCCAGCATGAAACACTTGATGGCCAGGGCGTACTCGCCTTGTTTTTTATAGATCACCCCCAGGTTGCACAGGGCTTTCATACACCCCCGGCCCAGACGCGGCTTTTGCTTCAAGCCAAATTCGATTTCTTTCCGATAGTAGTGAATGGCCTGTTCCCATTCCTCGATCAATCGAAACTGGTACCCAAGCTCGGTGTAAAGCCCGGTTGCCTCGGCGATTCTTCCGCTCTCAAGGTTCTCGCAGACCATGGGCACCACATCGCGGGCGATGTTTTGTACCTTTTCAGGGCTGACATCATTGCGGATGTAAAAAAGCACGCCGGTCAGGCCGGTCCAATCCAGCAAATAGGGCGAATAATACGCGTCGGGTATCTTTTGACTCCGTTTTTGCCCCCACATTCCGGCCTTGTTTTCCAGGACGGCGGCAAAAGTTCGCGCTTCCCGGTTGGCCGTCGCAAGTTTGTCGGTCAACGCTTCGGTCAGGTACATATCATAGACCGAGTCGGGCGCCCAATCTTCAAAAGCCCATTCCAGCCTTCGATAGCCGGCGTTTTTCGGAATCCCTTGCAGCGTGATCGGTAGAGATTGTAAAAAGGGAACGTCGAGCACCAACGGCGACAGATACCACACCTTGAGCGCCTGCACGGCCTGATCAAAGTGATCCGTATGAAAGATGAAAAGGGGAATTCGCGAACCACGCTCGCTAATGACTTGAGCCTCTATTTGACCGATCAATTCCATGTCTTGATCCTCCAGCGAGATAGCCGCTCAATACTGCCCGGGTGATTCCACCATCTGAACGCGATATATGTCGCCAGGGTGAGCATCACCAGCCAGGCAAAGGCGACGAACACGTTTTTCCATTCCCATTTGAAAAGACCCGATCGCAGGGCCAGGTCCAGCCAGGTGCTTCGACCGAACAGGCGGTATATGTTGGGCAGCCCATATTTGAACTGGCCCAGATAAATCTGCGTCAGGCTTGTTAACGACTGAACGGGCGGCGTCCCGATTGCATACTGGGTCCACAGCAGTATATTCCAAATCATACCCGATATGACACCGATCATTGCAACGATTCGCCAGGTGCGATTTTGCCAGGCCGCATCTAGCAGACCGGCCAGGCCCAGGACAAAAATCGCCGAACTGCCGATAAAGCGCCGGCCGCCAAATGCGCTGCCGCCCCACCAGTCGACGACGCTCGCATTGAGATACCATTGGGCCAAAATGGCGACCAGCAAGCCGATGGCCAGAATTCTGTCACGACGCGCAAGCGCGATCATTCCGAGCAGACTCAACGGAATGAGCGGCGTCCATGAAAACAGACCATTTCGAGGAGAAAATAAAACTGCGAGCAATGACGGAGACGACAGGCGCACAAACCCGCTGCCCATCGGTATGACGAACCAATGCCCGTAAACGTGATGCCAGACCACCACTTGTGGGATGAAAACCAGCACCGCCGTCCCCACAAGCAAGAAAATCTGTGCAATCACCAACGTCATTTGCTTGCGGTCGATTGTCCCGCCTCGAAACCGGCCAACCAGGATGTCGAGAACGGGAACGACGAGGAAAATCGCGTTTTGCCATCTTGACAGCATCATCAACCCGGCAACGATTCCCGTCCTGACCGCAAGACACCCCCTGTTTTGCCGGCCAGACTGCGCGCGCGAATCCAGATGGCTCCAGATAAATACGGCAACCAGAGAAGCGCTCAAGACATGCGCATAACCAGGCTCGAAATAGAGATAATTGACCCAGGGCGTGCCCAGCCAGACAGCCAAAACAGCGATCAAGGCGGGGTGGCGCGCAAAGAATCTGGTACTCACGTCGTACAGCGCGAGCAAGCCCATAAAGGCGTAGAAATTGGTTCCCAGCACCAACCCCGCAACGTACTGAAATTCATAGCCAGTGACCGACGAACCATCACCCCCAATGACCGAACTCAGAATGTGGGCTGCCAGGACAAAAGGCGTCCAAAGGATGGCCGGCCCAACGGCGTAGGGATTGGCAACCAGCCCGGTCTTTGTCTTCAGTGTTGGATCGGGCGTGGCGTGCCCGAGCGGATTATAATCTTGAAACTCGTTGGTGAAATCCAGGTCGCCGTCAAACAAAAGCGATCTCAAATAGGCATAGTAGGACAACCCATCGCCGCTCAAGCGGATCGATTGCAAGAGCAAACAGCTCGAAACAAATATCACCAACAGAATGATACGATGCCTCTTGGCCGTCTGACTCCCTGGTTGATTATCCATATAGGCCTATCCTCACGGCATTCCGTGCTTTCACCCGCTCCGCTGGCCGGCCGGATCGCGCGATGCTTCCTCACCAAGATAGCCCAGAATGTCCTCGATTGCCTCTTTCTTGTTCAAGATGGTCAGGTGATTGCAGCGCCCGATCTTTTTGATCGTCGCTCCCGGGATCAAGCGGCCCATATCCTGTATGTGCTCCTCTTTGATCATATCCTTTTCTGCATACAATATCCGCAGGCTGGTTTGGATGCGACTCAATTCCTCGGCAGTGATCCCGATGTCGTTCAGCATCAAATCAAACCGCATGATGGCTTTTCGGGTTGGCAGGCCCAGCTTCTCAAGCATTCGCAATATCCTGGCCGTGGCCTTGAAGAATCTGAGCGATCCGTCTGTCGTGCCGCTGACAAGGTAGTTTGGAGAAATCGCCACCACTCTGGCAAAGAGTTCGGGTTCCTTTTTGGCCAGAAACAGCGCGATGTTGCCGCCGTCGCTGTAGCCAATGACGGCAGCCCGGGCGATGCCCTTTGCCTTGCACAGCCCGATAACGTCCTCACTGAATTGATCTATGCTGTATTGCGTGTCGTTTGAGATGGTTTCGCCGTGGCCTCTGCTGTCGACGGCGATCGTGCGAAACGTCTTGAAATGGGCCGTCTGGTATTTGGCAAAGATTCCCTTGCTCTCCGAATTTCCATGCAGAAGGATGAGCGCGGGGCCGGCGCCATGTTCCCGATAGGCGATTTTGACATCGCCAAGGTCCAGATAGCTTGTCGGTAGTTTGCCCATATCGGTGTCTTACTTTCCGCCTACCCATTCCTCGTACAACTCGTCCAACTCTTGCCCGCCGATCTCCTCAGCCAGGTCGAGCAAATCTTGAGGGTAGGCAACTCCGTAGCGGTATCGTTCAAAATAGGTCTTGAGCAGTTCGAAAAATGCCTCGTCGCCGATCCGACCGCGCAGTGCGTGAAAAAAGAGCGGCCCCTTGCCGTAAACAATCGCTCCGTATGTATAGTCGCTGTACGCTGCCACCGGCAGGCCAATCTTGATCGCCTGCATTTCCTCCGGCAGCGACAGGTACCAGCCCTCGAACGAATCGCGCAAAATCTGCTGCGCCACTTGCGGCCCGTAGCGCTCCTCAAAGTAAAGCAGCGTAGTGTATTGGGTCAACGCCTCGTCGAGCCACGGTTCGTCCAGTTGGTCGTTGCCGACCAGGCTGTACCACCATTGGTGCGCCGTCTCGTGGACGGTCGCCATCTCAAAGAACCCGCCGGTCCGATCATAGAGGTTCTGAGCGATTACGATCAACCCCGGATACTCGATCCCACCCGCCGTGGTCGGCGTAGCCACCACGTCAAGCTCGGTAAAAGGGTAAGCGCCAAGAATGCGTTCGTAATAACGCAAGGCGTAAACGGTATAATCAAGGGCCAGCCGCCCGCCGCTCAGGTCACCACGGCGATAAAAACTGGACACGCGCACATCGCCCACCATTTCGGAGACCATTTCGTAATCGGCGCTGGCGATCATGTTGAAATCGCGCATCGGGCCGCTGGCGGCGAGGTAAGTGGCGGTTCCATCGGCGTTCATCTTGGACTCGATGATGGTTCCCGATGTAGCGATGATCATCTCGCCGGGCAGGGTGATGCGCACCAGGTACAGCGACGTATCAGTAAAGGTCGGATCGCCGTAGGTGGGAGCCAGTTCCACGTTCCAGCCTTCATCATCGTAAACCGGAATCAACGGATAAGCCGCCGGCAGGGCCAGCACCCCCTCGATGTAGCCGTATTGGGCGTATCCAGCCGCGGTATTGTTGGGCAGCGTGCTCTCATAGCCCATCATCAGCATCACCGACTGCCCCGGCTGGAGCGCCTGGGCCAGCGGCAGGCGGGCCACTGATCCCTGGTATTCCAGGGTCGGCTCGACCGGGCCACCATCCACCGATATGGCATTCAATGTCATCGACGCGCCGAATCCGGGCAGGTTAGGCAGCAGCCGCAGCACAATCTGGTCCAGCGGCTCGTCCTCTTGATTGGTATAGCGGATCTGCGCCGTACCGCTCAAAGTCAGCGCCGCCAGATCGACGCGCAGGTCGAGCCAGTAGCGCGTGACATTTTCCAGCCCGGCTACATCAGCGACAAAAGCCGGGCGCATGGACTGCTCGAACGGGTCCAGGTCATCGTATGCCCAAAACACACTCAAGTCGATCGGCGGCAGTTCTGGCGTCGGCGTTGCCGTTGGAGATACCGTCGGCGTGTTGGTGGCGGCGGCCTGTTGGGTCACGACGGGCGTCGCCGCCGGCGCAGGGACAAGCGTGCAGCCCAGCATCCCTACACCGACGAGCAGCAAGAACAATAAACGACACTTCATGATATCCTCCATCACATACACCCTGCTTTGTCTTTGCAAACGGGTTGTGTTATACTAGAGTTTACTATTGGCAAAGAGCAAAGTCAAATCGGGCGCATATAGAAAGGGCCTACCTATGATTCAAACTCCTGCCTCCCCTTCACCGCTCAAGCTGCTGGGCCGGCTGCTTTTCTGGGTTGCACTGCCGCTGCTGGCCGGCACCCTCATCGCCTTTCAAGCCGTGCCCGTGCCCCAGGTCGGCGTGGTGCGCTTTGAGGATTATATCTGGTATTCCAGCACTGAGCGCCTCAACCAACTGCTCGACCACGCGCGCACCGATCCCAGCATCCACGCCGTCGTGCTCCAGCTCGACAGCCCGGGCGGAGCAGTGATCTATACCGAAGAACTGTATTTTCACCTGCTCAAGCTGCGCGAAACCAAGCCGCTGGTCGTCTCCATCGAGAGCATGGCCGCCAGCGGCGGCTATTACATGGCCGCCGCCGGCGATTACGTCTTTGCCAAACCGGCCTCGATCGTGGGCAACATTGGCGTAATCACCTCACTGCCCTCCACCGACGAACAGCGCTTCACCGACGAAAGCTATGTCGCCACCGGGCCGTACAAATTCTCCGGCGGCAGCCGCGGCGACTATGTGCGGCAGATCGAGCTGCTCAAGCTCGGCTTTCTGGAGGCCGTCTTTAGCCAGCGCGGCGAGCGGATCACCGTAGACCGCGGCGTGATCTCGACCGGCGAAATCTTTTTGGGCTTGCAGGCGCAGCAATACGGCCTGATCGACGAACTGGGGGCCACCAACGAGGCCGTGCAAAAAGCCGCCAAGATGGCCCGGCTGGCCCACTATGATGTGGTCGACGTGAGTGAGATTGTCTTTCCACCCCAATCTGACACTGAAGACGATTTCCTGCTCCTCGGCCCGAACAAAACCCCCACGTTCGACAGCCTGCCGCGCGGCTTGTATTACCTGTACATCGAACCCGAGCAGAGGAGGCCGTAACAATGAAAAACCGTTCAACCTGGAAAGCCGTTGGCCTGGTGGCCCTTTGGCTGGCGCTGCTCGTCTTGCCCTCGCTGGCGCGGGCCGCCTACTATTATCGCGGCTGGTACCGCCCCGGCTCCATCGACAAGCCGGGCTACGCAGTCGATGACCTATCCCCCCTCGAAATGGCCGCCTTTGTCGAAACTGACCTGCCCCGCGCCGAAGGCATAGTCGTCGTCGACCAGGCGCACGGCAACACCTTTCAACAGGTCGAATTGAACGTGCTGCTATCCCGCCTCACCGCGCGCGGCGTCAAAAACGTCCCCCTGAAAAAAGGCGACAACCTGTCGTCGGCACTGTACAACGCACTGGCGCTGATCGTCGTCTCGCCGCACACTGCCTTCACCCCGGCCGAGATCAAGGCCGTGCAGCAGTTCGTCGAGCAAGGCGGGCGCGTCCTGCTCATCGCCGACCCCAGCCGCTACGCCTGGACCGTACGCTATGACGACATGTGGGGCGAGTATGAAGAGATCGAATCCGACGTGCCGGCGATCAACTCGCTGGCCGCGCCTTTCGGGCTGGCCTACTCGGACGACTATGTTTATAACACGGTGAAAAACGGCGGTCATTATCAATACGTGATTCTGGACAAATTCGCCGAAAATGCGCTGACTGCCCAACTGAACCAGGTGGTCATGTACGCGGCCCACTCGCTGGCCTCAACCGGTGAAGTCTTGATCGCCGGCGACGCCGACACCACCTCCTCGCTCAGCGAGCAGGCCGGCGGGCTGGCCTTGATGGGCCTCGGCGGCGGCGGCAACGTGCTGGCCATACCCGACCTGACCTTTATGACCGAGCCGTACAACTCGGCCGCCGACAACAACCGGCTGATCTCCAACATTGCCGATTTTCTGGCCGGGGCCACGCGCCTCTTTGGCCTGACCGACTTTCCGCACTTTTTCGGCGACGAGGTTGGCATCGTACCGCTGATCGACATTCAAGACCCGCAGGCCATCACGGCCCAGGCACTTGGCCAGTTGGCCGACATCAAATCGGCGTTCGAGGCCACCGGGCGGGTGGGTCAGCTGTGGGCCGACACTCCCGACATGGACGTGATTTACATCGGCCTGTACGGCAGCGTCGAGTTTTGGCCCGACGTGGCCGAAATCCTGGCCGGAGAGGGCATTTCGTTCACACTGGAAACGGTCGACCTGGCGCGCGCGACGCCCACCCCTACGCCGCGCTTTACTCCTACGCCGACCCCCACCCGAGCCAAGGACGCGCCGCCGCTTCCACCAACGTCAACTCCTGTGCCGCTCAAAGACTGGATTCGCTTTGCCGATGCAGGCCCGGTCGAGGCCAAAGATGTGGCCCTGTTCTACCAGAACGAACAGGGCAGCCGTCAGGTGATGATCGTCCTGGCCTACACCCAGGCCGGCTTGCGCGGTGCGGCCAAGCGCCTGATCGACAACGACTTTGATGGCTGCCTGATGCAAGAAGACCGGCGGGGCGATCCCGAGCAAGCCAGCATCATTCTCTGCCCGACCAGCTATGATGCCGCCGAGTTCGAGTCGACTCCAGCGCCGACGCCCACGACCGGCGGAAAAACGACGCCGGAGGCAGAAGAAACGCCAACCGTCACGCCGACGCCGGAGCCAGTCGAAGGCAGCATCCTCATCGTTTCCGACGACAACGGTGAAATCGTGTACGAAGGATGGACCAGCGCCTATGCCTTTGATGGGAGCGCACAAAGCCTGGGCTACCAGACCATCTTTTGGTCGACCAATTACGATGGTCGGGTCACGCTCGAAATGATGTGGGAACATGACGCCGTGATCTGGTGTACGGGCGACTATCAAGATGACCTGCTCACCCCCGACGAAACCGACTTGATGAACCTGATCGAATACATGATCGACGGCGGGCGGATGATTCTGTCCGGCGCATTCATCGGCAGCCCGGAAGACTCGGAAGCCGGCCTGCTGATCGACATACAGGTAGCCCAGGACGACCATCCGCTGGCCTTTGGCTTTAAATCCGGCGAGGTGATCGCCCTGGAGCGCTTTACCTCCGATGAGGACTATGCTCCCTTTGTGCTCGACGAAGACGACAGTGACATGGTGATTTTTGTCCGCGGCCCAAACAGCGCATTTGCCGGGCGTCCCCTGATCTCGGTCGAAGAAGGCACCTATGAAGAGGGCCGCACCATGGTGATCGCGTTTCCAATCTACCTGCTGCCCTACGACGCACAGTCACAACTGGCCCGCAACGCCATCACCTGGCTCATGGCGAGCGAGTAGGCATGCGGCAGGTGTGCGAATCTGCCCTGACCACGTCGCTGCTTTGAAAATAGCCGCTTCCAGACCCGCCAGATTTGGCAAACCTGGCAGGTCGGTGGCAATTTTCATCCATTTTTGTGCGCGCGTTAGCCCGGCATAGCAGCTGCTCTGAAAAATATACTGTTGGTTGAGCTGGCAGGTCGAGCTTGTCGAGACCCTGTCGAAACCATTGGGAGTCAAACCCGATGCTCAAATTTCACCTGCGCTTATTTGCCATACTCATCGTCCTGGCCGCGCTGCTCGGCGGCGGACTGCTGGTCTTTCGCGCGCCGTTTCGCGCCTGGGCCTACCACGTCAGCGGCGAAGAAGACCTGCTGGCCCAGATCAAGGGCGTGGGCCAGTACGCCGGCAACCTGGCCCGCCCGCAGCCGCGCCTCCAGGACAACGGCCCCATCGACTATGCCGGGGTAAACCCCTTTGGCATCAACACCTTTTTGGAGCAAGAAGTCGAAATCGTCAAACGCGAGCGCTCGCTGCAAATGATCCGCGACGCCGGATTTCGCTGGATTCGCCAGGAATTTCCCTGGGAAGACATCGAAATCCATGCCAAAGGCGATTTTGAAGACCGGCGCTGGGAGCCGTACCGCTCGGCGTGGGACAAATACGACAACATTGTCGCCCTGGCCGAGCAATACAACATTCAAATCATCGCCCGCCTCGACAACCCGCCGGCCTGGTCGCGCGCCGAGAACACCCCGCACAACGCCAAGCACCCCCCCGACAATTTCAGCGATTTCGGCGATTTCGTCCATGCCGTGGTCAGTCGCTACCGTGGGCGAATCAAATTCTACCAAATCTGGAACGAACCCAACCTGGTCGACGAGTGGGGCGCGGTCAGCGCCCAAGAGTACGTCGATTTGCTCAAAATCGCCTACACGCGCGCCAAAGAAGCCGACCCCAACTGCGTGATCCTGGCTGGCGCGCTCTCGGCGACAATCGAACTGGACGCACACGCGCTGGGCCGGGGTATCAGCGATCTGATTTACTTGCAGCAAATGTACGACGCCGGCGCCGGCGGCTATTTCGACATCTTGAGCATGCAGGGCTATGGGCTGTGGTCCGGCCCGACCGACCGGCGCATGCACCCGCGCGTGATCCGCTTTGGCCGCCCCGAATACATCCGCGAGATCATGGTCAAAAACGGCGACGCACACAAACCGATCTGGATCAGCGAACTGGACTGGAGCTATCCGCCAGAAGACCTGCCGCCGGTCTATGGCCGGGTCAAAGACGAAGCCACGCGCGCCCGCTACGTGATCGAGGCCTACCAACGCATCGAGCAAGACTGGCCATGGATGGGCGTGGCCTGCTTTTGGTTCTTCAAACGCGCCACCGACCTGGAACAGGGCGAGCCGTGGTACTATTTTCGGATGGTCGAACCGGATTTCACACCGCTGCCCGTATACGAAGAAATGCAGCGTTACACCGCTTTACGAGAAAAGTGATGGATATCAGCACCCTGATCGCCCAGGCCAGCACCTACCTGCCGCACAACGACCTCGATCTGGTCCGCCGCGCCTATCACCGCGCCGAGCAGTCGCACAGCGAACAGACGCGCGAATCGGGCGAGGCCTATATCCAGCACTGCCTGAACGTCGCCAGCACGCTGATCGAACTCAACCTTGACGCGGCCACCATCGCCGCCGGGCTGCTGCACGATGCGGTCGAAGACACCACGCTAACCCTCAACGATGTCGAACGCGAATTCGGCCCCGAAACGATGCGCCTGGTCGATGGCATGACCAAGCTGCAAGAAGTCGACGAGACGACCGACGAACGGGCCGGCAACCGCACCCAGCGCGAAGCCGAGAATTTGCGCAAGATGATCATGGCTATCGTCAGCGACCCGCGCGTGATCCTGATCAAGCTGGCCGACCGCCTGCACAACATGCGCACGCTGCGCGCGATCCAGAACCTGGAGCGCCGCCGGCGCATCGCCCAGGAAACACTCGATGTCTTTGCCCCGCTGGCCGGACGCCTGGGTATGTACCACATCAAGTGGGAACTGGAAGACCTGGCTTTCCGCCACGTCAACCACCAGGTATACAACGAGATCGCCCACGCGCTCGACGCGCGCCAGTTGGAACGCGAGCGCGAGATTGCCGTATTCGTCGAGCGGATCAGGCGCGCGCTCGAACAGGCCGGCATCCGCGACGCACAGATAACTGGCCGGCCCAAGCACATTTATTCGATCTATAAAAAGATGCAGCGCAAAGGTGTGACCTTTGACCTCATCTATGATGTGCGGGCCATTCGCATCATCGTCAACACAATCGCCGACTGTTACCACGTTCTGGGCATCGTTCACAGCCTGTTCCGGCCCGCGCCGAGCGGCTTTGACGATTACATCGCTTCACCCAAAGACAACGGCTACCAGTCCTTGCACACCGACGTGGTTCCCGAAGACGGCAAACCGCTCGAAGTGCAAATCCGCACCCGAGAAATGGACCAAGTCGCCGACTTTGGCATCGCCGCACACTGGAGATACAAGGAAAACCGGCGCAGCTATGACGATCAATTCGAAACCAAAATCCGTTCGCTGCACTCGCTTCTGTCTGTGCCCCGCGACCAAGATGCCCAGGAATTCGTCGAACTGATCAAGACCGACGTATTCCAGGATCAGGTCTATGTCTTTACGCCCAAAGGCGAAGCCATCGAACTGCCGGTTGGCGCGACGCCCATCGACCTGGCTTACCTCATCCACACCGAACTCGGACACCGCTGCCGGGGGGCCAGGATCAACGGGCGGCTGGTGCCGCTCAACTATCAGCTCCAAACCGGCGACCAGGTTGAAATCCTCAAGACCCGTACAGGCGGGCCGAGCCGCGACTGGCTCAACAAAGACACCGGCTATGTCAAAACGGCGCGCGCGCGCCAAAAAATCCGCCAATGGTTTCGACGCCAGGCGCGCGAGCAAAACATCGAGCGCGGCCGCGAACTGATCGAAAAAGAACTGCGCCGCCTCAGCCTCGATCTCAAGCCGCATGACGTGGCCGAAATGTTTATGCGTGACAATCACGATGAATTTTTCGCGCGTGTGGGCACTGGCGATATGCAACTGACCACCGTTGCCGCCCGGCTGGCCGACAGACTAGGCTCGGACGAGGAAGACGAATGGCCGCTGCCGCCGGCGTCGCCGCAGCAGCAGCCCACACTGGGCACCGGCATCCGGGTCAGGGACGTCGGCGATTTGCTGACGACGATGGCGCGCTGCTGCAACCCCGTGCCCGGCGACGAGATCATCGGTTATGTCACCCGTGGGCGCGGCGTGACCATCCACCGCCAGGATTGTCCCAACATCTTGCGCTCGCAAGAACCGGACCGGCTGATCCAGGTCAGTTGGGGTCAGGATGTCCAGACTTTTCCCGTGCGGGTCAAGATTCGCGCCTACGATCGCGCCCGGCTGCTGCGCGACATCGGCGATGTGCTGGGCGACGAAGACGTGTCGATGGTCAGCGGCGACATTGTGACCCAGAAGGAAAAAAACCTGGCCACCTTTACGATTGTGTTCAAGGTCACAGACATTGCCCAGTTCATCCGCGTGCTGGCCCGCATCGAGCAGCTGCCCAACGTGCTGGAAGCGCGGCGCATCACCGGCTGAACGGCGGTGCAACCCGGGCCGCGCCCCCTGCGTACACATAATAACCGGCAACCACGCTGAAACAAGGGCGCGTTTCAGCCCACCGACAAAAGAAAGGACCTAACGATGAACGAAGAATTTGAAGACTTTGGCGAAGAACTGGAGGAGCCAATCGAAGGTCAAATCGTGCCCGAACCCAGGCAGCAGCCCGGTTGGGCCAAAGCTGTCGCCTGGGCCACCATCCTCCTGGGCGGCCTGTATATTGTCAACCCAACCGCCGGCATTTTCGAGCTGATCCCCGACGTGGTGCCGGTTGTCGGCAACCTCGACGAAGCGGCGATCATGTTTTTGATCTTTGGCGCGATGCGCTACCTCGGCTGGACACTGCCAGCCTTTATCGAACAATGGACGCAGCCACGCCCGCTGCTTGCCGCGCCCAAAAAGACAAATCAAGAGTAAACAAACCGACCTCGGAGGTATTTGAGACCTCCGAGGTCGGTGCAGTTATTTGTTCCGCCGCTCAAACTTGTATCCCACCCCGCGCACGGTGATCAAATGATGCGGGTTCGCAGGGTCCGTTTCGATCTTGCTGCGCAGCTGCTGGACGTGAACGTCCACCGTCCTCGATTTACCCACGTAATCGTATCCCCACACCTGCTTGAACAACTCGTCGCGGTCGAAAACGCGACCTGGTTCCTGGGCCAACACCACCAGCAGGTCAAATTCCTTGCGCGTCAGCTCGGTTTCTCGCCCATTGACAGTCACCGTGCGCCGATCACGGTCGATGACGATCCGGTCAAACTCGATGCGCCTGCTGCCAACCTGCGTTTGGCTGCGCTGCGCCAATCGAAGCACGGCCTGCACGCGGGCCAATAGTTCGCGCGCACCAAACGGCTTGACGATGTAATCGTCGGCGCCCATCTCCAGGCCAGTAATTTTATCCTGTTCTTCTCGCTGCCCGGTGAGCATCACAATCGGGATGTAGTCCTCACGCTGCCGGACAAAGCGGCAAACCTCAAAACCATCGACCCCGGGCAAAATCACGTCCAGCAAGACCAGGTCCGGCGGATGGGTTTTGATATGTGCCAGGGCGGTGATGCCATCGTGAGCGATGCGCACCTCATATCCCTCAATTTCCAGGGTCGTGCGCAGGAAATCGGCGGTTGGTTCGTGATCTTCGACAACAAGAATTTGCTTGTTCATAATGGCCTCATTCTAGCATAGTCGTTCCCCCCTGTCAACATAACGTGACACACGAACATATAGCGCATAAAAGTTCTTTTATTATACTTGAATGTCTTCCAGCACCGCTGCCGTCTGCCGGGCGCAGCGCGCCCAGGTAAAGGAGGCGCTGCGTTCCAGCCCGCCCCGGATCATCTGCGCCTTGAGGGCTGCGTCGTCCAGGATTCGCGTGATGGCGGCGGTCATCGCTTCCACATCAGTCGGATCGAAGGACAGCGCCGCGTCGCCGACCACCTCCGGCAGCGACGAGGTGTTGCTGCACGCGACGGGCGTGCCGCAGGCCATCGCCTCCAGCACCGGAAAGCAGAATCCTTCATACAAGGACGGCATCACAAACAGGCTGGCTGCGCTGTACAGCGCGGCGCGATCCGCGTCATCGACAAAGCCGGGCAGCACCACCCGCCCGCCCACGCCGGCCGCCTCGGCCTGCGCCCGCAAATCTTGGGCCAGCCAGCCCGGCTTGCCGGCCAAAACCAGCCTGATTTCCCGGTCAGGAACCCCGGCAAAAGCCCGGATCAGCCGGGCCAGGTTCTTGCGCGGCTGAAGCGTGCCCAGATAGAGCAGATACGGCCCGTCGATGCCATATCTGGCCTTGACCGCCGCCGTCACTGCCGGGTCTTGCACGGGCCGGAATCCCTCGTCGATGCCCAGGTGTACCACCGTAATCCGCGCCGGGTCGGCGCGGTAAAAGCGCAGCAGATCGTCCCTGGTGGCCTGAGAATCGGCGATCAGGTGCGCCGCCGCGCGCACGTGATAGCGCGTGCTCCACTCCAGGTAGCGCCGCTGCGCCGGCGGGTGCGCCTCGGGGTGGTAGCGATAACCCACATCGTGGACGGTCACCACGCTCCGGCGCGGATGCACGAGCGGCAGCACGTGCGCGGGCACAAAGAGCAGTTCGGGCGGGCGCAGCGCCATCTCGAACGAAAGGCGCAGATGGGTCCACAACCGGGGAAAAGGCATGATCCGCTGCTCGCAATGAGGCGCAGACGGAATCAAACCGGCGGGCGGGGCCTCGTTGAAATAAAGCCGGAACTGCCAGTCGGGCCGCAGGCGCAGCAGGTGGTGGATCAGGTGCAGCGAATAGACTTCGGTGCCGGTGCGCCGGGCGACGGTGGTGCGGCTGGCGTCGATGCCGATCAACATCATGCACCGGCGTATTTTTCGTGCAGCCCCTCCAGCCAGCGATACGGGATCAGGCACATAAAGCGCAGCACATCGTCGCCGGTGTTGCGAAACTGGTGCAGCTCGTTGCCATCAACCAGCACCGTCGAGCCGGGCACGAGCGGCCAATTGCCCGCTTCGGTGATCAGCGCGCCCTGCCCGGCCAGCACAAAGACCTCGTGCTCCCACCAATGGCTGTGATAGGGCGTCGCGCTGCCGGGCTGCACCTGGAGAATGCGCAGCGCAAAGTGCGGCGCGCCATCCTGCTCATTCAGAACCCAACGGATGGTCACGCCGGGCGCGTCGGGCACATCTTGGGCGGGCACATCCATCCAGTGCTTGATTTTCATTTGTGTATCCTCTTTTCTGTCGCCAGCGACAGCGCCGCTGGCGGCGGCTAAAAAAATTGTAACACCCGGCCTGTGATTTGTCAATGTCAAATGCGTTACAAAAGTCAGGCCGATTTTCCCGTCGCCGCTTCCATCAAGGCCTGGATGCGCCCAATCATGCCTGCCGGGTTGGGATGGATGCCCTCAACCAGCAGCGCGTTTTCGTAAAGCTGCTCGATGCATTGATCGATGATCGGGTCCTGCGGCGCGCTCTGCACCAGGTCGGAAATGCCCAGCACCAGCCGATGGCGCGGGTTGACCTCCATGATCTTTTTGGGCACCTCGTATTCCTCGTTAAGCATCCGGTAGACGCGATACATCTCGCTGCCGGGCACATTGGCCGGGTTGACCAGCCGGCACGGGCTGTCGACGAGCAGTTTGGCCGCGCGCACCTCGGTGACCTGATCGCCGAGCACGTTGCGAAAACGTTCCAGCAGCGTGTCGAAAGCCTCGCCGCCGGCCTCGTCGGCAGGCGTTTCGTCCGCCGACGTTTCACCGGGCAGTTCCAGACTCGCATCGTCGACGTTGCGCAGTCTCTTGCCCTCATAATCGGGCAGGCCCATGATCATAAAACTGTCGATCGGCTCGGTCAGGAACAACACCTGGATGCCGCGCGCCTTGAACGCATCGAGGTGCGGGCTGACCCGGATCGAAGCCAGGTCTTCGCCAAAAGCATAATAGATTTCCTCCTGCCCTTCGACCATCTGCTCGACGTATTCGCGCAGCGAGACGAGCGCGTCGCCCGCAGACGAGTGAAAGCGCAGCAGATCGACCAGCCGCTCGCGGTCGCCCGGCTCGGTCGAGATGCCCTCCTTGATGAATATGCCGAACTCGCTCCAGAATTTTCGATAGTCATCCGGCCGGTCTTGGGCCATCTCTTCCAGCGCGCCGGTGACCTTGCGCACCAGGTTGCGCTTGACCGTGTTCAGCACGCGGTTGGTCTGTACCACCTCGCGCGAGACGTTCAGCGGAAAATCGTCCGAATCGACCACGCCCTCAACAAAACGCAAATAGTTGGGCAGCAGGTCCTTGTTATGCTCCTGGATCAGGATTTTGCGCGAATAAAGCCGCAGGCCGTGATCGGTGCGCGCGGTCAGCGGGCTGTAATCGCGGCGCGACGGCACATAGAGGATGCTGAAAATCTGGATCGGCGTGTCGACCGAGAGATGGGTGTGCAGGGTCGGCGGCTGAAAATCGTAGGTCAGGTGGCGATAAAAGTCCTGGTACTGCTCGTCGGTCACGTCGCCGGGCGGCTGACGCCACAGTGCGGTTTTCTGGTTGGCCACCGCCTCGCCGACGTAAATCGGAAAAGGCACAAAATCCGAATAGCGCTTGACGATATTTTCCAGCCGGTAAGCCTTGAGAAATTCCTCCGCCGCATCGTCCTTGAGTTTGAGGATCACCGACGTGCCGCGATGCTCGCGTTCGGCCGGTTCGACGGTAAAGCGGTTGGTGCCGTCCGACTTCCAGGCATAGGCCGCGGCGTCGGGACGGTAGGAGCGCGAGACGACGGTGATCTCGCTGGCGACCATAAAGGCCGAATAAAAGCCTACCCCAAACTGGCCGATCTGATCGACACTGGCGCGCTTGTCTTCTTCCAGTGCCTTGAGGAAGGCCTTGGCTCCCGAGTAGGCGATGGTACCCAGGTTTTCGACCAGCTCGTCCCGGGTCATACCGATGCCCGAGTCGGCGACGGTCAGCGTCTTGGCTTCCTCGTCGAAATCGACGTGAATTTCGAGCGCGGCATCCGCCTCGAACACATCGCGGTTGGTCAGCATCTCGAACTGCAAGCGGCCAAGCGCGTCGGCCGCGTTGGAGACCAGCTCGCGCAGGAAAATCTCGCGCTCCTTGTACAGCGAATGGATCAGGATGTCCAGCAGTTGCTGGATTTCGGTGCGGAATTCAAAGGATGCAACCTGGTTTTCTGACATAACTTCCTCCGGATAGTTTAATAGACATTATCGAGAATAATCTTGTCAATCCTGTCTGTTTTTTGAGTCAGGCTTTATTTCCGATAAACTCTAGTCGTAAGGGTGACATTTGTACGGGCATTTTCTAGCACACAAACATTAGATGGACATAAGAACGTCAGCAATCTTGCTGCATCTTGATGGCGATGATATAGACCTTGCGCCGAGGCCAGCCGGATTGCCCGGCGACGTCCTGCGCTGCGTCGCGGGGCGATGCGCCGCCGCCCAGCATCTTGCGCACGGCCCGGCGCACCTGGGCTTCATTCCAGACCGGCGACTCGCCCGCCCCCTCGACGATCAGGATCGCCGGGGCAAGGGGCAGCGGCGCTTGTGAGAGCAGCCCGCGCCAGGCCAGATCGGGATGGTAGAGCGCGGCGCGGCGATTGCCCAGGGCGTCCAGCAGCGACGATTGGGCGGCCATCCAGCCGTCCGGATCGACGGCAAAGAGCAGCGTGTGCCGCTCCTGAGCGCACGGGGCCAGGTCGGCGGGAACGTCCTTGTAGAATGCAAAGCGGTCGGCGGGCAGACCGGAGAGCACCAGCGCGGTGACGGCATCGACGGGGCCGGGCAGCGGCGTCACATCGACCCCGCCCGCACACGGCTGGGCGATCAACTGTGCCAGCAGCGCGGGCGGTCGCGTCAGTGTGCAGTCGAGCCAGGCTACGTCGCCGGCCAGCAGCAGGCCGAGCAGCTCCTGCACGTCCGGCAGCGCGATCAAGGGCGTCTCGATGCCACATTCATCCAGCAGGGCGCGTGCGGCGGGCAGGTCACTGCACATCACCGTCGACGCCGCAGCGAGAACCCGCGCGGCGCGCAGCGGCAGATCGTCGACGCAGGCGGCGCGCTCAACCAGGTACAGCTTGCCCATAGCGTTCTCCGCTCATCCCGAAACCTCTCACACATACAGCGGCCAACCGGTTGCTGCTGTCTGGCTAAAAGCATCGAGCGGCCCGTGACATTTCACAGACCGCTCGACCTCCCGGTTGTTAACTTGTTCAGGCGCGCCCGGCGGGACTCGAACCCACAACCTTCTGATTCGAAGTCAGCAACTCTATCCATTGAGCTACGGGCGCGTGGGGATATGAACGCCATTTTAGCATGGCGAACGATGGTTGTCAAACCTCCTGGGGCGTGCTATAATGTCGCTACAATCAAAACAGCCCCTCTTGGGAGGGGCTGCCTGGGTGACTGGTGGGATTTGAACCCACGATCTTCTGGGCCACAACCAGATGCCTTAGGCCACTCGGCTACAGTCACCATATTGGGCAGATTGTAGCACAAAATTTGAAAACCCGCAAATGATCCGCCCAAAAAAGGAGACCCGCCAATGGAAATGCTCCGACAATCCTATCCAGTTGAGATGTTTACCCGCACCCGGCATTTTGCGGGCACATTCGAGCCGCTGGGCGCGCTGCTCGACGACATCAACGATCCCAACAAGGGCGACCTCTACTTGAGCCAGGCCACTTTTACCCCGCTCGAGTCTGGCTCTCAATTCGGCCCGGTGGCGGTGCCAGAAGTGATCGTGCGCAAACACGATGTGATTTTCTTTTACTTTAAAGACAAAAGCGCGCACGACAAATTCCGCCTGCTGGCCCGCGTCGAACAAATCGTCGTCTATACCAACATGGCCGCACTCAAAGGCTATTTTCACCTCGGTGTAGAGCAGCGACCGCGCGACATGTTTGACACCATGCGCGGCGATTTTCAGGCCATGACCGACGTGACCATCTTTCCGTTGATCAAAACCCAGGTCGCCATCCCGCGACAGATCGACATGCTCATGATCAACAGCCGGAACATTTTGTTTTACCACCCGGCCATTCAGGAATAGACACCCAGTTTCAGGCAGGAAGCGCTTATGAACCCAGACATCCCGGAAACGATCATCATTCTCGACTATGGCTCACAATACACCCAGCTCATCGCCCGCTGCGTGCGCGAGTTGAATGTCTATTGTGAAATTTTGCCCTGGAACAAGCCGCCGGATGACGTGCTGGCCCGCAGCCCACGGGGCTTTATTCTCTCCGGCGGGCCGAACAGCGTCTACGAGCCGGATGCGCCCACCCTGCTGCCCTACCTGCTCAAGGTCGATGTGCCCATCCTTGGCCTGTGTTACGGGATGCATCTGATGGCCCACACCCTGGACGGGCACGTCGCGCCGGCGGGAGAGCGCGAATATGGCGCGGCGCAGGTGCAGGTGCTCGACGAACAATCGCCGCTTTTTGCCGGGCTGACCAGCCCATTGAACGTCTGGATGAGCCACGGCGACCGTGTGGATCGACTGCCGGCCGGGTTCCGGCAGATCGCTTCCAGCGCGAACGCGCCGCTGGCAGCGATAGCCAGTGACGTGCGCCGCTGGTATGGTTTGCAGTTCCACCCCGAGGTGCAGCACACCCCGCAAGGGACCGAAATTGTGCGCCGCTTTTTGTTCGATATCTGTGGCTGCCACGGCAACTGGACGCCGGGATCGTTCATCGAGCAGGCAGTCGAACAAATCCGCGCCCAGGTGGGCGACGGGATCGTCGTCTGCGGGTTGAGTGGCGGCGTCGATTCGGCAGTGACGGCCACACTGATCCACCGCGCGGTTGGCCCGCAGCTCACCTGCGTCTATGTCAACACCGGGATGATGCGCAAGGGCGAGTCGGAGCAGGTGATCGAAACGTTTGAGCGCGAGCAGGGTATGCGCCTGGTCGCCGTCGACGCGAGCGAGGAATTTCTGGATGCCCTCGATGGCGTGGTCGATCCGGAGCGCAAGCGGCACATCATTGGCGAAAAGTTTGTGCGCATCTTTGAGCGGGAAGCGCAGCAGATTGCGCGGGGGCAAACCAGGAAATTCCTGGGCCAGGGCACCATCTACCCGGATGTGATCGAGAGCGCCGGGAGCGAGAGCGCCCAACGCATCAAAAGCCATCACAACGTTGGCGGGCTGCCGGAAGAGATGGATTTCGAGCTGGTCGAGCCGCTGCGCGACCTGTTCAAGGATGAAGTGCGGCGGGTGGGCGAGGCGTTGGGACTTGCGCCCGAACTGGTCTGGCGGCATCCCTTTCCGGGGCCGGGCCTGGCCGTGCGCGTGCTTGGCGAGATCACCTGGGAGCGGTTGGAACGTCTGCGCCAGGCAGATGCGATTTTGATCGAGGAACTGCACCGTGCGGGGTTGTATCGTGAGGTTTCACAGGCGTTTGCCGTGCTCTTGCCGGTGCAGACAGTCGGCGTGATGGGCGATGGACGCACCTACCAGCAGGTGGTCGCACTGCGCGCCGTCGTCACCAGCGATTTTATGACCGCCACCTGGGCGCCGCTGCCGCATGCATTTCTGGCCCACGTCAGCAGCCGCATCGTCAACGAGGTTCAGGGGATCAACCGGGTGGTCTATGACATCAGCACCAAACCCCCGGCGACCATCGAGTGGGAATAGCAAGAAACTGGGTTTTTGACAAAAACCCGGTTTCTATTCGACTCTGATCTTGTCGCGCAGTTTTTCAAACGTCGCCGGGCCGATGCCCTTGACGTTCATCAGGTCTTCGACGATCCCAAACTGCCCGTTTTCGGTGCGATACTGGATGATCCGCTCGGCAATCGCCGGGCCGATGCCGGGCAAGGCATCGAGCTGTTCCAGCGTCGCCTCGTTGATATTGATCGCGTCCGAGTTTGCCGGCTGGACGCCCCCCGCCAGCGGTTCCTGGGGCAGCGCAACCGGCAGGTTGGCTTCGCCCCGGCGCGGGACATAGATTTGCAGCTGGTCATAGACAGTCAGCGCCAGGTTGATCCGCTCCAGGTCGGCCTCCGCCGTCGCGCCACCGGCGGCAGCCAGCGCATCTTTGACAATGCTGCCCGGCGGGAGGACGTACACATCGGGGTTGAGCACAGCGCCGGTGACGTAAACGCGCAGCGGGGCCGGGGTCGGCGTAGGGGCGAGAGTTGGCGTAGCAGTAGGAACCGGAGTGGCGATGATGATTGGCATAGGCTTGGGGCGGCTGATCACAAAATAGACCAGCATCATCACAGCAATCAGGGCCAGGGCAAAGGGGACATATATCTTGAGTCGCTCAAACCGGGCTTTCACAGAACCACTCCGCGCGGGATCGACGCAGTTTGTGACGTGTGAAATGACACCAATTATGCTTGAACGAATCTATCATAGCACAATTTGCCCCATAGGGCAAGCAGATTTTAGGTCAGGACGGTGAGCAAAAAAAAGGGCAAAAGCCAGGGGCACTGGCGAAAAAATCAGCAGAGCGATCCCTACTTTCAAAAGGCCAAGTCCGAGGGCTACCGGGCCAGATCGGCTTATAAACTGCTGCAAATCAACGACAAATTCAAGGTGCTGGGCAAGGGGCAGGCCGTCCTCGACCTGGGCGCAGCGCCGGGAAGCTGGTCGCAGGTCGCCGCCGGGATCGTCGGGCCGGCGGGGCGGGTGATCGCCATCGATCTGCAAGCGATCGATCCGCTGCCCGGCGTGATCGCGTTGCAAGGCGACATCACCGCACCGCAAGTGCAGCAGCAAATGATCGACGCCGCCAGCGGCCCGGTGGACGTGGTGCTCAGCGACGCCGCGCCCAACACCTCCGGCATTGGACTGCGCGATCACGCCCTGTCTGTCGAACTGGTCTATGCCGCACTGTCTGTGGCCTGCCGGACGCTCAAACCGGGCGGCGACCTGGTAGCCAAGGTGTTCGAGGGCGAAGATATGCCCCAACTGCTCGTCGATCTGCGGCAGCACTTTGCGCTGGTCAAGCCCTTTTACCCCGAAGCGACGCGGCGCGAAGGCAGGGAAATTTTTGTGATCTGCAAGGGGTTCAAGTAAACAAGCTCTTGGCTCATCAACTAGAAAAAACGTCCCCGATCCTTGAGGATCGGGGACGTTTGCGTGGTTATCCTTCTTCGCCTTCTTCCAGGCCAATGCCTTCTTCGGGCAGCCATTCGGGCCAACCGGCGACCCATTCGGGCACCTTGAACGCCTTGACCCGATCGCACACCGGAAAGTAGGCTTTCAGGTCTATCACCGGCGTGCCGTCGAGCGCGTCGATGTTGTTGATCGTCACCGTGCCCGCCGCTTCGTCGATGCCGAGTATCTGCGCCGTGGTCAGCGCGATGGGGTTGGGGCGCACCGGCGAGCGCGAGGCAAAAACACCGGTCACGGGCGTGTCATCATCGTAGGGCGGCTTGCTTTGCAGCACCTGGCGGTATTCATCCGTGTCGACATAGTTGAACCAGCAAAACACTTGGACGTGACCAAAGTGACTCAACTGCTTGAGTCCGGGGCGGTACGGCTCGGCGATCTCGATCTGGATTTTGCCGTTTGTGCGGCGCACGCAGCCGATCGGATAGATGGTAAACGTTTCTTTCTTGGACTCCATTTGTCTCCTCTTGTGTTGGGACAGGCTCCCTCGATCTGTGCGCGCGAACAGAATTCGGGGCTATGTCCTTGTCATTTGACTGGTATAAGAATATCGCTCTCTGATTCAGAGTCGTCCGGACCCAGGTAATGCTCGCCGCAGATGTACATCTCGAACGGCGCGGCGAGGGTGCTGCCCGAACGGGGCAGCCAGGTTTGATAGATATAGTCGAGGGTCAGCGCCCGCTCGTCGTCGCGGCCCTTGTGAATGAACCGGGCATAGCGCAGCGGCGGGATTGTCTTGCCGACCAGCCAGGGCGGCATTTCGTCCAGCGAGGCGACCTCGACGCCCCAAAAGCAGGCCTGTCCGGCGACGCCCGGATCATCCGGGCCGGCGCGGATGCAATAACGGTCGGCGCTCACACGGTTGGAAATTGCGCCAAGCTGGTCGAGCGGCGCGAGTCCGGCATCGGGGCGAGCGCCATCATCGATCCATGCCGCGACCCCCAGCAGGTGAATGGCGCCCCGCTCGACCAGGCGCGGTTTGAGAAAAGCGCCCTTGTTGATGTGCGCGATATAGCCGGGCGTGATCGGCGATCTGAAAATCCGCCAGGGCAAGCGCCGGTCGCGGCGGGCCTCGCTGGGCAGCAGGCCGAACATGCGCCGGAAGGCGCGGGCGTAGGTTTCGGGATTGTTGAACTGGTAATCCAGGGCCAGGTCGATGATCCGGCGCTCCGAATCGAGCAGCTCGCGCGCCGATTCGGACAGCCGCCGCCGGATGAGATAGTCGTACGGGCTGTGGCCGATCATCTGGTTAAAGATGCGCGAAAAATGGTACAGCGAATACCCCGCTGCGTCGGCAATGTCTTGCACGGTAATCGATGCTTGCAGGTGCGCTTCGATAAATTCAATCGCCGCGCCCATCCCTTCAATGCTGCACATCGGGCTGCCCCTACCCGGTTTTTTCGACCGGAACGTACACGTCGAGCACAGAGCCTGCGATCTGATCCAGCCCCTTGAAACGTGCATCGTAGGCCTGGATCGCATAGTCTGCCGCGCTGCGGTAGCCCGAGGCCGGCAGCCAGTCCTGGTAGATCAACTTGCCCCAGTCGGAGGTGATCTCGTCGCCGTGCAGCGTGCAAATGGCATAGTCGGTCGCCGGCAGCATCTTGACCGTGCATTCGAGCGGCACGTCTTCCAGCCTGGAAACGCGCACGCCGACAAAGACTTCGAACAGGCCTTTTTCGGCTGTCTCTTCGGTATATAAGTGGATTTCGAGCGCCACGTTGGGATCGACCAGGTGCATGATCGCGCCGGGGTGCCTGTGCTTAAACGCCATAAAGCGCTTCCACAGCCGGCCGATCTCGTTGTCCTCGTCCCAGCCGGGAGACTGGGCCAGTGGATCGCCGTAAAAGCTCATTCCCACCACCAGCCATTCCGATTCCGATACCACGTTTGTGTGCATAGGTGAGTCTCCTAAAAATTTGCGTTTCCGGTAATTCAGATTATACCAGGTTTTGGACGAACCGTCTTGACGCTGCGTGCGCTCGATGGCGTTTCCGTGTGCCCGAGTGTGCCATCAAGGTGACGTTTTTTGCGCCTTGCCGGGCCTTGTGCGGCGTGGACGGGCACGGGCCGGGATTGCCCATTTCGGCGTCGAACCTGATGAGGATCGAAAAACAGGCCTGCCGTCGGACGGCGGGCCTGTTTTTGTTGTGATGTACAGGGCTTGCGTTACATGCCCCACAGGTGTCCGGTGTGCACCGGCTTGCCTTGCAGCTTGAGGTAATAATAAAGCTGCCCCTTGTGCTGGCCGAGGTGCCAGACCATCTGCAAGAGCTGGTAGCCCAGCGACTTGGGAGCGGCGGGGTTCCACGGCGCGGCGACCTGCCTGTCGGCCAGGTCTGCCTCGCTGCATCGGGCGAGCATCTCCAGGGCCAGCTTTTTGTCTGCGGCGAGCAGTGTTTTGGCCTGGGCCACGCTGTCCACCGATGGAAACTTGTCGGCCGGAGGCAGCATCTCTTCGGCACTCATTTCACCTTCCGGCGGCATGCCCCAGTCGCCGGTGACAAAGCCGTGCATCGCCGCGCCGCAGCTGTCGGCCGCCAGGTGATGAAGCAGTTGGCCGACGGTCATCCAGTTGCTGCCCGTCGACGGCTGCCAGTCGAGGCTGTCCGCGTCGACCAGGTCGAGCAGCCCCTTGGTCACCGCATAGGTGGTTTCGATCTCGGTTTTGATCAGTTCCGTCCAGTTCATTTTGGCTCCTTTCTCACTCATCTGGTTTTATCACAGCAGGGCCATGATAGCACAAATGTTCGAAGAGCGCAAAAATGCCCGAACCTCGGAGGTTTCGCTACCCCCCCACCGCTTCAGGCTTGCTTTGGGTCGCGCGGATGGCCAGGTAGAGCAGCACGATGCCCAGGCCGAGCAGGACGATGTTGAGCACAAAGGGCAGACTGCGGTTGGCCTCGGAGAGCTGCCCGGCGATCCAGCCAAAGGGTGAGGTGACGGCCAGGATGATGACGTACAAAATGGCGCCGATGCGGGCGCGCTCCTGGGCGTCGATGGTAAGCACGAACAGCTTGTCGAGCAGTGTGCTGGCGGTGGGCACGCTGGCCGCCTCCAGGATCGTCGATACCAGCAGCCAGCCGTAGCTCTTGATCGGCACGGCAATCAACAAGAGCTGGCTGAGGATCAGGCCCACAAAGCCGACGATCATCGGGCGGCGCACGTCTATCCTGGACAGGCGCGGCATGACCAGGAAGAAAAAGAGCAGCATCGTGATCGAGCGGGCAAAGGGATAGAGAGCCAGGTGGTGGGCCGGGATCTGGAGTTTTTCCGTGACCAGGATCGACCAGAACGTACCGCGCACGGTGTTGCCGATGTTCAAAATGATCAGCAGGCCGGCAGTGAACAGCGTCGCCGGGGAGCGCAAAATCTGGCCGAGCACGGCGGGGTATTCGCGCAGCACGGCAAAGAGGGGTTGGTCTTTGGTCTCGCGCATACGCACCAGTCCCTGCTGCGTCTCAGTGGTCATGGCATTGGTGAGAATGAACTTGAGCGTCATCATCACAAAAGAAAGCAGGTACAGCCCGCGCATGGTCGGGATCAACTCAAAGCGCGCGATCAGCGGCCCGGTCAGCGGGGAGACAAAAGCGGCCAACAGCCCGGCGATGTAAACCCACGAATACACATCAACAAGCAAATCCGGTTCGGTGTCTTCGACGAGCAAAAGCTGCCACGAGTTCTGTGTGACGCGCTGGATGCTGTTAATGATCGCAGCGATGACAAAGTAGGTGAAATCCTGGGCGAAAGCCCAGATCAGGCAGGGAATGCTCCAGGCAAGGAAATCAAAGATCAGTGTGGTGCGCCGGCGGCCCAACTTGTCGGTGAGCGCGCCGCTGAGGGCCATCCAAAAGATTTGAAAGACCGCACCGACCGTGGCAATCAGCCCGATCTGGCTGTCGGTGAGGCCAAAGGCCAGCATGTAAACCGAGACATAGGGCGCATACAGGTTAAAGGGGATGCCCCACAGCGGTTCGGTGTAGACACAGCCGCGCACGTTGCCGCGCAGGTTTTTGAGGGTGACGATCAAGGGATGGTTTTTCAATGGATTCTCTCTTTGGGTTGGTATTCGCGCGGGGTCGATCCGGTCCAGCGCTTGAAGGCGTGATTGAAGGCGCTCTGTTCCGAAAAACCGAGCAAGAAAGCGACGTCGCAAATCGTTGCGCCCGGCTTGTTCAGGTAGCCCAGCGCGATCTCTTTTCTGACCTGGTCGAGCAGTACCCGATAGATGACCCCTTCTTGTTTCAACTTGTTTTGCAGTTGGCGGGCACTGATCGCCAGCTCGCGGGCAATTCCGTCGATGGCCGGTTTGTCGCCGTCAAGCAGCATCTTGCCGATAATCTGCACGACCCGATCGGCCCAGGTGTGCGGCAAATAGAGATCGGCCAACTGCTCCTGGGCAAACTGCTCCAGGCGTTCGAGCAGCGCCGGGTTGGCGAGAAAGATCGGCAGTTCGAGTTCTTGCGGCCGGATGACCAGCTCGTTTCTGGGTTGTTCGAAGGCCAGCGGCGCGCCCAAGATGCGCCGGTGCAGCGAAATGTCCGCCGGACGGCAGTGGCGAAAGCGGATTTCGTGAAACTGCATCTGGTTTTCGGTCAGGTTGCGCAGCGAGGTGACCAGCATGCCCAGGATCGCCTCGGCATAGTGCCGGTTGGGCAGCATGTCCGTGTGCGTGGGATACCAGGCATACAGGAACACCTCACCTTGCTGCACCAGTTCGAGCCGGACGCCGTCGGTGGCAAGATCGTGATAGCGGGCCAGTTTGCGCATGGCGTCGCCGATGGTGCGGCTGTTCATCATCACCGCCGACAGGATATCCCCGCCGCCGACCGCCTGGCGCGACCATTCGGCCAGGTGCAGCCCGAAATCCGGATCGGAGAGGCTGCGCGCGATCTCTGTCCACAGGGCATCAAAGAGCGTCAGGTCGATGCGCGCCTGCGCCTCGTTCAGCATTGCCGGATCGAGTCCCACACGTTGGCAAATGGCCCGCGCGTCGCCGTCGTTCAGCGCGGCGTATTTGAGCAGGACGTGCATCAGATTGGTTGAAACCGTTGCCGGGTGTTTGGAGATCATTGCGCAAAACATCAACAGGATTTCGTCTGAGGACAAGACGCTGTGGGAATTATACTGTAAGCTGGTATAGATGACAAACCTCTTATTTCATTCTCTCGGAGAGTCGACTGGAAAGGAAACCGATATGGATGACAGTTTGCTGTTGGGCGTTTTGCGCTACCTGGTGCCCATCCCGCGCCCGATCTGGCAGAGCCAGGTTGGCGGCGGCTTTGATCTGAGCTTTATGAGTGAGGCGCATCACCGGGTGCGCAATTGGGTGGTGATGGAACTGCCGCGCGCCGGCCAACCGCTGCCGCCGGAAGCCATCGCCGGGGCGCTGGACCTGCCGCTCGATCAAGTGATCGACATTCTGGATGAGCTGGAACGGCGAATGACCTTTTTGTTTCGCAGCGACGGGCGGTCGGTGACTTGGGCTTACCCGGTCACGGTCGAGCCGACGCCGCACCGGGTGACGTTCAGCACGGGGGAACAGGTCTACGCCGCTTGAGCGATCGACGCGATTGCGACGCCCTTCGTGCAGGGGCATTTACGGGGTGAGAAACTGACCTTCGAAATTGAAACCAGGTGTGGGCATTGCGGCCAGCCGATCCACATTGCAATCGACAGTGACCTGAACACCCGTGTGCGGGAAAAAGGGGCCGCGCCGCTGGTGCACGTGCCGATGGTGGACGTGCAAAAACTGCCAGCGCCGAGCATCATCGAAGGTTTTTGAAGGAAATCCATTTTCTTCTGGTCAGAAGAACACGCCAGGGAACATCGACGCAGCGCGGGCGGCGAGCGCGGTTTGTATATGACGCTGTCGCAAGCCGTATACGTGACGCCGCGGACGCAAGGGCCGCTCTTTGGATTTTAGCCCGTTGGGCAACTCGAACGCCCAACATTTACGTACGCGGTTGGGCGCAGTGATAGCGTGCCCTCGTGCTCGATCTGCGTCAGGCGCGCCTCGACGCGAGTCAGCCGTCTCTGCACTTCCGTCACCTGACGCTGCAACTCGGCGTGCTTGAGTTTGAGCATCCCGCGCAGTTCGGCGGCCGAGACCTCGTCGCGCAAGATGTCGCCGATTTGTTCCAGCGAGAAGCCCAGGTCTTTGAGTGCCAGGATGCGGTTTAGCCGAGGCAGTTGATCGAGCGCATAGTAGCGATAGCCGGTGTAGCGGTCGATCCAGGCCGGCTTGATCAGGGTCAGCTTTTCATAGTGTCGCAGGGTTTTCACCGTGACCTGGGCCAGTCTTGAGAACTCGCCGATTTTGAGCATACAACGCACCTTTCGGACTGTGACCGTTCAGTGCCGGTCAACTTGGCTATATCATACACCCTGACCATGAGGGAGAGTCAAGAGGGAACCTGGACGATACCAATGAGCGCGGGCCTCGAGGCCCGCGCTCGTGTCGTTCGTATACTTGATTTTTCAAGCCTCATTACTCGTTTGGATCGTCAAAGCCCTGCTTGTCGCCGATCACGTACAGCGGCCGCCCGCGCACCTCGTCATAGATGCGGCCGATGTACTCGCCGATGATGCCGAGGGTGATCAATTGGATGCCGCCCATGAACAGGACCATCACCAGCGTCGTTGCCTGGCCGTAAAAGGCCTGCGATTCCAAAAACAGCCGCCCATAGACGACGGCCAATGCCGCCAGGGCGCTCAACCCGGCGATGACGAAACCGAGATAGGTGGCCGCCTGGAGGGGTACGAAACTGAACCCGGTGACCGCGTTCATAGCCAGTTTGAACATCTTTTTGAACGGATAGTGCGTCTCGCCGGCAAAGCGCTCCTCGCGCACGTACTCAACGCCAGTCTGGCGAAAGCCGACCCAACTGGTCATGCCGCGGATAAAGCGCGCCCGCTCGCGCATGGTCTTGAGCGTGTCGACCACTTTGCGATCGACCAGGCGAAAATCGCCGGTGTCGAGGGGGATATTGACGTCGGTGATGCGATAGATGAGGCGGTAAAAGAGCTTGGCGGTGAACAGTTTGAACCAGCTTTCGCCCTTGCGCTCCGAGCGCACACCATAGACGACCTCGTAGCCCTCTTTCCACTTGTCGATCATACGCAAAATGACTTCGGGCGGGTCTTGCAAGTCGGCGTCGATCACGATCACAGCATCACCGTGCGCGTGATCCAGCCCGGCGGTGACGGCGATCTGGTGGCCGAAATTGCGGGCAAACGAAAGCGTCTTGATGCGCGGGTCTTTTTCGTGCATCTCGCGCATGATTTCGGGTGAACGGTCGCGGCTGCCATCGTTGATGAGGATCAACTCCCAGGCTTCGCCAGTTTGATCCATGGTGTGGGTGATTTCGTCATACAGTTTGTGCAAATTGCCCTCTTCGTTGTAGACCGGGGCGATAATCGAGTAACGGGCTTTTTTGTCCATCCATTATTTCCTTTCGCTATCAGCGTTGATGATATGTCAAGGACGCCTGGCGGCCGAGATGTATTACAACGACGTCAAACCATTTGCCCGCAGGCGTTCCAGCGCGGCCTGCTCGTGCGCTTTTTGTGCGGCCAGATCCAGGTCGCAGTTGGCCTCGTCGGTGGCGCAGATCGAAAATTCGAGGTCGATGTCGTGGTATATCTGCTCGAACACATAGCGCGCGCGGGCCTGATGATAGTCTGAGGTGACGATGATGGCGCGCCGCGCGCCATATGCCCGGACGATGGGCAAAGACAGTGCGGCATCTTGTATTGTGTTGCGGCTGAGCGCAAAGGGCAGAAAGACCTCTTGGGGCACGCCAAGCGACATCAGGTGCTGCTTGAGATAGTGCGCGTGCGGCAGGTCGGTGGTGTTGAAATGCTCGCCGAACCCGCCGGTGAGCAGCAGCCTGGCCTCGGGATGCGCCTGGAAAACCTGCACGGCCTGCGCGCAGCGTTCCAGGGCCACGCTCATCAACTCACCCCGCGCGGTGTTGGGCGAGCCGAGCACGATAATGATTTCATTTCTGTGCGGCATACCGGCCTCAAAGGGGGTCAAAATCAACCCAAGTATAGCGCAGAATTTAAGAGAGGACAAAAAAAAGCGCCCGGTTTTGTATTCGTCCCGGCGAGGCGACGCCATATACAAAAAGTGACTCTGATGCTTGCGTATCAGAGTCACCAGGCGTTCCGACGATGTGTCGTCACTAAGGCAAAGTCATACCTATGCGTGTGATGCCGCCATCACCTGTGGGCATGAAAAATTTGTCGCTGGATTTGATCGGCTCCTCGCTTCCGTCTGAATAGATCACCCAACGAAACGGCCCGGTTCCCAGGTGTTCCCGGTCGAGCCACCAGGATTTTCGTCCCCAATCATTGTGCAACTCGTCGGCTGTTCCTCGCCACCCGTCTACATCATGCCATCCGCCCAGCCCGTCCTGCCATTGAACCTGCGTCTGCCAATTGACCGCTGTCAGGGCCAAGCCGGGATCAAAGTAGAAGATCAGTTCGATCAGACCGCCCTCTAGCACGGGAGCAGGGGCAGGGTCGCCGGGCCGAGGCGGCAGCTCAGGAACGGGGCGCGGCGGCAGATCGGGCGAGCCGGCCTGCGCGGCCGCCGGGATCAGTGAGATCAAGGCAGCGGCGCAGAGCAAAATGGCGATGCAGATGCACATTTTTCTTGGGAAACAAAATCCTGCCATAGTTCACCTTTCGTCTCGGATTATCGCCGCCGTTACCTGAGCGGCAGGTCGCTGTCCCAGGGGAACACGTGCTCTTTTGCCGGGTGGGTTTCCTGGCCTGCCATTCCAGGCGTAACATAGGTTGGTCCCATGATGTTGTTGTAGGCTCCACCGACGATCTCGTGACTTTCCAGCACCGCACCAAAGCTGGTAGTAGCATTGGCCGAGTCAACCTGGACATAGATGGGCGTGCCGACGACCAGCGGCCAGTTGATGTAACTGAGCGACTGCTTCCAATAGGCATCGCCATAGGTCAGGGTGAGCGATGCGCCGGGCACCAAAGGCAAAACATCGCCGCCTATACCCCAAACAGCCCCTTGGGCGCTGCGTCCATCAGACCAGATTTGGTTGACGCCGGTGGGCACAGGGTTTGGGCTGACGTACAGGTCGACCCAGAAGGCGCTCTCGACCGGGCCGCCGCCCTGGTTCTCGATCACGATCTGGATGCTGTTTTCGGTAACGATGACACTTGTAACGACCAGATCGGGGGCCGCGCCCGATGTTGCACCTTTGGAAACCAACGGCAGATACACGGTGTACCTGTCGACCACTTGCTGCTCAATGCGGGTGCTGTGCGTGTCTTGAGCCGAAACTGCGCCGCCGTGACCGGTTTGGCCGCTGACCACGCCGGTGTTGACCAGCGGGTTTGGATCGCTGGCCTGGATGGTATAGGAAGCGGTGAACACCCAGGTTTCGCCCAGGTCGAGCAGGCCGTTGCCGTTGGCGTCACCGCCCACATAGAGGGCCGCGCCGGCGATGTTGTCGTTGACGGCCAAATTGCTCACCGGCGAGCCGTCGCTGGCAGCGGCGTGGCTGACGGCAAAGCTATAGACCACCGTCTCGCCGATCAACGCCTCGGCGGGGCCTGTTTTGTCGAGCGCCAAAACAGGGGCCAGCCCGCCCAAAAAGGTGCTGTGCGTGTCTGAGTCGGTGACGGTGTCTCCATCGACATCCTGGGCGGTGACGACGCCGGTATTGACCAGCGGGCTGGGATCGGTGGACTGGATGGTATAGGCCGCGATAAATATCCACGTTTCTCCGCCATCCAACGTCGCGTCGCCGACGATGCGCGTGGCCAGCCCGGCCACCGTGTCTGAAACGATCACATTGGTGAGCGGCGATCCGTCGCCGTTGACAGCATCATTGGTCACAAAAAAGTAAAACGTCACCGTGTCGCCCACGCGGGCGGAAACCGGGCCTTCTTTGCGGATCTGGATGACGGGCACAAACTCGATATCCAGGCTGTGCTTGCCGCTGGCCGCCGAAACCGGGTCACCGTCCTGGTCTTGTCCCTGCACGGTGGCCACATTTTCCAGCGGGTCGGGGTCGGTGGGTTTGATGGTATAGGCGGCAGTATAAACCCAAATTTCTCCGGCGTCCAATCTGCTGTTGCTATTGGCGTCGCCGCCCACATGGGTTGCCGCGCCGGCGACCGTGTCGTTGACTGAAAGGCCGCTGACCGGCGAGCCGTCGCTGGCGGCATCGTGACGGACGGTGAGGGTATAGACCACCACATCGCCCACCATTGCCGAGGCCGGCCCGGTCTTGCTGATGGTCAACACGGGCGCGTATTCGATGGCCGTACTGTGCGAGTCGGTGTCGTTCACCGTTGTGCCCGGCCCATCGGTGGCGGTGACCCAAACGGTGTTGATCAGCGGATCGGGGTCAGTGAGTTGGATGGTATAGGCGGCAGTATAGACCCAGGCTTCGCCCAGGTTCAGCCAGCCGTCGCCGTTGTCGCCGGAAACCAGACTGGCCGACCCTACAACGTCGTCGTATATCACAATATTATGTAAAAGTGTGTCGCCGGCGTTGGTGACGGTAAAGGTCAAGACGATGCTCTCGCCCACATCGGCTGTGGCAGGCCCCGTTTTGATCACCCGGATGGCCGGCGTAGCCACCACCGTATCGCTGACTGCGCTAGAGACGGCGATGCTCAACTCGTTGCTGCTGGCCCAGACCGTGTTTTCGATCAGCGTGCCGTCGGTCAGCGGCAGCGTCACCGTGACCGCGTACTGGATGATGACGACGGAATTTGCCGCGACGGTGAGGTTTTCGACCAGCACCGGCTGCGCGCCCATAACCCCGCCCGCTGAAGGAGGCGAGATGGTCAGGCTGCCGGGTACATATTGGGTGTGCAGGGGAAACGCATCGGTGATGACCACGCCGGTGTTGGCCAGTGCGCTGCCGTTGGTGAGCACGATGGTATAGTCGATGCGCTCGCCGGGACGCAGCGGGGGGCCGCCCTCGTTGGCCGCACTCTTGGCAATTTCCAGGCTGGCCGGTACCTCGACCGAACCGATATCGCAAACCGCCCCTTGCGGGCGGGCCACGCCGCGTTGATCGACGCCGTTGACCGGCGCCCCCGCGCAGACGGCATTGTTGCCGCCGTTCACCGCCGGGTTGCCGAGCAGGAGCATGTGCGTCCACGTCGCGCCGCCGTTATCGGCCAGCGGGCCGAGCAGCGCCGAGGCCGGGTCGATGGTAAAGCCGGAGGCCATGGGGCAGCTGCCGTCGCTGGACAGGTTGTTGATGCTGCCCGGTGAATTGGCAATTGCGCCGGAGCAGTTTGCGCCAACGCCGGCAGCCGTGTTGCCGGCGTTGAGGGTGTTTTTGATGTTGACTGTGCCGGCCACTCGGATGATGCCGCCGCCGTTGCGGCTGGCCGAGTTGCCAAAGAGGGTGACATTGTTGATGTTGGCCGTGCTCGCAGAGCCAAAATAGATTGCGCCGCCGTCAGCGTCGGCGCTGGTCTGCGCCCGGTTGCCGGAAAAGGTGCTGTTGGCGATGGTCAGCGCGCCGCCGTTGGTGTACAGCCCGCCGCCGTCGTCGTTGGCCGTGTTGTTGGCCACGGTGCTGCCCAGCAGGGTCAGGTTGGCTGTGGTGCGAATGCCGCCGCCCTCGTCGTCGGCGGTGTTGCTGAGGATATGGGTGTTGCTGATGGTGGCCGCGGCAGCCTCAAAATAGCCGCCGCCGCCGTCAGCGCCGGCGGCATCGGCTCTGTTATCGCGGATGGTGGTGTTTTCGATGCTGGTGACGGCGCGATAGACATAGATGCCACCGCCGGAGAGCTGGACAGCCTCGTTGTCGCGGATGGTGCTGTCGGCAATGGTAACCTGAGCAGCGTAATCACCACGCACATACAATGCACCTCCGTACCGCTCCGAGGTGTTGCCGCTCAGAGTCGTATCCAAAATCGTGACCTGGATTTCGTTTCCGCCCAGATAGAGGCCGCCGCCGCCATAGCCGCTGTTGCGGGTGGTGGTGTTGCCGCTGATCACACTGTTGGCCACCAGCACCTGCGCCGTGTTGTTGGACACATACACTGCGCCGCCGGCGGCGCTGGCCGTATTGGCGGTGAAGGTACTGGTCAGCACAGACAGGCTGACCCCGTTTCCGGTCAAATAGATTGCCCCACCGTAGCGATCGGCGGTCGCATTGGGCGCGCGGTTGTTATCCAGCGTGCTGTGGGTGATGGTGATGAGGGTCTGGTCGGCCCAGATGCCGCCGCCGTGGTAGGTGGTCGCTTCGTTGTTGTTGATCTGGCTGCCGGTGATGGTCAGGTTGGCCCGGTCGGTGTCGCTGCTGCCGTCTATGAAAATGGCGCCGCCATAGTTGACCGAGGTGTTGGTGGACACGGTGCTGGCCGAGATGGTCAACGCGGCGCGGTTGCCAAAGAGATAGATGGCGCCGCCGAAGGCATTGTTGTCGTTGTCGGCGGTGCTGTTGCCGGTGAGGACGCTGCCGTCCAGCACATTGATCTGGATGTCGCTGCCGTTGGCGTAAACCGCGCCGCCTTGCCGGAAGCCCTGGTTGTTGGACAATGTGCTGCCATTGAGGGTTAGGCTGGAGCTGTTGCCGATCAGGTACACCGCGCCGCCCATGCGGTCGCCGGCCGGGGCGCGGTTGTTGTCGAGGGTGCTGTGGGTGATGGTGATGGCGGCCATGCTGCCGAAAATGGCGCCGCCATCGTACAGCGTGGCCTGGTTGTCATTGATATGGCTGTCGGTGATCGACAAATGGGCAAATCCGGTATTCCCTTCGATGGCAATCGCCCCGCCATACCGTTCTGAGGTATTGTTTGAAATGGTCACATTTTCCAGGGTGAGCCTGGCATCCGCGCCAAACACAGCAATGGCCGCACCGCGCGTGTCGGCATTGTTCACCGTCACCCGGTTGCCGGTGAACTGGCTGTTCTTGATGATCAATGTCGCCCCGGCCGAGTCCATATAGATACCGCCGCCGCGGTTGTTGGCGCGGTTGTTGGCAATGATCATGTCCTCAAAGCGCGGCTGCGCCCCGTTGGTAAGATAGACGCCGCCGCCGTTGGCATTGATGCTGCCGTTTTCAAAAGTCATATTCGAGATGACCACATCGTTGGTCACGCTGGGGTCATTGACCAGCAGCACGCGCTGGTTGGCCGGCGCGCGCACGACGACGGTGGTGCTGCTCACGCCGGTCACGCTGACCGGTTTGGTCAGCAGCAGGCTCTCGGTGTAAATGCCGGCCGGCACGATGACGGTGTCACCCGGAGCGGCGGCATCGATCATGCACTGGATAGTTTTGCATACATTGACGATTGCTTTGTGTTCATAATGAAACAAAGTGCCGCCGCCAACCGCTTCCGCCGCAATCTCGGCAGTGTTGGTGAATGTCTGGCCAAACAGATCCAGATCAACAATCCCGCTGATGGTAATCACGCCGCCCTCACCCACAGCCAAGTCTTCCACCTGCCAGGCGTAGGTCTGGCCGGGGATGGGCGTCAAGGCAGCGCCACTGCTGGCATAGCTGAGACCGGTTAGGCCGGTGGGAACGATGTCGGTGATCACGACGTTGGTGACATCCAACGGCCCCACGTTGTAAAAATTGAGGATAAAGGTGACCGGATCTCCTGGGGCAAAGGCACCAACCGGTTCGACAGACTTGTTGATATAGGGACCCAAGATAAACTCGTCAAAGCCGATATCCCACCCGCTGTCTGCCGGGCGTGGATGCCCATCATAGTCGATGGTGGGCAGATTGGCGACGGCATCGGTGCCGGCGTCGCGCGCCGGCGAGCCGGCCTGGATGTGGTACCATTCGACCAAGTCGCCGCTGCCCACAAACATGGGGTCGGTGGTCAGGTTGTTGCTGGCGCTGCCGCTGCTGCCACCGATGTCGCCAGAGGTGTTGGCATAGACAATATTATTGAAAACCTGCCCACCCGACTGGCGAAAAACGCCGCCATTTGAGCCGGCCGTGTTGTTGACAATGGTATTGTTGATCAGGTGAACGTCTCCCGCCGCCGTGCTGGCGTTCATATTGACGCCGCCGCCGTTGTTGCGCGTCCCGTTGCCGTAAATCAGGTTGTTGGTCGCAATAAAAGCATTGCGCTCCCAGGCGTCAATTCCTCCGCCTTCACCCCAGCCACTGCCCCAGGCGCGGTTGTTGGCGATCACGTTGCTGTCGATCAGCAAAGCCGTGGCATCAGCCCAGAAACCGATCCCGCCGCCGCCGCCATAGCCCGTCACATCGATCTCATTGCCGGCAATCCAGTTGTTGCGGATGACGACATTGGTGATGTCCATGATGCCAATGCCGGCGCCACTTCTCAGGTTGTTCCCCGACCCGCCGCTGATCGTGTTGGTCGTCACCTGGCAGCCCTGAATGATCGCCCCTCCCTGATAGATGCCGATCCCGCCGCCGGAAACCTGCGCGCTTGCCGCCTGGACGGTATTTTCATAGATCCATGACCCCAAAATTTGCGGGTCTCCACTGGCAACGTAAATGCCAGCGCCGCGCGCTTCGGCCCCTGAAGCGATGAGGGCATTGCCATACACGTTCACACCGTCAATCAGGTGATTGCCGCGCGCAATGTACAGACCTGCCCCAAAAGCCAGCGATCCAGAGGCCGGCGCATGCCGGTTGTAGCGCAGCGTGCTGTTTGAGACATGGATCGGATTGATCGTCTCCAATGACAGCCCATGCACCGCATACTCGATCGTCGCCCCGTCAAGGTAGCCGCGGCTGCCCAACGCATAAACCACGCCCTGCCAGGACCCCGGCGTGGCCGAGGGATGGGTGAACGTGACCGGGCCGTTCACACGCAGCTCGCCGTTGACGGTGAGGGCATAGTTGCCGTCAATGACGATGGTGGTGCCCGGCGCAACGGTGATCACCACGCCGGCATTGATCACGACGTTCGAAGAGGCCGTGATCGTGCCCGGTCCCCACACACCATTGATGGTCTGGATAGGATCAATAAAGCTGCCGTCAGGGTGATCTTGGGCAAGCACGGCGCGTGTGGATGCCATCAAGATCAATGCCAGCGCCAGCAGCATAGTCAGTCCGAGTGATATTGTCGTTGCAAAGCGAGTCAACCTGGACAAGATACCCTCCTGAAAAAGCACTTTTGATGATGTTGGCGAGAATGCCTCCATTATGGTTGGTACACCAACACGGGTTTGCACTCTATGATTCGTGCAAACCCGCATCTTGAACACACGCGATATAGATTTTAAGGCTGATGCTTGCAGTATAGCCTGCAAAGGTTGAAATCAAGTTGGGGAAAGGTTAGAAAAATGTTAAAGATCAACCTGCGTTTGTGCCCTCGCGCCGACTGGGTTATAATCAGTCCGTTCGCGAATCGCAACCGAGCGGCAGGCAAGCTCAACTCGCACTCATCGAAAGGGAGAAAAATGTCCGCAAACAAGAAAATGGTTCCCGTCTCATTCACCCAGGTTGTGCTGCGCGACCCATTTTGGGCCCCGCGCCAGCAGATCAATCGCGAAGTGACCATCCCCGCCGCCTACCAGCAGAGCAAGGAAACCGGCCGCATCGACGCCTGGAAGCTGACCTGGAAGCCCGGCTATCCGAACCCGCCGCACATTTTCTGGGATTCCGACATCGCCAAATGGCTGGAAGCGGTGGGCTACAGCCTGGCCGTCCATCCCGACCCCGACCTGGAGGCGCTGGCCGACGCGATCATTGATGACATCGCCGCCGCGCAGCAGCCCGACGGCTATCTCAACATCCACTTTACCGTCGTCGAGCCGGACAAGCGCTGGACCAACCTGCGCGACTGGCACGAGCTGTACTGCGCCGGGCACTTGATGGAGGCGGCGGTGGCCTATTACGAGGGCACGGGCAAGCGCGCGCTGCTCGACGTGCTTTGCCGTTACGCCGACCACATCGAGCGAACCTTTGGCCCCGGCGAAGGGCAAAAGCGCGGCTATCCCGGCCACGAAGAGATCGAATTGGGCCTGGTCAAGCTGTACCGCGCCACAGGCGAAAAGCGCTACCTCGACCTGGCCCGCTTTTTTGTCGACGAGCGCGGCCGGCAGCCGCACTATTTCGACCTCGAAGCCGAGGCGCGCAGCGAGGACCCTGCCAAACGCTGGTACCCCAATCACTCGTACAACCAGAGCCACCGCCCGGTGCGCGAGCAAACCAGCGCCGAGGGACATTCGGTGCGGGCCATGTACCTGTTTACCGGCATGGCCGACGTGGCCGCCGAGACCGGCGACGAGTCGCTGGTGCGCGCCTGCCGCACGCTGTGGAACAACGTGACGCTGAAACGGATGTACATCACCGGCGGCATCGGCTCGTCGGCAAACGGCGAGCGGTTCACCTACGACTATGACCTGCCCAACGAGATCGCCTATGCCGAAACCTGCGCGGCGATCGGCCTGGTGCTGTGGGCGCAGCGTATGCTGCAATTCGAGGCCGATGCCCGCTATGCCGACGTGCTGGAACGCGCGCTGTACAATGGGGTGTTGAGCGGCGTCTCGCTCGACGGAACGCGCTTTTTCTACGGCAACCCGCTGGAAGTCAACCCGACCAAGTTCGAGCACCGGCCAGATTTGCTGCACCAACCGTCGCTTTCGCCGCGCCGGCAAGAATGGTTTGGCTGCGCCTGCTGCCCGCCGAATGTGCTGCGCACGCTCGCCTCGCTGGGGCAGTACGTTTATTCACAAAACGAAACGACAGCCTATGTGCATTTGTACATTCAGGGAGAAGGCCGGCTGGATATCGGCGGGCAAAAGGTGATCATCGCCCAGCAAACACGCTACCCGTGGGAGGGGCAGATCGAGGTGACGGTGCAGCCGGAGCAGGCGGCAGATTTCACGCTGGCGCTGCGCGTGCCCGGCTGGTGCCGCGAGGTGACGCTGCGCGTCAACGGCGAACCGGTAGAGATCGGCCCACTGCTGGAGCGCGGTTATGCCAAAATAGTGCGCACCTGGCAGCCCGGCGACGTGGTGGCGCT
>CAYRXM010000003.1:0-92879 GCA_964428175.1 uncultured Anaerolineae bacterium
CAATTTGCGCCTAATTTACCACAAATTTGTCGTTAAAAAAGTGTCCGGTAGTGAACTTGCCAGTCAGTCTAGTTAACACCAAACAAACCTTTTCGTTTCACCAGGAGGAAATCTTGTGCGGTACCAGGATAGACAGGAAAAAACAATTCGCATCGTCGCGGTCGGTTTGGGCAACATCGGCTGGCGGTTTCTGACCCACCTGGCGCAAAAACAGTCCTTGCTGCGCGAGCGATACGCCCTTTCTTTTCGCCTCGCCGGCGCAGCCGACAGCCGGGGGGCGGCGTTCGACGCTGCCGGGCTGGACATTGGCGAAGTCGTCCGGCTCAAACAAAACGGCCAGAGTGTGGCCGGCTATCCCGGCTGCGGCCGGCCCGGCCTGTCCCCGCTGGCCCTGCTCGAAGCGGTTCAGGCCGACGCGCTCTGCGAGGCATCGCCGACCAATTTGAGCACCGGCGAGCCGGGGCTGAACGTCATCCGCGCCGCACTGGAGCGCGGCATGCACGTTGTCACCGCCAACAAAGGCCCGCTGGTGCTGGCCTTCCCCGAACTGACTGCCCTGGCCCGAAAAAACGGCGTCGCGCTCAAATTCTGCGCCACCGTCTGCGGTGGCCTGCCGGCGATCAACCTGGGGCAGCGCGACTTGGCCGGGGCAACCATTTCCCGGCTCGAAGCCCTGCCCAACCTGACCACCAGCTTTATCCTCGACCGGATGGCCCAGGGCCAAAGCTACGCCGAGGCGCTGGCCGCCGCGCAGGCGCAGGGCTGCGCCGAAGCCGATCCCACGCTCGACGTCGACGGTTGGGACGCCGCCAACAAGCTGGTCATCCTGGCCAACAGCGTGCTCGACTTTCCCTGCACCCTCGACGACGTCCAGGTACAAGGCATCACCGGCGTCACCCAGGCCGATTTGGCCCGCGCAAAGGCTGAAAACAAGGTGATCAAGCTGGTCGCCTCGGCAGTCCGCCGGCCCGACGGCGGCTATACGCTCACCGTCGCCCCGACGCCGCTGCCGGCGCCGCCGCTGCCGGCGCCGCACCCGCTGGCCCAACTGAGCGGGCAGCAGATGGGCATCGTCTATCACACCGACATCTATGGCGTGGTCAGCGCGGCCATCCTCGAACAAGAGCCGATCCCTTCGGCGATGGCCCTGCTGCGCGACCTGCTCAGCATCTATGCCTGAGCGGGGCGCTCATTTCAAGATCAGGTGGCCGAGCACATAGGTTCCGTCGCCGCGCAAGGGCAAAATCCGAATGCGCGCATAGCCCCGGCGGGCTGCCCGGCGCGGCACGTCAAGGTCGTACACCGCCAGCACCGGCTGCCAATCCGCCGCGCCAACCGTCTGCCGTCCGACGACCCTGTCGCCGTTCAGGTAGACGATCTGATAATCGTCATTGGCATCCAAACTCACTTCGATCTGCGCCGATTGCACCGTCGCGCCCAGATCGATCTCGATGCCGCTGTCGTAAAACAGCGTGTTGCCGCGTGCGCGCCGCGCCGTTCCTGCCGCTTTGGGCGCGGCGACCTCGTCCAGTGTCACGCGAACCAGGTAGGGATGGCGATACCGGTCCCGGTCGATCAGGTACTCGTACTGTCCTGTATTCAGCCGCCAGACCTCGCGCAGCCGCGCCGGGTCGAACAACGCGCCGCGAGTCACCAAACGCAGTTTTTCGTAATACAAGGCAAGTTTTTGATCTCCGATCCGGTTTTGGCCCGACCACAGCGTCTCCTCATAGCCGGGTGGGATCACGCGGTCGAAATGGCCGATCCGCCAGTACACCTGGCGATACGCCGGCAGCCGCGCCAGCAGCGGATCGGCCAGCGCCCACTTGTCGACCAGGTGGACGTTTGGCCCGGCGTAATAGCCGCGCATGCCGATCGAATCGGTCATGACAACCGAACTGCCGATCGCGCGCAGCCGCTCTCCGTCGCGCCGCCAGAGGTGATCGGGGCTGGCCGAAACCCGTCCCGCGTGAAACAGGGCCATTTCGGGATAATACCACATCCGCTCGTCGGCGATGCCGCGCCGGTCGACGAAAACATCCCACGGTGCGCCCTCATAGTCGCCATAGTGCGCCAACAGCGCCGGGTGCGGCGACAGCAAGCCGAGGAGCAGGATCAGCAGCGCTACCCCCATCCATACACGGCGAGGCCAGCGCGCCCAGCTAAATTGGGCGATCAGGGCCGCCGCACAAAACAGCGGCGCAGTGAGAAATCGGCCGCTGGCAAAATCGCCGCCGATGCGCAGCAGGTAAACCAGATACAGCCCGATCCCCGCCGCCACCGATAGCGCGCGCCGATCTTGCCGCCATCTCTCAAGCGATAGCGCAACGCCCCCACCGATCGCCGTCAGCGTCAGCGGGTCGTTGCGCAGCGAATTGCCCAGGTAGGCAAAGCCCTGATCGATCAGCGCCAGGGCTGGAATTCCCGTATTCAACTTTGCCAAAGCTGTGTTTGGCAAAGTTGAACCATAGTAAAATGCAGCAAAGGCCAGCCAGGCCAGCAGCGGCATTTGGCCCAACGCAAGCATCAGCAGCGCGCGCCCCAGGCCTTTTTCTCTGACCTGCCCGATCCCGGCCACAAGCAGGGCGGGCAGATAGAACAGCAGTGCATCGAGGCGGTTGAGGCCGCCCAGCGAAGCGATCAGCGAAAGCAGCCAGAGCGCGTGGGGACGGCGCAGGTACACAGCCATAAAGAGGGCCAGCAGCAGGTGGGCCAGGGCATTTTCCAGCCCGGAGGTCGCGTAATCGACAAAGGCATTCGAGAGGGCCAGCGCGAGCAGCGCCAGCAGCGCCCCTTGCGGCGAGCGCGCAACCCAAACAGCCAGGATCAGCGCCGCCAGCAGGGTGAAAAACAGGGAGAGGAAAATGCTGGTCAGGTAAGGTTCGCCGGTCAGGGCATAGAGGGCGCTGACCAGCAGCATCCACAGGGGGTTGGTAAACACCTGCACCCGCTCGGATACATTCCAGACCGGGCCGTGGCCGCCGACCAGGTTATCGACGGCACGAAAGGTGATATAGGCATCGTCGCACACCCAGGCGCGGCGCAGCGCCAGTGTCAGCAGCAAGGCGATTATGAGCCAGACGGGCCAGGCCAGTTGTCGGAAAGCCATTTTATCACGCATTGCCCGTCGATTCTAGCATAGATCGAGGCATTCGCCAATTCGCCGAATTGTCAATTCGCCGAATTGACAATTGTACCAGATTCAAGTAACCTTGTGCTATCTCGGAAAGGGTGTATCGATGAGTGAATTGGAGCCCCTGTTTGACGAACAATTTTTGCGTCGGGTAGATCGCCTGTCATTGATCGTGCGCAAGCGGCGATCCGGACAGCTCAAGGGCGAGCGCCGCTCGACCAAGCGCGGCACCTCGGTCGAGTTTGCCGATTATCGCGACTATGTGCAGGGTGATGATTTGCGCCGCGTCGACTGGAACATCTATGCCCGGCTGGAGCGCCCCTTTGTCAAGCTGTTTGAAGAAGAGGAGGACCTCAGCATCCACATTTTGCTCGATGCCAGCGCGTCGATGGACTGGAGTGGGGAGGCTGGGGCGTCGGCCGATCACAACAAGTGGCTTTACGCCCGGCGCGTGGCGGCGGCATTGGGCTACGTCGCCCTCGGTAGCGGCGACCGCCTGACCATCACCTTGCTTCAGGAACGCGGCAACGGCAGTGTGCCGGCGCAGTTCGGCCCGGTACGCAGCAAGACGCAAACTCTGCGCCTGCTGCGCTTTTTGGGCGCGCAGCAGGCGCAGGGTTTGACCGATCTTAACCGTACCTTGCGCAACTATGCCCTGACCTCGCACCGGCCCGGCCTGCTGGTGCTGATCAGCGACCTGTATTCGCCCGGCGGCTATCAGGATGGCCTGGGCATGCTGCTGTCGCAGGGCTACGAAGGTGTGCTGCTGCACACCCTTTCGCCCGACGAGGCCAACCCACTGCTGGCCGGCGACCTCAAGCTGGTTGACGTGGAAACGGGGCACGAACAAGAAGTGACCATCGACGCGGGTATGCGGGGGCTGTACGCGCAGCGGCTGCAAGCGTGGCAGGACGAGGTCAATCGCTGGTGCGGGCAGCGCGGCGCGGCCTATGTGCCGGTCACAACCGACCTGCCCTTTGACCAGTTCATCCTGTTCCACCTGCGGCAAAAGGGGTTGGTGAAATAAATCGTAACGGGCCAAGCGTCAAATTCGGCGCTATGGCTGCTCAAAGCGAAAGCCGTGCCCGCGCACAGCGACGATAAACCGCGCCACCGGATCGATCTCGTTCAGACGGCTGCGCAGGCGGCGCACCAGCGAATTGATCGCCTCGTCGCTGACCCCAGACGGGTCTTCTTCGGGCCACACGGCAGAGATCAATTCATCGCGGGTGAACACTCGTTCCGGCGAATTGACCAGCATTTCGAGCAGCACAAACTGGTGGTTCGACAGCGACGGGTCCACCTCGATGCCGCGCACCCACACCCGCCGCGAGTTTGTGTCGAGTGTCACGCCGGGCAGCGTTTGAAACAGCGGCGCGGTCGACTCGTTGTCGACAAAGGTCAGTTGGAAGCGCGGTGCAATCTGGATCACGTCGCCGTCTTCGAGCGCGGCCGGCTCGACCAGGCGCTTGCCGTTCAGAAACAACCCGTTTTTGCTGCCCAGGTCTTCGAGCACATAGCGAGAGCCTTCGCGACAAATGCGCGCGTGATGGCGCGATATCCAGCGATCGTCGATATATACGTCGTTTTCGGGCAGCCGCCCGATCATCACTTGAGCCTGATCCAGCGACCAGCTCGAACAAAATTCACCATCTTGGGTGAGTACCAGCAGGGCAGTGCGCCCTTTGAAATCCTGGCTCATCGGACCTCCAAAAATGAAAGAACTTGGCAATAATACCTTACTGAACGACGGATACCAGGTATCCGAAAGATACAAGATCATCGCCCCCATCGGACAGGGCGGCATGGGCGCGGTCTATCTCACCGACGATATGCGCCTGCCCGGACGGCGCTGCGCGCTCAAGGAAATCCGCCTGCCGCCGGGCATGTCTGCCGAGGCGCAGCAGCAGGCGCGCGAACAGTTTCACCGCGAAGCGAGCACCCTGGCCCGCCTCGATCACCCCAACCTGCCCCGGGTCTCCGACTTTTTTTCCAGCGGCGACCGCGACTACCTGGTGATGGATTACGTGCCGGGCAGCGACTTGCTGCAAATCGTGCGCGAAGCCCGGCGCAAAAACCGCTTCCTGCCCGAATCACAGGTCGTCGGCTGGATCGAGCAGCTCAGCGACGCGCTGACCTACCTGCATCGCCAGTCTCCGCCTGTGCTGCATCGCGACATCAAGCCGGAAAACATCAAGCTCACTCCAGAGGGCGACATCAAGCTGGTCGACTTTGGGCTGGTCAAGCCGGTCGATCCCGACGATTTGAGCACGATGACCGGCCTGCGCGGCGTGGGATCGCTGCCTTACACGCCGCTGGAGCAATATGGCGATACGGCAGATCACACCGACGCGCGCTCCGACCTCTATGCCCTCGGCGCGACGATGTACCACCTGCTTACCGGGGCCACACCACCCAGCGCGCAAGAGATTTTCCTCAATGCAGCCATCCTCGTTCCGCCTCGGCAGCTCAACCCCGGCATTTCGGCGTCCGTCGAGGGGGCGATCCTGGCCGCGATGTCGCCGCATCCGGGCGACCGCCCACCCAGCGTCGACGTGTGGCGGCGGCTGCTTTATGCTGCTTCATCGACCGAGCGCGCCCGGCCGTTGTGGGCGCAGGTCTGGTTCGAAAACGCCTGGCTGATCATTGCCAGCGTTTTACTTACCGCACTGGTGATTTACCTGACCTTTGCTCAATGATCCCCGCGACGAGGGCCAAAATCAACGCGCCCAGGCAGGCCAGCAAACTGCACAGCAGCCATCCTGGCCAGCGCAGCCACCGCGCCAGCGGCGGCAGGTCAAAGCCGTAGGACAGGCAGCCGAGCATCCCGCCGAGCCAGGCCATCGACGCCAGCCGCGCGCGCACGGTGATGCCTGCGTGACGTCCCCACATGGCAAACCAAATCCCCAGGGCAAGCAAAATCCCCGCCAGCACACCCAGCAGGTCTACCGGCCGGACGCGCCACTCGCTGCGCAGCACCTGGGGCAGCGACGGCGTCGGTGTGACGGTGAGCTGAGGCGTCGCCGTCCTGGTCGGCTGGGGTGTCGCCGTGGGCGTAGGCGTCTGGGTGGGGGGCCGCGTCGGCGTGGGCGTGTGGGTGGGCAGCGATGTTGCCGTGGGTGTATGGGTGGGCTGGGCAAGCACATCAAAGGTCAGCGGCGGGCCATCCGGCGTATCGCCGCTGCGGGCAACGATCTGTACCCGCGTCGCCCGGTCGACGATCAACTCACCCTCGGCCACACCGCTCACCGTCGAGCCAAACGTCGAAGCGAGCACTTGGGCATTGGCGTTGTCGCGTGCTTCAAAATCGACCCGCGTCCCGTCGGGCACGGGGTTGCCGTTGCGGTCGCGAATGATGCCGGTCTTGACCCGTATCCAGGCCGGCACCAGCGCTGAAAGGGTTTCGGGCTGGAGCAGGGTGAGCGGGATGCGCTGCGATGGATTGGGCGAAAGCTGCGTGACCAGGTCGTAATAGGTGCCCTCGATGCTCACCGGTGACTTGCCTGTCGGGCGCACCTCGCCGAACAATGTGCGCGCAGCCACGTCGATAAATGGCTGTGTTTTGCCATAAAAGACGTAATAAGCCGTCAGTTTGATGATCTCGGTCACGTCGAGGTAATAGGGTACGGTATGAGCCAGCAGGACGACATTGGCATTGTAGAGATGATGGGCATCCTGGGCCAGGAACAAATGCAGCGCGTCTGAGTCAGGATAGCTGCTCGATGGCTCGAGCATCACAAACACAATCCACTCGGCTTCTTGCAGCAGCGTTTCCAATGGAATCGCGGGGTCGCCCGTCCCGCCCGGCTCGGGAGTGAGTGTAACCTGATTGGGCTGCGCATCCGGGGTAGGCGGCGTAGTCGGCGTCTCTGCCGCCGGTGTCGGGTCGATGTTGCGCGGCAGGGTAAGAAATTGTTTCAACTCGCCCCAGGTGCGGGTGTGAAGGCGCTCCGGATCGACCTGGTTGGTGCCCTGCGGGCCATAGAAGCGCAAGATCGCCTGCTCGGTGGCGGTAATCGGGATCATGGGGCGCGGATCACACTCGGGAAAATCGTCATAGCACTCGTACATGGAGCGCTCTTCGACCAGGATCAAGATGTCTTCGTCGCGGCGCGGCGGCCTGGGCAGCGAATCCTCGGTTGGCTGGAGCACGGTGACAGCCTTGCGGGCAATTTCTTCGACCACCGCCGTGCCCTTGCCGACCACGGCAAGATCGTCCGGCGAAACGAGCACGGCTTCCGGCGACATATCCGGATACAACGCGAGTTTGAGGCGCAAAATTCGCTTGAGCGAGTCATCGACGCGGGCGGCAAATCCCGGCTCACGATCATAGGCCTCGGCAAAATAGGTCAGCACATCGACGATATTGTCATAATGCTGCAACAGGTTGAATGACAACGCAAATTCTGAAAGCAGCAACAGGTCATTTCCGGCCAGAAATGCCTCGCGCGCGATCTGCCGGTGCGGAAAGGTGCGCAGTTGGGGATCGAAATAGCGGCGCACGGCGGGCACGCCCAGCGAATCGCTGACCATCACCCCTTCTTGACGCCACGTGTTCAACGGCTCCAGGCCAAGCAGCGCATCCATGCTCTCGATGTCAAAGGTGATCGGCCGGGTAAACTGGCGGATGTCGCCGTAAAAGCCGCGATAGCGGATGTGCGAGGTCATCAGCGCATCGGTGCGCGCGAGCTGATCGTCGCTGCCGGGGCTGGTCACGGCGAAAAAGGGAGCCAGTTCGACGCGCTGAAGCTCTTGCAGCGACTTGTCCACTGTCGCCACCTCATTGTCAGGCAGGCGGTCGCTGCCGCCGTGGCCGGGAAAGTGCTTGGCGACGGTGAGCACCTGGCCCTGGCTGCCCTGATGCACGCCGCGAATGTAGGCCTTGCCCATCTCGCCGACCCAGTAAGGGTCGCCGCCAAAGACGCGGTTGCCCACATCGCCTTTGCCGCCCGGCCGGGGGTCGTCAAGCACGTCGATCACCGGGCCGAGCAGCATGTTGATGCCCATCGCTGCCAGTTCGCGGCCCACAATCTCGCCGACCTGCTCGGCATGGCGGGTATTCCACGTCGCGCCGATGGCCATCGGGTGGGGGAGCGGGGTCACACCGTTGGTGATGCGGGTATAGGGGAACCCGTCGCCCTCGTGATCGATGGCGACAAACAGCGGAACGCCCGAGCCGGCCGGGTCGAGGGCCATCGCTTGCAGGTTGTTGGTCAACAGGGCAACCTGGGCCGGCGTGTCGGGCACAATGTTAGAGATATTGCTGTTGCTGGTCAGCAGCACCACCCCGCCGACCTTGTACTCCTGGATGAGCTTGCCGGCCCAGGTCTGCGTGGTTGGGGTGCGCCCCCAAAAGGCGACCACAAAAAGCTGGCCCACTTTTTCCTGCGTGGTCAGTCGCGCCAAGAGTTCGTCGACGGGGTCGGTTTGTGCGCGCGCAGGGATCAGAGTCGACGCCAAAAGAACGAGCGCCACGCCCCACATTCGTATTTGATCCCAACGATGCCTGGATTTCACCGTTTGCTCCAACAAGACGATTTGGGTCTATTATAGATCGAGCGGGTCTTTCTGTCCAATATTGGGTTGGCATAATAAACCTTAAACTTGAACAATTCGTTAATAAAACCCTTGACCTGGAGCCAAGAATTTGTTATACTATAGACAGTTAAGTCCCAAGAGATTGAACGATACAAAAAAGCAAGTTCATTAGCCCGAAGGCTCAATAGCTAAAAAACCTGAAAAAGGGAGAATTGGAAACAAGAACCCCCAAACAGGAAAAAAGCTAAAGAGAAAAAGGCAAAAAAAGAACAAGCAAGTATCAATTAGGTCACTTGGGGCTTAACCTTTTATAGCGCGCCTTTCGTTCTGTGAAAGGCGCGCTTTTTCTTTACCCGGTTTGCGCGCCGGGCGGCAGGCGCAGGCGGGTGATCGCTTCCTCTTTCAGAATCCCCACAAAGGGCAGGTGACGGTACTGCTCGTCGTAATCCAGCCCATAGCCGACCACGTATTGATCCAACCCGTCAAAGCCAATATAGTCGGCCGGAAGCGAGAACAGCCGGGAACGCGATTTGTTAAACAGTGTGCAGACCTTGAGGCTGGCCGGTTCGCGCGCCTTGAGCGTGCGCAAAATGTAGCGCAAAGACAGACCGGTGTCGATCACGTCTTCGATAAACAGCACGTGCCGCCCGGTGATGTTGATGTCGAGGTCTTTGGTAAAGCGCACAATGCCCTGCGTGCGTGTGCTGGGACCATAGCGGGTGATGCCGATAAAGTCGATGTTGGCCGGAATGCTGATCGCCCGGGCCAGGTCGGCCATAAAGACAAAGACGCCGCGCAGCACGCCGACCAGCACCGGGTTTTTGTCTCCGTAATCGCGCGAGATTTGCGCGCCCAACTCGGCGATACGGGCCTGGATTTGCGCCTCGGTGTACAGAACGCGGGCGATGTCGTTCATCATTGGGTCAAGCGTTTCACTCATTCTTGCCGTCCTCGGTTGGCTCTTCACCAAACAGCCCGTATTTGATCCCCAAATTTTCAATGTCCTTGCGATACATCAACTTGCACTTGACGTCGGGATAAAGCTGCCGCAGCAGGCGCAGCTTGCGGTTCTTGGCCGTGACCAGTCGCTGCTGCATCGTCGTCAGCTCGATGTACAGGTCTTCCTCGACCAGGTAAAAGTCGGGTGAGAAAGCCTGGATGACTCGTCCCTGATCGTCCCAGCGCAAGGGAAACGTGGTCGGCTCGTACCGCCATTCGATCTGGTAAAAGTCGAGTACCTGGGCAAAGGCGGCCTCGGCGGGGTGCGAGAACTGGACTGGCCCTGCGGGGCGTGGGTTGGGTATGGGCTGTGGGCGCGGGCTGGTTTCGGGTTTGCTGGTCACGACAGACTCACTCAGTTATGCGATATTGATTATCCTCAATAATACCACGTGTGGGCAAGGAATACAAAATCTGGACACAGAAGGCACGCCGTGGTACAATGCGTCTCCGTGCAAACACATCGACGTGGAGGCCTGCTTATGCGCGAATTTCTGGACGGCAACACGGCCATCGCCCGTGCGGCGATTGACGCCGGTTGCGATTTTTTTGCCGGCTATCCGATCACTCCGGCGACATCGATCCTGCTGGCTATGATGCGCGACCTGCCCCGCGTGGGCGGGATCGCCATCCAGGGCGAAGACGAGATCGCCTCGATTGGCTTTTGCATCGGCGCGGCGATGGCCGGGCGACGCGCATTTACTGCTACCAGCGGTCCTGGGGTCAGCCTCTATTCGGAAAACCTCGGCCTGGCCCAGATGGGCGAAGTGCCATTGGTCATCGTCGATGTGCAGCGGCTCGGCCCGGCCACCGGCGGCGCGACGACCGTCGCCCAGGGCGACGTGCAGTTTGCGCGCTGGGGCACCTCCGGCGGCTACCCGATCATCGCCCTCAGCCCGGCGACGGTGGCCGACTGCTACAACCTGACCACCCGTGCCTTTGACCTGGCCGAACGCTTTCGCTGCCCGGTGTTCGTGCTGACCGACAAAGAAGTCGCCTCGACGATGGACACGGTGGACCTCGACCAGTTCCAACCTACCCCGGTGCGCGCGCGGGAGACGGCCAACCCCGAATGCACTTTTGCGCCGTGCGCTTACCCCGCGCCCGACCAGAACGTGGCCATGAGTCCATTTGGCGGGCCGCACCTGCTGCGCTTCACCACCTCGACCCACGACGAACAGGGATATTTGACGAAAAATCCCGTCAAGGTGGATCGCCTCAACCGTCACTTGATCGAGAAAATCGAGCAGCACCAGGACGAGATCGACTTGGTGCGCGCCGACCTGCAAGCAGGGGCCGAGGTGCTGTTGGTCAGTTATGGCATCACCGCGCGCGCTGTTGAAGAGGCCGTGCGGCAGGCGCGCGCCAAGGGCAAGTGGGTCTCGTCGCTCACCCTGCTTTCACTGTGGCCGCTGCCGGAAAAGGCGCTAAACCGCGCGATGACTTGCCATCGCGCGGTCATCGTCGCCGAGTTGAACGACGGCCAACTGCGCCGCGAAGTGGAACGGTTGACAAAAAACCCTTGCGAAGGCTCTGAGCCTTCGCAAGGGTCTATCCAGATACTTGGCGTCCACCGCATCGACGGGGAACTGATCACCCCGCAGCAAATTTTGCAGGCCGGAGGGCTGGCATGAGCGAACACATTGAAACCTACCTCGATCCCAAACGACTGCCCATGCCCTTTTGCCCCGGTTGCGGCCATCACACCGTGCTCAAGGCGCTCGACGAAGCACTGGTTTCGCTGCAATGGGACCCGCACCAGACGGTCATCGTCACCGACATTGGCTGCATCGGCCTCTCGGACAGCTATTTCACCACCAACGCCTTTCACGGCCTGCACGGGCGGTCGATCACGTACGCGACAGGGATCAAACTGGCCAACCCGGATTTGCACGTCGTCGTCCTGATCGGCGACGGCGGCTGCGGCATCGGCGGCAATCATCTGATCAATGCCGCGCGGCGCAACGTGGGCCTCACCGTGCTGGTGGCCGACAATTTCAACTTTGGCATGACCGGCGGGCAGCACTCGGTGCTCACCCCGCACGGCGCCGTCACTTCGACCACCCGCGCGGGCAACCTGGAGCGCCCGCTGGACGTGTGCGCGGTCGCCGGGGTGTGCGGCGCGGGGTGGGTGGCCCGCTCCACCGTCTTTGATCCCGACCTGCCCACTTTGATCGCCCTGGGCCTTCAACACGACGGCTTTGCCTTGATCGACATCTGGGAACTGTGTACGGCCTATTACGCGCCCAACAACAAATTTACCAAACGCGACATGATGGCCCTGCTCGAGTACGGCGGCTTTGCCACCGGCGTGCTGGTCGAAAATGTGCGGCCGGAATATGCCCAGGCCTATGGCAAAGTGATCAGGGAAGAAATGGGGAAACAGGTAGACAAGGGCAAAGGGCTAGAACCTCGATTTGCGCCCAACATCCAGGAACGAGTCAAAGTGTTGATCGCCGGAGCGGCGGGCGGGCGGGTGCGCTCGACCGGGCACCTGCTGGGGCAGGGGGCGGTGCTGTCCGGCCTCTATGCCACACAGCGCGACGAGTACCCGGTGACGGTGATGACCGGGCACTCGATCTGCGAGACAATCCTCGACACCCGACCGATCGGCTATACCGGCATCGGCCGGCCCGACGTGCTGATCTGGGTCGCCAACGAAGGCCGGGCGCGGGCCAGCGCCGCGCTGGGGCGGATGAGCGAGGCCGGCCGCGCCTACGTCGCCACAGATTTGCTCCCCATCGACACGCCCGCCCGGATCATTCCTCTCGACTTGGGGCGCGTGCGCGCGCAAAACCGGGCCATTGTGGCCCTGGGCGCGGTGCTGGAGCGGGAAGGGTGGTATCCATTCGAGGCGATCACGGAGGCCGTGCTGGAGACGCAGCGGGAAGAGATCGCCCGGTCGAATCTAGAGTCGCTGAGGGTGGGGCGGGAGATGGCGCGGTAGTCGGGGGCTATTCTCGTGTCTCTCGCCGCGCATCGACGAGCCGTTCCGGCTGCGAAACTGCGCTCGTTCGCCTCAATGCGGCTCAAACTTGACGGCAATCTCGACTTTTTCGGCGTTTTCGGCAGTCACCCTGTACCTGATCTCCCCCAATGCGTCCACCCGGACGACTGCCGTGCCCTGATCCGGTTCGCCAAAGGTCGCGTACAGCTCGAGCACGACCTCGTCGCCGTCCAGAAACTCCATCTTGAAATATCCGGCCGAAACCCCCAGCGTCGCGTCGATGTATACCTCGTCACCCGGCGAAAACACGTCGTCCAGTCCCAGGTCCTTGGTTGTGCTGCCGTTGGCCTTGCGGATGGTCTTGGTCAGCGAGCCTTTGCGGTTGACGTGCGAGCTTGTCGTCATCGAACCCGTTTCGCTGTACCCGCCGGATGCCGCGCAGGCCAGCAAGAGCAGGATGAGCACAGCGATGCACAAGAACGAGATATGGTGCTTTTTCATTTCGACCTTCTCCTTATTGCCGACCATCCCGCAAGCTGCCGGCTTGCAGGATGGTTGTTCTTGAACCCTGTCTATTCGAAAACCGCTTCAATTTCCTCAAACAAGGCGCTTTCCAGATGTACGGTTCGCTTGTCGGCCTCGAATTCCCATTCCCTTGTCTCAGCGCCATCGATGTGAATGTGCGCCGGCGGGCGCGCGACGCCGTGCAGTTCGACGCGCAGCCGGGTATAGTCGGGGAGGCCGCCGAGCGGGCCGCGCGGTGGCGTAACCTCGCGGCGCAGTTTGAAAGCGCGCGGTGCGGCCGGGCGGCCATCCAGCGCGCAGACAAAGCGGGTCAGCCGGCATGCGCCCTCGCGGAAGGCCCAGGTGTGCCCGTCGTCTTCGTATAGCCAGGATTTGGCGGTGCCGGGGTATGCGTGCAGCGTGAGCGCGTCGACCGGGTGCTCGTCGCTGTATTGCATGAGCGGCCATGCGGGAATGACGCTGCCAGCGCGCACCAGCAGGGGGATGCGTTCGAGCGGGGCGTCGAGTTGGGCGATCTGCGGGCCGGCGGTGAGCGCGTTGGTCCAGAAGTCGAACCAGTGCCCGGCGGGGATGTAGGCGCGGCGGGTGCGCGCGCCCGGCTCACAGACCGGCGACACCAGCAAGGCGTCGCCGAACATGAACTGGTCGTCGATCTCGGCGCTGTGCGGGTCATCCTGGAAGGGCAGGAAGAGTGGGCGTGCCATCGGCAGGCCGCTTTGGGCGCACTGCCAGAACGCGGTATAGAGGTAGGGCAGCAGCCGGTAGCGCAGTTCGATCATCTCACGGCTGATCTGCTCGCACTGGGGGCCAAAGGCCCACGGTTCCTGGTTGGCGGTGCCCTTGGCGGTGTGGTTGCGGAAAAACGGCGTAAAGACGCTCATCTGGTTCCAACGGATCAGCAGTTCGGGTGTCGGGGCGCCGTCAAAGCCGCCGGTGTCCGGCCCGGTGAAGGCGATGCCGCTCAGACCCATGTTCAGGGTGAGCTGCATCGTGTTGCGCAAGCTGGGCCAATCGCTGCGGTTGTCGCCCAGCCAGTGCATGTTGTAGCGCTGGCTGCCGGCCCACACCGAACGGCTGATCACCAGCGGGCGTTCGTCGGGGCGATGCTCCAGCAAGCCCTCGGCGCTGGCGCGGGCCATCTGCATGCCGTAGACGTTGTGCGCCGCGCGGTGGTCGGCGCCGTGGCCGTCATAGTCGTGCTGCACCACGTCGGGAAAGGTGTCGCCCTGGTGGCCCATGACCACCGGCTCGTTCATGTCGTTCCAAAAGCCGTCGATGCCCAGGTCGACCAGGCCGGCGTACAGGCGGCCCCACCAGCGGCGCGCGCGCGGCGAGGTGAAATCGGGGAAATAGCAGTCGCCGGGCCAGACCGGGCCGTGGAAGGGGGCACCGTTGGGGTATTTGCAAAACACGTCGCTTTCCAGCCCGTCCAGGCAGACCCAGTATTCGGGATCGACCTTGATGCCGGGGTCGAGCATGGCAACGACTTTGAAGCCCTGCGCGTGCAGGTCGGCGACCAGCCCGCCCGGGTCGGGGAAGCGCTCCGGGTGCCAGGTGAAGCAGCGAAAGCCGTCCATGTATTCGATGTCGAGGTGGATCGCTTCGCAGGGGATGCGCCGGGCGCGGAATTCGGCGGCGATCTCGCGCACGCGGGCTTGGGGGAAATAGCTCCAGCGGTTTTGATGGTAGCCCAGCGCCCACAGCGGGGGCATGATCATGCGCCCGGTCAGCTCGCTGTAGCGGTCGAGCACGTCGGCCAGGCGGGGGCCGTAAAAGAAATAGTAGCGCAGTTCTTGACCGGCCGGCGGGACGGCCGCGGCTTCAAAGTGGGTGATGCCGGGCGTGACCATGCCGAAATCGACGCGGGCGCGGGCTGAGGTGTCCCAAAAGAGGCCGTAGCCGCGTCCCTGGTCGAGGCCGAGGTAAAAGGGAATGTTGGAGTAGAGCGGGTCGTCGCCGGGCGAGTAGAATTGGGGGTCGGTGTTCCACAGGTCAAAGGCCAGGCCGTGCTTGTCGAGGCGGGTGGATTTTTGCCCCAGCCCGTAGATGTGCCCGGTGGGGGGCAGGTGCGACCAACAGGCGATGCGCTCGTCCGTCCAGCCGCAGCCGGCCGCGTCGGCGTGGATCAGCGCGCCGGACGGGTCGAGAAAGGCCAGCGCCAGGTGCGGCTTGGCGATGCGGCAGATCAGTTTGCCGCTGTGGATGGTGAGCGCGTCGGCGGTTTCTTCCAGCGCCAGTTCGACCGGCCCCCAGTCGGCGTCGGCCTTGCACACGGCGTAGGAGAACGGCTCCCCAAAGCGCCCGCCGGGGCTGACGCGTACGCGCACCAGGTCGTCGGTGAGAAAGGTGAGGCGAACCAGGGCCTGCTCGCAGACCAGCTCGATGGTTTGCCGTTCGATGCCTTTGGCCGCCGAATTCCAGCGGTGGCCGAGCACGCGCCCGGCAAAGGTGTAGGGGGCGCCTGTTGGGTCGCCGATGGGCGGCTTGCCACCCAACGCGCTCAGGCCGCGCAGCGTCGCGCCGAGGCCGGGCTGGGCGAATTTGGCTTCGTTGAAGCGCTTGCGCAGGGGGTAGAGGGCGGCTTGCAGGGTCACGTCGAGGCCGAGCAGGCGCACGCCTTTGGCAAAACTGGACAGGGTGTTCAGGATCGACATGGTCATACCTCCATAGTGAACGTTAAGCCCAGTGTAACACGGTTTGGGTGAATGGTCAACGTTCACTTGGAGGAGGGCTTGAGCGCTGCTTTATGGCAGCCTGAACGCGCCTTTCATGATGGCAAGCACGACGGCGACGGTCGCGCCGCCGGCCAGGAGACCGAGGCCGGACCGAATACGCGCCGGTCGATGCCCTGTTTCAGTCGCTTGCCGGGGGGGTCGGGAGTAGATGATGCCGAGAACGACTCCTGCGATGAGCAGGACAAACATCGTTGGCCAGAGGATCATAAAGAGGGGCAGGCCGGTCGTCTCGGGCAGTCTGGGGATCGATAGCCCGATGAGCAGGGAAATCAACAGAGCGGCGCTGGACGAAATCAGGCTGCCGAGGGGGGCCAGATTGCGAAATTTCATCAAACCGCCTTTCGCTCCTGGCGATCAACCAGGTGTGTGCGGGCAAATGATAAGGCATTGCGGATCAAGTAGACCAATCCGACCAAGAGAGCTATTCCGGCTGCGACCAGAGCCAATGTTTCTGCCGCCGGACGCAGCCAGTTCCAGGCATTGCCGGGCACGAATGTATCCCAAGTCACATAGGCTAACTGATCGCCATTGCGGGGGAACCAGCGCATCAGTCGATATAGCCTCCAGGCACCCATAAAGCCCGTCAATGTGGTTACTGCCCACACCCCAGGCCTGGGCCATTGTGGCTTGAATCGTTGCCGCAGCGCGATCAGCAGGGCGCTGACGCCATAGATGACGATCAGGCCGATTGCCGGTGAGCGCGCAATTTCCATAAGCAAATCCCACAGCAGATGAAGCGGATAGTAAATCAGCATGGGGACCAGATGTGTTGCCAGGTACAACCCGATGTGCAAGACGGAAAAAATGCCGAGAACCAATTGTGATGAATAAAGTATGGCGGGGATCGCAAAAAATATGGCAAAAATGAGATTAAAAAACCAGATCAGGTCCAGTTCGCCGAGGTCATAGGCGGCATACTTGGCGCCGCCGAACCACGGCGTTGACCACATCCCGGCGTATAAGGTCAGGCTGGCCCAGGCCGGCAGGGAGAAAAGCACCCATTCGGTCACGCCTGTTTTGCCGCGTTGGATGCGGAATGTTCCGATCAGGATGCCAGTTATGGTCAGCGCGCAGGTTGCCGTGTAGAAAGCGATTCCTACCGGGTGTATGGGATAATCTTGCACCCGGCCCACAAAGGAGAGCAAGGCGAGAACGGCGACAGTGTGAGCCAGGGTCAGCAAAAGGGCCGGCGCGACGGGCAGCGCAGCGTTTAGAAACCGGCGTTTTTCATTCATGGGCGCTGGCCTTTAGCCCATCTTGTTGACCAGTCGCTGCGGCCTGCCCGCAGGCCAGAAACAGGACGCCCACGAGCAGGAATGGCGCGCTATAGACGAGGGCGGGCAGCAGACTCGGAAGCCCGAAGGCCAGCGATGCCAGGTAGGCCGCGATGCCAAGTCCGGTCGCGCTGAGGACGACGACAAACCCGCCGGCTCTTTCCCAGCGCCAGGCGGCGAAACAGCCTGCGATGGTCAATGCAAGCAGCGCCAGGACGGGGATAGCCATTCCCCGTGGCTTGTCTTCATTGGTGAGCGCAAGAAGCATGACAATCAGAAACTCGCTGCTGAACAGGATGCTGGATGCGCGCGCCATCCAGCGTATGACGGCATTGTACTTGAGCGTGACTCGAACGGTGCGCATGGGTAGGTTCTCCTTTTTTTGCAATGGGCCGAAAATCTGCCCCAGCCCTCCAGGGTAAGTGAACCAAAGGTTCACACTGCCTCGGAGGGCTACAATGCTCAGTATTCTGGCACGGGAACAAGACCCAGATTGCTGAGCGCTCGATACAATCCCGGCCCGGTGATCTGCACTGTGGGCCAACTTTGGGGGCCTTGCACCACACGAATGGTTTCTCGCGTTGCGCCGGCCTTGCGCAAGGTTTCCGGGGTCAGTTCATCATAGATCAGCGTGGCCGTGCCGTCTATGGCCAGCACGTCGGGATTTTGCAGCATCTGGCGCAGATGGGGCGGGTCGGTGACGGCCACCACATAGGCCCAACCCTTGAAGCGCGTGCCGTTGCGTTCGGCCATATCACCGGCGGTGAGGTTGGGATGGGGGCAACCGCTCTTTTCAAAGAGAAGAGGCCAAGTTATTTTTTTCATCGTTCCTTACTTGTTCTCTTGTGCGGCTGCTATCTTGGTCAGGACATCGGAAAGCTCAAATGATACACGACAGTCATTAGCAGACCTGCTTCCTCGACAATCTGCACTCGCTTTGCCATCTTCTACGCGCAAGGCGTCTACATAAGCATAAGGTGCAACGTTGGCAACATCGCCGGTTGCGCGGGCCAAAAACAGAACTATTTTGTCTCCAACGTTTATATCGACGTACAAGTTTATTATCTCGCTGGTATCAATCCAGTCGTCTCCTACCTGACCACCAAGAGCCGCAAACTCGGGTACCAGTTCATTTGTGACATTGCCTTTGAGCACCTCGGTGGTTTTGAAAGCAAAAGGTGTATAGATCATCCATTTGGCTATGGATTTTGGATTGTGTTGCCACTCAGCGGGGCGTAAACCATCAGTAGTGCTCCAACGAGCCTTGCCGATGCCTGTTATTTCAGCCAGTACGACCAGATCGGCAAAAGGTAGTGCTTCTTCAGGTCGATGGCTACTTGGATATCCAAGTGCGTCAAGTCTTATTGGTTTGTTGGTGGAAGCAGAGACAGGCTCAGGAGTGCTTGATTGAAAGTAAAAGGAATTTGGCGAAACGGTGAATATCTGATGGGCAACCAAGACGCAAGCCAGCCATATCCCAAGTAGAATCAGATTTCTTTTTCTCATCACAGCAATTTTTCCTTTCTGGGCGCTCTAGTTTTTAATGCCAAGGGCTTGCAGACCATTCAAGTCGTCGGTGCGCAGATACCATTTCGTCTGAGGAACCGGCTCCATCACTGCTTCCGGATGGTTCTGTTCGCACTGTGACGGGTGAATCAAAACCATCCAGTGACCGGTTTCATGGAGCGCTACAGTTCTCCGATCATACCACCCCGACGACCACCAATATCCATCTCCGCCTGAATCGTACCAGTTCTTGTCAGTGTTATAGTAGCTGATGGCTCCAGTCGCTTTTCCATTGCTGTTCCAATCAAGAAATGTAGTGGCAGGAACCGTTCCCCAGCCCGTGGAAGAAAACGATGCGCTGGCCCAACTGAATGCGTAGACACAAGCTGGGGATTGCTCCAAGTACAAATACACATCTGAAGCATCCCAGGTCGAAATGGCCGTCCTGATTTGGGACTGCCAGTCACCTGGTACGTTGCAGAAAGCCCAGGATGTCGAATAATTCGCTCTGGTGTCGACCGAGCAAGCTGCGTACGAGATCCCGCTGACCGTTAAGAGTAGCAAGATGATCAAAACAAGTGTTGTCTTGCGAAAATCAATTTTCCGTCTCATCAGACCTCCTCTTGCATGTGGTTTGGGTACTGTATGTTATCCTATATCGGAAATCAGTATTTCGGACCTCCAAGATTCAAATCACTTTGCAGTGCCGATTGGGTGCCGAGTGAAATCAGTCAGGTCAAAACCCCTACCAATCGTATGCCCAAACGGGCATCTCGATGGTCAGGTGGTTGATTGTTCTGTGTCGCCAGGTGGGACTCTTGAGCACCTGATCCCGAACCTCTTGAGGCGTTGTGTCTACGACACGTATATCCTTGTGATCCAATAGGACGTCGAGATTCTGTGCGTCAACCCACGCCCGTACGGCCAGATAACCATGAATGTCGGCAGTGCTGGCGCGGGCGAGATCGGTCTCGTTATCTTGGGTCACTTCGGGTACCACGCCGCCGCCCACACCCATTTCGGCATACTCTTGTATCGAACGGACCAATAAAGGGCCTTCTTCTACCGAATAGCCTGCGAAGGGTAGTCCATCCCGGTAGCCAACGACAGCACTCTCAAAAACCTTTGCGTTCGCCAGGCTCAAGATGTTGTTTGCTTGCTCGAGTGAAAGCGGATGGGCAAAGATGATCATCAGGTCTAGCGGGCCAGTTCGGTTTTCTGCGATCCAGTTCAGAGCACGTTGATGACTCGCCTGGAGATAGGCATCAGAAAAGCCAGAAGCATCCCTGGTAGGCCGATTGGGTTTCAGGTGGACAAAAATGCCATCCTCCACGAGCGCATTTGTTGCATTCTCGTGGTGCATGTGTACCTCAATTTCGTACTCGTAGGTGGGCATCTGGTATGTCGCATGGGATGGCCTGGCCAGTATCCCCCGACCAACTGCAAACCATACTCCCCCGGCGAGCAAGATCGCCAGGCCTACCAGAACGATTGTTTTGCTGTTTTTAGTCATTGTGTCCTCCCGTATGTTCTCATCAAAAATCAGTATTTTGTTAGCAGACCAGAGTGCTCGCAGTGTTAGGGATCACTTCCATCGTCGCTATAGCTGGCTGTGTAAAGCTGCTTGCCAAGCCACTCCTCACCACCCCACCCGGTCCAACTCACATTGCACTCGCCCCCATAACTCGCGGTATATTCTTTGGTAGCCCATGCTGCTGCCTGATAATATGTGTTTGGGTTGACGTTATTCTCCTTCAGAGTGATTGTAATTTGCTCAGGTTGAGATCCAAGACCGCCGCACTCATTTGACGTCCACCAGCTGTCTATCCAATCTCCACCGCGTTCTTCTAAATAGATTGGCTTGAGTCGATTACAAAAATTCTTCGGATTCGTGCCCGGATCGAACCACTCCAACTCGATACGTCTGTTACTTGTAGGCGGATTATGTGCTGTCCACATAAAAGTAGATTCCCACTGAACCTGTGTATCCAGGTTGTACCAATTTTGATATCCCCAATCAGGACTATCTGGCTGGGTACCGTGCCAAGAACCGGCAGCCAGCACAACCATGCAAGTTGCTCCAACCCAAGTTGCACAAAGGGCTAATCCAAACAGCAGTCGCAAAAGTAAATGCTTTTGTACCATTGTTATCTCCTCGTTAAAGGTGCTTTTGCAAGTTAAATTCATCTTGCTCCGATGTTCCAAGTGTATCACACATTTTTTCGCCTGCAACCTGTCAGGTGGCATAAAACAGCCCTCCGAGGCAAGTGAACCAGGTTCACGCTGCCTTGGAGGGCTGAAAATTTTTCGCTGGGCGCTTTTATAGCCCGTGTTCGCGCGCCCACACCGCCGCTTCGACTCGCCCGCGCAGGCCCAGTTTGCGCAGCAGGTTGCCGACGTGAAACTGGGCGGTGCGCTCGGAAATGTCGAGGTGGAGGGCGATCTCTTTGTTGGTTGCGCCTTGCGCCACCAGGCGCAGCACCTCGACCTCGCGCTCGGTCAGGCCATCCGGGCGGCCCTCTTGCACCCAGACGGACATCTTGGCGGCGACCGACGGACTGAAATAGCCCTGTCCCTGTGCCACGCAGCGGATGGCCTGCACGATGTCGCCGGGCAGCTCATCTTTGAGCAAATAGCCCGCCGCGCCGGCCTGGATCATGGGGTAGACGTAGGCGTTGTCGGCGAACGAGCTAAAGGCCAAAATGCGGGTGGGCAGCGCGTGCTGGCACGCGCGCTGGCGCATCCACCGCGCCACCGAGATGCCGTCCTCGCCGGGAAGTTGGCAGTCGAGCACCAGCACGTCGGGCGGATCGGCTTCCAGCGCGGCCCGCGCCGTCTCGGCATCGGCGGCCTCGCCCACAATGCACATGTCGGGCGCTTGCTCGATCAGCAGGCGCAGCCCTATGCGCAGGGTGGGGTGGTCGTCGAGAAGAAAAATGCGGATCATGTCAATGTCCTCAAGAAACCTGGCTTTTGTCAAAAGCCAGGTTTCTCGCTCAAGGGCGCAGCAGCGCATCAAACTCTTCGGCGGCGTAAATCAGGCGGCCGGGTTTTTTGGCAAGGCTGAACCAGTCCCAGGTGTCGGCGCCGGAGCGCTCCAGGTCGACGAACCAGCACAGTGCCTCGATTTGGGCTTCCTCGTTCACCGCTTGCAGCGCGGCGGTCAACCAGCCGGCGGGATAGTTTTGCACCGGCGGCACGTTCTCGGCGGCGGTGTAGGTGTTGACCGAGGTCAGGTAGACCGGCTTGCCCTGGGTGGCGGGGTAGGCGTTGATGATGTTCAGCCAGTCTTGGTAGACGCGGAACCCGGCCTGCGCGGCACCCCATTCCGGCGCGTGCAAATCGAGGAGCGGCTCTTGGGCGGCCTGCTCGCCGGCCAGCTCGGGACGGCCGGGCGCGTGCAGGGCAAAACCGTCGGGTGCGGCGATGGGTATGCCGGCCGCCGACTTGGCCCGCGCCGACTCGTCGAGCGCGGCGATCAGGGTGTGCATGTAATTCAGCCACGGCGCGTCGATCGTCCAGCGGCGCGCGCCGTCCTGATCGACGTTCCAGGGGCGCACCGGCCCGACCAGCACGCGCACGTGGGTGTTTTCGGCATGTACCGTCTGCACGGCGTTATCGCTGTGATCGGGCGGCTCGCCGTAGCCGTTGAACAAGCGGGCGTACCATTCTGGCGTCACCGCGCTTCCCACGGCGAGAGTGTTGGCGTCCAGGGCATTGAACCCGCTGCCCAGCAGGTAGCCGTACACCGGGCGCAGCCGCTCGTCGCGGGCCAACCGGCGCAGATAGGCCAGGTATTCAGTCAAGGCCAGGTGGTCGCCGGTTGGCGGGATGCTCTGGCCCTGGTCGTAATCGACGCGCACCAGCACGCGCAGTCCGCTGCCGGCGGCTTGCGCCACCCGCCAGGCCAGGTCGTCGATGCCCCAGAATTCATCTTCGGCCAGCCGGGCGTAGGTCAGCTCGACATCCCACCCGCTGCGCCCGCGCCAGGGGCGCGCCGGATCGGCAAAGGCCACGCCCAGTTTGGTCGGCGTGAGGTTGGGTGGGGTAATGGTGGGCGTGGGGCCGGTGCTCCAGCGGCCGCGTTCCTGGCAGCCGGTGTGGCAATCGTGATAAAAGACCCAGCAGGTGGGCGCTTGCGCATTCACCTGCCACGTCCAGGTCCAGGTGCCGCCGGGGTTTTGACGCCAGGTGGGGGATGGCGCAGCCCACCCGTCGACGGCCAGCAGCACAAACGGCCAGGGTTCGCGGTCGGTGATGTGTACCGCGCCGGCCGAAAAATGAATCTGCGGCCAGATCGCCGCCTGCTCGCCGGGCAAAACGATCACCTGACCGGAGATGGGCAAAAACCAATAGCCGATCAGCAAGAGCAGCAGGAGGGCGACCGGCCAGACTGCCCGCGTCCATTTGGGATTCATGCATCCTCCTCGGGCAGGCGCGGCAGCATAAAGCGCACCTGTGTGCCGGTTTGATCCCCTTGCGCCTGGCTGTCGATCTGTAAGTGGCTCTGGTGGCGGCGCAAAATTTCTTGCGCCAGGGCCAGCCCCAGGCCAAGCCCCTCCCGGTCGGCGGCGGCGCCGCGATAAAAGCGCTGGGCGATGCGCGGCAGGTGCTGCGCCGGGATGCCCGGTCCCGTGTCGAGGATGGCGCAGTCGACGCCGGAGTCTTGCTGCTGCAAGGAAACGGTCACCCGGTCGCCGGGCCGCCCGTATTTGAGCGCATTGTCGATCAGGTTGAGCAAGACCTGTTTGATCTGTCCGGCGTCGCCGAGGATCAAATCCAGCGGCGCGTGCGCTTCCAGGGTCAAGGCGATGTCTTTGGCCTGTGCCTGGGGCCGCATCTGGGCGACGACCTCCTCGGCCACGCCCAGCAGGTCAACCGGGCGGCGCTCGATCTCCTGGCTGGCTTGCAGACGACCCAGCTCGAGCAGCGCGTGGGTCAGGCGCGACATGCGCTGCGCTTCGGTCTGCATCAGGTCGATGGACTGGCCGCGCTGTTCGCCGGAGAGGGTGGACAGGCGCAGCACCTCCAGGTGGGTGAGCAGCGCGGCGATGGGGGTGCGCAGTTCGTGTGAGAGGTCGCTGAACAGGCGGTTGGCCGACTGCTCGGCCTGTTGCTGCGCGGTGGCGTCCTGGAGAAAGACGGCGTACAGGGGGTGTTCGGCCCCGCCGACGGCAGTGACCCACCAGCGCGCCCAGCGTTCGCCGTCCAGCGCGATGACCCGGTAGCGCCCGGCGGTGGCGATCTCTTCCCAGATCGCGTCGCAGTCTTGCCGCAGCGCGTCGACCCAGGCGGCGGCGGGCAGCCGCCCGTCCTCGGTCCGTCCGTCTGCGGGCGCCCCGTCTGCGGCCCGCCCGTCTGCGGGCGACAGGTCCAGCAAGTGGGCGGCATACGGGTTGGCGTACACATAGCTGCCATCGCCGTCGAGGATCAGCAGGCCGAACGGCGCGCGCTCCAGCGCCGGCGCGGCCTGCTGCGGCCAGCCTGACGTTTCCATTCGACGACGCGCCGCCCGGCCGGCGAGCAGGAACAGCGCGCCCGCCATCGCCAGCGCGATCAGCAGGATGATAAAGATGGTCCAGCGTAAATCCAGGGTGAACACAAGTGGATGGTCCTTGAAAAATTCAGCGCACCCGAAAGACATAGGTCTCGCTGCTGCCCGCTACGGCCAGCAGCCCGCCATCTGACGAAAAAACCAGCGGATTGGGATCATAGTCCAGTCCTCTGATGGTGAGGGTTTTGTGCAGAGTCGGGACCGGATCGAGCGTCCACAATTCGACGCGCCCTTTTCTTGCCAGTAACCCGCTGTCTCCCTCGTCAAGCCCAATCGCCAGCATGCGGCCGTCCGGCGAAAACGTCCACCGGCTGTAGCGGTCGCTTGCGGCGGTCAACTCTATGGGAGGAGACTGGCCCGACGACTGCCATATATAGACACAGTCACACTTTCCTGTGTCTTGTACAACAAGATGGCGACCGTCTGGTGCAAAGGTCAGCTTTTCCAGATATGCGTTGGTTGGGCCCACGAGCGAGCGCGTTTGGCTGCCGTCTGTGACGTTCCAGAAGAAAATGTCGCTGCCGACGGTGGTGGCTAATTCTTTTCCATCCGGCGCAAAGGTCATATGTCGCGGTCGTTGGGTTGTATTGAAAGAGAATTGTTCGGTGCCGGAGACGAGATCCCACAGGTGAATGATCCCGTTCTCATCGACAACGGCCAGTGTCTGGCTGTCGGGAGAAAAGGCAATAAGAGACAGCGATTGGTCTACCTGCAATGCGCTCTGCCACTCTTGCGCGTCCCACACGAGCGTCCCCTCGCTTGCCGTAGAGGCGATAAAGCGACGATCGGGCGAAATGATGCTGTCAGAATAAAGTTTTGCCGGCGACGGGGACTGGCGAATGAGCTGGCGCGTGGCAGTGTCCCATTGAAACAGCGAATCGTCCGTCCACGAGGTGATCGTGCGGCCATCGCCGCTCACGACCAGGCCCCGCACAGATTGGTCGTGCTTGAAAGAGCGGGCGAACTGCAACGGCGGCCAGGTGTGGACGGGCCAGGTTTGGATCTCGCGGAACTCGGTCATGACCAGCCTGTCTTCGCCCGGCATAAAAGCGATTGGCGCGTCGGCGTCGTACCAGGCGATGCACTGGCTGTCATGCAGGTATTTTTGGATAAAAGCCGCGGGATGGTCGGCCCAACCGGCCAGATTTACCCACAGCATGAGGGGGATCACAAGCAATAATAGAATGCCGAAAAGAGGCGAAAATCGGAGCCGGCGCACAACATGCCGGGGATATTCTTTACCCCACAAAGGTGCAGTCAGAAAAAGGATCGCTTGCAAGATTTGGGCGGATAGAATGAGAGCCCATGCAGGTTCGAAAGCCAGAAATTCCGCGAACAGGACAGACAAACCAACGATGACCAGGAGCAATATCCCGGCAATTCCGTATTGGTTGTACCAGGCCGTTTGGCGGATGGCCGTTTCAGGGGAAATCCGGGCCTGGATGGCAGCCAGCAGGTGGTTCATCTGTTCCATATCCCATATCCCCAACCCGCGCGGGCTGCCGGCCGACCAAAGCAGGATGCCTTTCACCTGGCCAGCGGAATTTTTTTGAATCAGCAGGTGCGCGATCTCTTGAAAATAGAGGCTTTTGCGCAGCCGGCCTCGTTTCACCTCGATCAACCTGTCCGATATGACAACCTGGTGAGTTCCCCACATCTGCCAGATGATGAACGCAGCGATTGGGACGCCGAACATGCCTGCTACGATCAAAGATACCCAGGTTCTCATAATGGGAAAAGGCTCGTTCCACTGCGCCAGAGTCAGCCCTACCACCGGGATGCCCAATGCGAACAACACAGACCAGACGATGTTACGGTTGTGCTTGTGCGATGATTGAAAAGTCAAGTCGGGCATATGCGCTCCAAATTCAATGAATCAGTGTGTCGCTCCGGCGATGATGCGCAGGCTGAACGTTGTGCTGGCCGCACAGACAACAAGCAGGACCAGAACGAGCACGCCCCACAAGATCAGGCGCGCCGGCGGCGGCAGCCGCCGTGCCCATATTTCGATTCCCCACTGAGCGATCTTGGCCGTTCCCAGCAGGGCGAAACCGATGAGCGGCGCCCAGGGTTCGATCTGCTCGATGGTTTCAAGTGCGACCCACAGTGACAACACTGCCATCGCCACCAGAAAGAGTGGAATGTAGCGCCGCAATCCTTCCTGGGTCCAATGAGCAGCCTTGCCATCCAGCAGATCGATGACCGCCCCGATCGCCGCACCGTACAGCAGACCGTACATCGCCCCGATCAGCAGCCGTCGTCCGGCGGTCAAAGGGATTTGAGGCCGGATGACGGCATCGACCAGGGGCGAAGGGAGCAGGGCAAAGCCCAGGACGCCGATCAGCAGGCCCAGGTCGGCGCTGGCGACAATCATGCGCCAATGGATCGGGCTGGGTGTGCGTCCCCGTGGCCTGACCAGCGCGTACAGCCCGGTGTAGATGATGCCACCGGCCAGTACCGTCACCGCCGAGACTGCCATTGTCGTCTGGATGCGGTCGATGCTCCTACCGCACAGCGCTTCGCCCACGCCGAGATAGGCGGCCAAGATCATGGCGGCAAAGGGCGTGAACAGGATCAAACTGCGCAGGCTGTGGGCCACTTTTTGCCGAGATGTGAGGTGCTCAGTCAAAGGGGTTGGTCTCCTGTTTGCGCTTGGAATTCAGCTTTTGCCTGATTGCTCCCCACAGCGACACCGGCAGTTTTCCTCGATGATGAGCGAACCACTCGATCACCAGTATGCCCAGCGCAGCCAGCGCGGGCCAGCGCCACCACTCGCGGCGGCCCACCCCGGCGGGCTTTTGCACCGCCACCGGCGCTTCACCGATCTGGAGTTCGTCGCGCGGGGTGATGTCGGATTCCAGCTCGCTGAACAGGTTGACCGCAAAGCGAGCGCGCAGCGTTTCGTCGCCGCGCCGCTGCTCGACGGTGTAAATGCCCGGTTCCTGCGTCTGGGCAAAGGGGATGTCGCCGGCCTCGACCGGGAACGTCCACTGTTGCCCGGAGGGTGCAATAACCACCACCTGGTCGACGCCCATCTGCGGGCGGATCAGTACAGGTTGGCCGGGCGCGAGCTGTTCGGGCAGGTCGATGCTGCCGGTGGGGGCCAGCCATTGGGTCAGGTTGGCGATCAGGATCGGAAAGGCGATCTTGAGCGGCAAGTCGGACTGGTGCAGCTCAAAGGTGAGGATGGCCACACGCCGGCTGCCGGCGTTTCCGGCCAGTAACAAAGCGCCGTCGGCGGTTTCGACCAATGGCGCAGCCCACGCGGCTTCGATCCGCAGCGCGCGCGAGACGCGCACGTCAGACAGATCGACATAGCTCAGCAGGGCGTGATCGCGCTTGACGTTTGTGATCTGGGTGTTGCTCAGCACACCGGTCAGGCGGAACAGGTCGGTAGATGTCGGTGGGGCGATGAAAAGCAGGTTGCCCCCCTCGGGCAGTTGGGCCGGCGTGATGCGGTCGAAAATGGTCAGTGCGGGCGGGAGGGCCGGCTGGGCGATCACGGCATTGGTCAGCGTTTCCGTTACTCGAATCGTGGTCATGTTGAGGTTGGGCAGCAGGCCGAGCGCGCGTTCCAAAAAGGTGCTGCCCGGTGTGACGAGCATAATGGCGGCCTGTTCGCCGGGCGTGCGTACCGCCCAGGCGGTGTTGTCGATGGCAAGCGCGTCGACGAGCTTGCCATCGACGGGTTTGCCGTCGACGGGTAGGCGCGCCTCGACCGTCTCGGCGCCCAGCGGCAGGTCGTCGAGAGCGATGCCGCCCTCCTGGCCGGGGGCCAGGTCGAGGGTGCGCGCGTCGAACAACACCTCATCGACGTACACCTGGACCAGTGGTCGGGCTGGCTGCGTGCCATAGTTGACGACGCGCACAAAGGCCTGCGGGCCGTTGGGGCCGTCGCGCACGGCCAGCGCGGCGATGGCAATGTTTTCGGCGGTGACGCCGGTGGGCACATAGCTCAACTGGCCGGGCACGGCCTGCCCAACATCGGCAGCTAGTCCCCCGTCGGAGAGGATGATCACCGTATTTTTGACGTTGGCCTGCGCGCTCGAGGCGGCCAGGATCAGTGCGCCTTCCCAATCGGCTTCGGCGCTGCTGACCCGGGCGGCGTTGAGCGCCTGGCGCAGCACCGACTTGTCGTTGGTCAGCGAGGCCAGCACGCGCGGCGTGTCGGCGACGGCGATCAGGGTCATGGTGTCGTTGGGGCCAAGCCCGTCGATCAGCGTTTGCGCGCGCTCAACGGCGACCTGGAAGCGGGTGCGCCCCGCGCCGCCGCCGTCGGTGGCCTGCATGCTTGCCGAGGCGTCGAGGAGGATGACCGCGTTGCCCTGGAAGGCCTGCTCGATCTGCGAAAAGGGCCGCGCCAGGGCAAAGACGAGCAGCGCGAGCAGGAGCAGTTGCAAGAGCAAGAGCAGGTTTCGCCGCAGCTTTTGCCAGGGTGCGTTGGCCTCGCGGTCTTGCAGCACTTGCTGCCAGAGGTAGGTGCTGGAGACCACGTGCGCCTCGCGCTTGAGCTTGAGCATGTAGAATATGAGGATGGGAATGCCCAGGGCGGCAAAGGCCAGGGCAAGCGGGGTGAGAAAGCCCATAGGTGTGTCCTGTATGAGTCGTGATGCGTGATGCGTGAAACGTGAGGGATGGACCAATGAGCCTAGGAGCGTACTGAAAAAGTGACGATTCTCGCGCAAAGCCGCCAAGAACGCCAAGAATAGCACAAAAGAAAGAAATTCTTAAATATTTTGCAGTGCTTTGCGGCCTAGCGCCTTTGCGTGAGGCCGGGTTTTTCAGCGGTCTCCTAGTACTCTTGCAACCTGATCCTGATATGTTAAGTCCGGCCCGTGGGCGAGGTATATCTATCAAATTCAGTTTGACGGAGTACCAGCCCTTTTCACGCCTTTACGTTTCACGCATCACGTTTGATTTTGTTATGGATACGATTTCAGCACGGCCGGCAAATAGATTTTACTCGGTTCGGCCATAAAGTAAAGTCCCTTGTTGGCGCTGGTGCTGACGTTGCCGGCGCCGTCGATCGACTGGACGAAAAATTCAAACTCGCTCAGCGAACTGGTGACGCTGCCCATCCACAGGCCCGTGCCGGTGTCCAGAGTGAGCGGCGTGCCGATCCAGTGACCGGCATAGTTTTCAAAGACGACCCATACTTCCTGCACGCCGCTGCCGCCGTCGACCGTTTCGACGCTGATATTGAATGTGCCGCCAATGCCCGCGGCCTCGATGCGCTCGATGACCGGCGGTGAGGCGTCGGTGCTGCCGGACGTGCGCTTCTCAAAGGTGATCCGAGTGATCAACCGCTCGCTGCCGGTGATCTCGGTTGCGGGCAAATACTGCCCGCCGACGATGCTCAACCGGTCTTCTTCGCCCAGGCTGTTGATGCTCCAAAATGGAAAGGGCGACCAGCTTGGGTAGGAAAAGCCCGGCTCGGTCAGTGCCGTGTCGGTGATCGGGCGGTAGACCACCGGGTCCAAGTTGGCCCGAGTTTGCACCGTCATCTCGACCACGCGCACGCCGTGCAGGTAGTGACCGGCGGGCACGGGTACGGTGATGCTGGTCTTGGGCTGGATCGGCCGCCCGGCGACGGCATAGGTTTCGCCGTCGAGGCTGAAATAGCTGCCGCTGGGCGTGTCGTGGCGCGATGGGAACAGCGCGAGCGTGACTTGATCGCCGTTCCAGTTTGCCGAGACCTCGGAGGCCTGCACGCCGACTTGGGCAGGCCCGACGGCGGGCAAATTGACCTCGTACATGGGCAAGCCGTAGAGCGTGGCCTGGATCATGCTCTTTTCCAGGTACACGTCGCACTCGGCCGGTGCGAACAACTCGACAAACCGCCATTTGGCCAGCCGCAGCGCCTCGCCGACGGCAATCTCGTCCTGACTGCCGAGCATTTGCTGGAAATAGAGATACAGCTTTTCCGAGCCGGCGATGGCATCGTCCATACCATAGCCATAGCCGGTGTTGGCCACCCACACGGCGGCTTTACCCCCAAAGGTTTGCGGAAAATCGGGGTTCCAAAGGCCGGGCTGGCTGATGGGGTCAGGCACATTGAGGCCGCTGTGGCAGCCCAGCGAATAGTTGAGCGAGCCGGTAAAGGGCTTGACTGCGCCCAGAATGTCGGTGTTGTAAAAGATGGGGATGGCGGCGGTGTTGGTGGCCGGTTGGGCGCGCCAGTGCTCAAAGTGTGCGTTGACGGAGGCAAGCAAAGTCGGGGTGATGGGACGGTTCTCCACCCAGACGGTGTAGAGATCGTCGCGGCTCCAGGCGTCGTTGTTAAACCCGGCGGCAACGGTTAGGCCTTGCGCCTGCATCGATGCTCGAATGGCGTCGGCCATATCGGTTAAAAAGTCATAGCCGGTGACCAGGGACTTGGTCGGGGCAATGGTTGGATCGCTCAAAAAGGCATTGATCTGGGCGATCATTTCGCCCGGCGTCTCCACCAGGCGGCCCACGGCCAGGTCGGGCACGTAGAGGTGGCGTCCTTTCCAGCGAAAGGGCACACGGTCGCCGTAAAAGTCGTCGGTGAGGATGTTGCCGCGCGCAAAAGCGGCCCACAGCGGGGTGAACGCGATCGTTTGCGATCCGGCCAGGTAGGTCGATTCATTGGCGATCAACGTTTCGTCGGGCACGCGGCGGAAGGGGATTTGCAGGTCGCTGCCGACGATGACGATGTACTTGAGCGTGGGCGAGTAGGCTTCCATTTCTGGGCGGATGACGTTTTCCCAGATCGCCCAACTGACCGCGTTGGCGGCTTCCACGCTGCACGCGTTGGCGTCCCACAGCGCGTATTTTGCGGTAACGGTAAAGTCGTTTTCGACCGCGTGGAGATGTCCTTTGACATCTGGATGCTTTGCCAACCCAACGAGCGCAGTCCAAAGGCCTTCACCGGCTGTCGTGTCATACATCTGATCGATGCGGCTCTTGTTGACCAGGATGAGGGTCTTGGGGCTGTCGCCGGGCGTGTAATCGGTGTGGGTGATCGGCGTTCCGGTCAGCGAGGTGGTGCAGGCGGGCAGTGTCCCCAGGCCTTGCACGTCGAGGCTCAGGCGGTAGGGCTGCCGGCTCCAGGCGTCGTTGTTCCCGGCGACGAGCACGTAATACCAGCCGGGCCGCTTGAGGGTGCGCACGGCCCATTCTGGCGTGTTGCCGGGATGAGCCGAGGTGAAATCCCACTGCCCGGTAAAGTCCCATTGGCCGGTGAAATCCCACTGCCCGGTAAAGTCCCATTGACCGGTAAAGTCCCATTGACCAGTGAAATCCCACTGCCCGGTGAAATCCCACTGCCCGGTCGATTGCAGGGTTCCCTCCTTGTCCACGTGCTCGACGTCTTGCAGCCCGCCCAGCGCCTGCGCCTGCGGGACTTGCGGCGGTTGCAAGAGATTGCCAAAGAGGTGCAGGTCGAAATCGGCGCCGAGGTTGGTCAGGGTGAGGGTGACGACCGACGGCTCGTCGAGGTAAAAGCGATACCAGTCCATGTCGCCGGGGTGGGCGATCCACGAGTTGACCTGCGCGCCGGCATCGATGAACGCCGCTTCGTCGGGGGTGTTGTTGGGTTCATAGGTGTCGGCGACATAGACGTTTTCATAGGCCACCAGGGCGATGTCAAAGTCACCGGCGTATGCGGTCAGCGAGCCGACAAAGGTGGTGCCCAGTTCCGGGTAATCGTCGGTGCTGATGAAGACCGGCGAATATGCATTGACGTGGATCGTATCGGTGGCGACGACGATGCCGTTGGGAGCGCGGAAATAGAGAATGACCGTGACGGTATCTTCGCTTTCGACGGACTGCACCGTAATCAAGGTGTTTGCCCCTTTGGTGCGCACCACGCGCGGCAGGTAGGCATAATAACCAACATCTGAATACAGGTTGGGGATGGCATGGTAGGCGACCAGCAGGTCGCCGCTCTGGTCATAGTGGGTGCCGATGAGCGGTTGGTCGTTGTCAATCCGCACCGCGCCGTGGAAACCTGGCGGCATACCTGCCCCATGCAGCGGATAAGGGCCGCCCAGTTCCCACGGATCGAGCGTATCCGCTTCGATAAATTCCAGCCCATCGGGCGTGTAATATGAATTGATCAGGCTGGTCATCTCGCCGTCTGGTGCAAACAGCCAAAAGGTTGAGCTGGCCTCACCCACCTCGTAGGTGGCATGCGGCAGGTTGAGTGTTGTGCTCATATAGGGGCTGCGAACGATGAACGCAGCCGCGCTGCCCGTCGTCGGGTTCAGGGTATAGGCCATGGCAGCTATCGCGCCGCCGTCAGGAGAAAAGAGGGTCATTGTGCCTACAAACTCGTCTGGCAAGCCCAAATCGCTCAATTTGATGTGTCTACTCTCGGCTGGGCTGAGCGGAAAGGTGGTTGTATAAACGGTGTTACCATCTGCATCCCACAGCTCGAGCTGGTAGCTGCGCATCCAAAGATCGTCTGGATTGACCAGCACAATCACGGTCGTCTGGCCGCTGCGGTTGGCATATACGCCGGGCAGATGATAAATTCCTCCCGAAACCTGAACTGCCTCGTACATCATTAGCCCGTCGGCGGAAAAGCCGGGGTTGACCAGGCGGGCGACGGCGGCGATCTCTTCGCCGCTCACAGAACCGTAGCCAATGCGCAGCGAGCCGATGAACCCATCGGGCAGTTCGGCGATGTTGTCCAGCGCAAAGGTTCTGCTGGTCTGTGGGTCAAGGGTCAGTGTGGTGCTGTAAACCAGGTTTCCCTGCGCGTCCAAGAAATCGATCTGCCGGGTTGTAAGGGCATACCCCACATGCTGGATGCTGATCGCGGTGTGCCAGCCGCCCTCGCCCTTGGTCACCAGCGGAAACCACTGATCAGAATAAGCGTCGGGATAGGCAAACGACGTGTACCCCGCCGCGCGGACTACCTGGCCCCGTTCGATGGCATTGGGTGGCTGCTGCTGGGCCAGCGCCGGTTGGATGGCCTCCGGTGCGGCGGGCGCAGCCTGCACGGTGAGTTGATCGCGTCCCAGGCTCCAGCCCAGCGCGATGAGGGCGAGGATGGGCAGAAGCAGGGTCAATGAAAAGACCGTCCATTTTCTCAAGTCGGTGAACATTTTCATACCTCCTGTTGAAGCGCCCCCCATTTTATGAAACCTGTTCCAGGTCGAGTTCTGCGCCGAGCCGCTCAAACGTGTCTCGCGCCTGGCCGCGCAGTTCGATGGCCCGAGTGGTCATGCCCAGGTCGTCGTGCAATGCGGCCAGTTCGACGCGGGTCTTGGCCGCCTGGTAAGGATTTTCCAGCGAGTCCAGCAACTTGAGGCTGTGTTCGAGTTCCTGTTGAGCGACGGTGAGCGCGCCGTTTTTCCGGTGAATGTGTCCCAGCACCCGGCGCGTGCACCCTTCTTCGAGCTTGAGCTGGGCGTCGACGGCACGTTCGAGCGATTTTTCAGCCCAACTTGTAGCCTGCTCGACGTTGTCCAGGAGCAGGCATGCTTCGGCAAAGTGGCGGTACAGTTCGGGCAGGAACTCTTGCGAGCCGATCTTTTCGAACCCGTCCAGGCTTTGGCGCAAATAGATCAGCGCGCGCTGTCCTTTGCCTTCGAGGATCGCCGTGTGGCCGAGGTTGTTGTTGAGCAGGGCCACGCCAAAGTTGATCCCCAATTCCTGTGAGATTTTGAGGCCTTGCAGGTAATAGATGCGCGCGTTTTTGAGCTTGCCCCGGTTGAGAAGCACGCCGCCCAGGTTGTTGGCCAGAATGGCCTGGCTGGGCAGGTCGCCGATGCGGTCCAGGATGGTCAGCGCCTGCTGGTAATAGTCGGAGGCCTGCGCCCAGCGGCCCTGGTCGAGGTTGAGGTTGGCCAGGTTGTTGTAGACGCGCGCCGTGCCCGGCTGATCGTCGAGCGAGTGGTAGGTGTCCAGGCTGCGGTCGTAATCGCGTTGGGCCTGCTCCGTATCGCCCAGGCGGCGATGGCTGTTGCCCAGCAGGTAATAGGCATGTGCGGCAACCTGCCGCGCTTCCTGCCGGTCGAGCTTGTCGACGATGTCCAGGCTTTGCCCGCACCAGCGGATGACCTCCTGCCACTGGCCTTCGCGCTGCAAGACGGCCGCGCCGCCCAGGTAAAGCTGCGCCGTTTCGATGCACTCGGATGCGCCGATCAGCGCCAATCCGCGTCGAATCCATTCCAGGGCCGCTTCATAGTCGCCTTGCAGTTCGCAGACGCGCCCCGTCTTGCGGCACATGTCGGCGCGGTAGCGCTGCGTGAGGGCGGACGCCGGCATCTGGCCGAGGACGTCTCGCGCCTGCTCGTAGCGCTGCAAGGCCTCCGCATATTGCCCGAGCAGTTCGTGGATGTCGCCAAGCCCTTCGTGGGCGGCAACCTGATCGGCGAGGCTGTCGGGGACGCGCTGCGCCACGTCCAGCGCCTGCTGGTAGCGGTGCATGGCGTCCTGGTTGGCGTAGACGGCCTGAGCGCGTTGGGCCGCCCGCAGGTGATATTTCAGCGCGCTGTTCCACGCCTCGGCCAGCGTGTAATGGTCGGCCAGCACTTCGACGTATTCGTCGATGCGGCCCGCCCGCGTATGGGCCTGGGCCTCGATCGATTGGGCGATCCGGGCGTGCAGGTCGCGCCGTTCGGCGTAAAGCAGGCTCTCGTAGGCCACCTCGCGGGTCATCACGTGACGAAAGAGGTAGGCTACCTCGGCCGCCGACTGCGCGCCCGGTGCGCGGTCGATGAGTTCTTTTTCGCACAGGGCCAGCAGACTGTTTTGCATCTCGGCGGTTTCGGTGCGATGGGGGTAGACCTGCTGGAGCAACCACTCCTGGAACGCCCGCCCGATCACCGAGGCGACCTTGAGCATGTTGCGGCTCGGCTCGTCGAGGCGATCCAGCCGGCTGAGGATGACCCGGCTGACCGAATCCGGCACCTGGACATGGGCCAGGTCCTCGCGTGCGCGGTAAACGCCGCTTTGCGCGTCGTAGCTCATATAGTTTTCGATCAAGGCGTGGGCCATCTCGACGATGAACAGCGGCGTGCCCTGCGCGTTTTTCAGGATCACCTGCTTGAGCCGCTGCGGGATGTCCGGCTCGGTCGGAAGCTGGCTGTCGAGCAGGGCCATGCTGCCCGCTTCGTTCAATGGGCCGAGGTGGACGACCCGGGCTTGAGGGTGCCCGGCGGGCAGGCCTTCTACTTCTTCGGGGCGATACGCAGTGCAGATCAACATTGTCAGTTCGTCGCCGCGCGTTGGCGAATTGGACAGAGCAATGACGTGGTCGAGCAGTGCCGCCGACGAGGCGTCGAGCCATTGGATGTCGTCAAAGACAACGAGCAGGGGTTGGTGCGCGGCCTCGACGGCGAGCAGTTCGCCGACCACGCGCTGCACGTTCTGCTGGCGCAGTTTGGGATCGAGCGAGCGCAGCAGATCGCTTTCGGCCATGGTCACTCCGACCAACTGGGCGACCAGCGGCGTCCAGACCTGCCATTCCGGGTTGATCGCCGAGATGCGGTTGGCGATCTTGGCCACCCGTTCGGTTTCGGCGTCGTCTTCGCGCAGGCCAAACAAGTCGCGCAGGGGAAGCGTCCAGGGGGCATAGGGCGTGTGCCGTCCGTATGACAGGCAGGCGGTGAACAGCGTGCGCCCGCCGCGCACCGTCCAGTGATCGAGCAGTTCCTCGATCAGCCGCGACTTGCCCATGCCCATCTCGCCGGGAATGTCGAGGACCTGGGCCGTTCCGTCCAACGCAGTCCGGGCCGCCGCCTGGATCGCCTGCCATTCGGCGTCGCGGCCGACCAGCGGTGAGCGCCGCGCGTGGGCTTCGGTCTTGGGCCGTTGGGCGAGGCCCAAGACCTGATAGTTGGCCACCGGCAGGCTCTTGCCCTTGACCTTGACCGGCGTCTTGGCGTCGAGCTGGAAGCGTTCACCCACCTGGTTGGCCGTGCTCTGGCTGATCAGAATCTGGTTTTCCTGCGCCGCCGACATCAGCCGGGCGGTCAGGTTGACTTCGTCGCCCATCACCGAGTATTCGTGCCGCCCCTCCGAGCCGACGTTGCCGGCAAAGACCCGCCCGCTGTTGATGCCGATGCGCTGTTTGAGGGCGAAATTTCCCGCCGACGTGTCCAGGCTGGTAAAAGCCTGCATGGCTGCCTGCATATCCCACGCCGTGCGTACGGCGCGCTCCGGATCGTCGACGTGGGCGCGCGGCGCGCCAAAAAGGGCCATGATGCGGTGTCCGACCACATAGCTGTCCACCTTGTCGATCACCCCATCGTAGCGCTGGATGATCTCTTGCATCGTCGTAAAGTGGGCATTGAGGATGGCGGTGATCTCGGCGCTGCGGCCCGGCCCCAGTTCGTGGATGATCTCTTCGATGCCGTAAAAGTTGGCAAACATGGTCGTGACCGGGCGGAACTCGCCGCGCTCGCGGGCGGCCATATGCACCGGGTCGAAGCGCAGCAGGTCGAGCAGGCCGGGCGGTAAAAAGGGCGTCAGCGCGTCGAGGCAGGCGACGACGGTGGCGAGATGGGCCATGAGCGCGTCCAGATCGTCGCCGCGCGGTTGAGGAAGGGTCATCAGCGGCGGTTCATCGCTACAGCGCAGATCGCTTCCCTCGACATGCAGCACCTGATAGCAGCCGTTGCGCACCTCGCCGATTTCGATCCACGGCTTGACCACCTGATAGGTCAATTCGTCGATGAAAATCTCGCCGCCTTCGGCCTGATCTTCGGCGTGGGCCATGTTGGCCAGTGCCTCGCCCATCACCGTGTACTCCATCTTGTCTGGAGTGCCCAGGCTGGCCCGGAACAGCGGCCCGGAGCCAAGTCCGACGGTCATCTTGAGGCGAAAGGTTTCGCCAAAAGCCTCCACCTGGCTGAAACGGGCGATGGCTTCCTGCATCTGCGCCCCGGCGCGAACGGCGTTCAGGGCGTGGCTGTGGGTGCCGGGATCGCCGTCGCCCCAAAAGGCGACCAGCAGCGCGTCGCCGCCGAATTTGAGCAAGTCGCCGCCCTGGCAGGCGGCAATGTCGAGCAGGCGGGTGAAATACTCGCCGACGATGTTGGTGATCTTTTCCGCGCCCTCTTCGCCCCGCTGTGACAGCCGCTCCGACATGGCCGTAAAGCCAGAAATGTCGGTGAACATGATCGTCGCCTCGCAGAACTGCCCGCCCACCTGCCCCGGCCGAGGGTCGGCCAGCAGTTCTTCGACCAGGTAGCGCGGCAGGTAGGTCGCCACGGCACGCAGCAGCGCGTCGAGGTGGTCGATGCAGGGACGAGTGGTGTCTGGGGTGGGTGGGTTGTACGTCTGGCCGAGGCCAGCGGCATCGAGCAGCGGGCGCGGCAGGTAGCGGGCCAGCCGGTCTTTTATGCGGTCAGTAGGGGCGTTTGCATCTGCGGTCATCGCTTGTCCTTTGACCAGATTGTGTCGATGTGTTTCCTATCCCGATCAGATCGGAACTGAACAGGGCCTGGTTGCTCGGAAAGATTTGTGCTCAAAAAACAATGATCTTGGAGGATAGGCCCTATACAAACAACGATCTTGATCTATTATACCACGAAACAAGGCCGGTTGGCACGTTCAGCAGAGAGCAGGCATTTGCTTCAGGCATCACTGCGTCTGAGTGTACCGCCGGGACGGAACCATTCGCTCTTGCTGCGCGTCTACCGGGTAGTGATTTGACCAAGTTCGAAAGGAGAGGATCAAGATGAACAAGATGATTCGTTGGGTTCTGATTTTCGCAGCGCTGGTGGGCCTGGTCGCCTGCGCGCCCGTGTCTTCCGCGCAAGAGGTGCGATCCGACAAGCCGCGCATCGTTTCGCCCTCCGCCGATGACGTAGAGGTGACGCAATTGGCCGGCGACAACCGGGCCTTTGCGCTCGATCTCTACCGCGCGCTCAAGGCCCAGGATGGCAACCTGTTCTACTCGCCGCACAGCATCTCGGTGGCGCTGGCCATGACCTATGCTGGCGCGCGCAACGAGACCGCGCGCCAGATGGCCGCGGTGATGCATTTCACCCAGTCGCAAGACCGGCTGCACCCGGCCTTCAACGCGCTCGACCTGGCGCTCAACAGCCGGGGCAAGGAGGCGCAGGGCAAGGACAGCCAGGCGTTTCGGCTCAATGTGGTCAATGCGATCTGGGGACAGCGCGGGTACGAATTCCTGCCGGCCTTTCTCGACACGCTGGGGGAGCATTACGGCAGCGGGCTGCGCATCCTCGACTTTGCCCGTGACCCCGAAACGTCGCGGGTGACGATCAACAACTGGGTGAGCGAACAGACCGAATCGCGCATCAAGGATTTGCTGCCCAAGGGTATCATCGACGAAATGACGCGGCTGGTGCTGACCAATGCCATCTATTTCAACGCCGCCTGGGCGCATCCCTTTACACCCCAAGAAACCACCGACGGTACGTTCTACCTGCTCGACGGCAGCGAGGTGGTAGCGCCGATGATGCGCCAGACCGAGATGTTTGGCTATGCAGAACGCGACGGGCTGCAAGTCGTCGAGCTGCCCTATGATGGGTATGAGCTGTCGATGGTGATTGTGCTGCCTGAGAAAGGCCAGCTTGCGCGCCTGGAAGATGAGCTGGACGCCAAGACGCTCGACGCGCTGCTGTCCGAACTGACCGACCACAACGTGGCGCTGACCATGCCCAGGTTCAAGATCGAGTCCGAGTTGGGCCTGGCCGAGACGCTGCAAGCGCTGGGTATGGTCGATGCGTTTGATCCCAACCTGGCCGATCTCTCCGGGATGGATGGCACGACTGACCTGTTCGTCCAGGATGTGGTGCACAAGGCCTTTGTCGACGTCGATGAGACGGGCACCGAGGCAGCCGCGGCGACGGCTGTGATTGTCGCCCAGGAATCGGCGCCGCTGAATCCGCTCCAGGTAACGGTCGACCGTCCCTTTGTCTTTTTCATCCGCGACATTCAGACCGGTGCGGTGTTGTTTGTCGGGCGGATCGTCGATCCAACCTATTGAGCGCAGCCAGATAGGCAGGCCTGTTTTCTTGCGCCGACGGTCTCCTTCGGCGCGTTGTTTTGTGCGGGTGGAAAAATTGTTCATATGCCGTCGAAGGTAAGACTAGACCGTGGCGTGTCCAATCAGCGCCAGTCGGACCGCATAAAAACCGTCATTCCCGCGCAAGCGGGAATCCTAAAGCCGTTCTGGATGCCCGCTTTTCCCGTTTTCACGGGAATGACAGCGGGCATGACGGCTGCTACCTGGCCAACCACGGTTTAGTGTGGCGCTACCCCGTCGAAACCCACGGCGTATTTTCAGATTATCGACCAGCTTGACAAAACATGAAAATTGGCGTATTCTGACGATGGAGGAATGTACGATAGAGCAAACAATTCAAGCTGTGTTCGACGGTGACGTGTTTCGGCCCCTCACCCCACCGATGCTCAAGCCAAACACGCGCGCAAATGATCATTGAGACTGTTTGGCCCGTTCCAGTTGTATAAAGAAAGACCTCGGCGGGAGTGATTAGGCGAGTGGATATACAATTTCAATGGGATGCACAGAAAGCGGATAGAAATGCCAAGAAGCATCGTGTCACTTTTGAAGAGGCCGCAACCGTATTCCAAGATCCACTTGCCTTTATCTTTGATGATCACGATCACTCTGAGGAGGAATATCGGGAAATTCTCATTGGTCACTCGGTTCGGTATCGGATTCTTGTTGTGTCGTTTACCGAGCGTGGTGATGTGATTCGGATTATCAGTGCCCGAAAGGCAGACCCGGAAGAGCGTGAGGAGTATGAAAATGTCAAACGATGAGTCTGTGCAAGAAACAGATGAACTGCGTGAGCACTATAGTTTTGATTATGGCCAGGCCAAGCTCAATCGCTTTGCGAATCGCTTCAGTGAAGGAGCTACTGTCGTTGTGCTTGATCCCGATGTAGCTGCTGTGTTTACAACGTCGGAAGCAGCGAATCGGGCCTTGCGCAGCCTGATCCCTGTGCTAGAAAGTCTGGCCGGGACTCCCGATCTTTTGGCCAGGGTTGCCTCTTCTTGATTTTTCGTTCCCAGGCTTTTGCTTGGGAACAAGAAATGTCACGCTGATCGTTTATTTATCCTCACGTCATTTTCTTGCGCTGGCGACCTCCGCCGGCGCGTTTTTTGTTTCAGTTGCTTGCCTATCCTCTCGTTGAACGGTATAATCAAGTTGTTGAACGAGTATTTACTTTGGATTGGTCAGGCAGGCTTGGCGATGGTTTTTCCCATATCTTTTTCTTATCCTGCATACCTGTTCGGCCTGCTGCTCCTCGTCCCGACGGCCTGGCTGTGGTGGCTCGGACAAAGTGTTCGTGGGCGCGGCCGCTTTCGCGCGCGACGTACCCGCGACGCCTTGAGTCTGATCCTGCGCATTGTCATTTTGCTGCTCCTCGTCTTTAGCCTGTCCGGGCTGCAATGGGTCAAGGCCAGCGACGAGTTGGCCGTCGTCTTTTTGCTGGACGTGTCCGACAGCATCGACATCCAGGCGCGCCAGGTGGCCAGCGATTTCATCCGCGCCGCGCTGGCCGAGATGGGGCCGGATGACCGCGCGGCCATCGTCCTCTTTGGCTCCGACGCGCTGGTCGAGCGGCCGCTGTCGCAGGCCAAAGAATTGGGCGAGCTGTTCTCCATTCCCGCCACCGCTCACACCGACATCGGCGAAGCGGTGCGTCTGGGGCTGGCCCTGCTGCCGGCCACCGCGCAGCGGCGCATCGTGCTCCTCTCCGATGGCCTGGGCAATATCCCCGGCGACGAGATGGCCGCCCAACTGGCTGCCGCCAGCGGCGTCGAATTGGGTGTGGTGCCCCTGCCGGCCCGCTCCGGCGACGAGGCCTGGATCGACGGCATGGATGTGCCGGGCGTGCTCTATGAGGGCGAGCAGTTTGCGGTCACCGTCCGCGTGCGCAGCACCGTCGCCCAACGGGCCAAAATCCGTCTCTTTGCCGACGACGCTTTGATCGGCGAAGAATTCGTTTTGCTCAACCCCGGCCTCAACTCGTTTTTGTTCGAACTCCAGGCCAGTCAGACCGGTTTTAGCTCCTTTTATGCCCAACTCGTGCCCGAACAAGACACCTTTTACCAGAACAACCTGATCGGTGCGTTTGCCATCGTGCGCGGCGCGCCGCGCGTGCTGGTCGTCGCCCGTTCGCCATACACTGACGAGGAAACCGGCCAGCAGATCGATGATGCCGAACTGCTCCTCGACGCGCTTCAAAGCACCAACATCAACGTCGAGCGGGTGACACCGGCCTACCTCCCCGCCGACCTGGCCGCACTGGGCGAGTACGCCGCCGTGGTGCTGGTCAATGTGCCCGCGCCCGAAATCACCCCCCGCCAGATGACCCTGCTGCAAACCTATGTGCGCGATTTGGGCGGCGGCCTGGTTTGCGTGGGCGGCGACGCCAGCTATGGCGTGGGCGGCTATTTCAAGACCCCGCTGGAAGAAACGCTGCCCGTCGAGATGACGATCAAGGACAAAGAGCGCATGCCGCCGCTGGCCATCGTCTTTGTGATCGACAAATCGGGCAGTATGGATATGACCGCCAGCCCCGGCGCGCCCAAGAAAATCGACCTGGCCAAAGAGGCCGTGATCCGCTCGCTGGATCTGCTCAACGAGGGCGATCAGGTCGGCGTGATCGGCTTTGAGAGCACGGCGCAGTGGGTGTGGCACCTCGCCCCGCTGGAAGATATCGGAGCGGTGCAGGCTCAGGTGATGACCATGCGCGGCGGCGGCGGCACCGACATTTTCGCCGGGCTGGACGCAGCCGTCAAGGCGCTGGAAGCGAGCGACGCCCGGCTCAAGCACGTCATCCTGCTCACCGATGGCGGCGCGAGCCAGGTAGGGTTGACCGAGTTGATCCTCAAGCTGCGCGCGATGAACGGCACCCTTTCCACGGTAGGCGTGGGGCAAGACGCCGCACCATTTTTGCAGGCGATGGCCATCGACGGCGGCGGTCGCTACCACTATACCGACAACCCGGGCACCATCCCGCAGATTTTCGCCCAGGAAACCGCCCTGGCCCAGCGCTCCTACATCATCGAAGAGACCTTTTATCCCTCATTGGCCGGGCGCAGCCCCATTCTGGAAGGGATCGAGACCGTGCCCGCGCTGCACGGCTATGTTGCCGCCTCGCCCAAGCCGGCCGCACAGACGGTGCTCATTTCTGCGCAGCAAGACCCCATCCTGGCCCAATGGCAATACGGCCTGGGCCGCGCCGTCGCCTGGACCTCCGACGCCGCGCCGCGCTGGGCGCGCGGGTGGGTGACCTGGGCGCAGTTTGGCCGTTTTTGGGCGCAGACCGTGCGCTGGACGATGGTTGAGCGCGAGGACAGCAGCCTGGAAACCCGCATCGTCGATGATGGCGAAAAGGCGCGCATCGCCGTCGATGTGGTCGGCGAGAAAGGCGAGTACGGCAACGCGCTGGCGATGGAGGCCACCCTGATTGCGCCGTCGCTGGAAGTGCAGACGGTTGTCTTGCGCCAGACCGCGCCCGGTCGCTACGAGGGCCATTTCATCCCCCAGGAAGAAGGGGTCTACCTGGTGCGCATTTCCGGCGTGGCCCAGGACGACGCCGCCCTGACCCAAATCACCGGCTTTGTGCGCACCTACTCGCTCGAATACCGCGCCTTTGGCACCGACGAGACCGTGCTGAAACGGCTGGCCCAGGCCGGCGGCGGCCGCCTGCTCGACGACCCGGCCCAGGTTTTCGTCCACGATCAGGATGTGGTCAAAACCTACTCGGACGTCTGGCCGTGGCTGCTTGGCGTGGCGGCTTGCCTGTTCCCGTTGGACGTGGGTGTGCGCCGGGTGATGATCGATTGGGGCAGCCTGCGCGACAGGCTTGCCGGGCTGGCCGGCAAGGTGCGCGCGCGTTTTCGCTCTACGCCGGCGACCACCCACCAGCCGGCCGAGGAGCGTGTCTCCCGGCTGATGTCGGCCAAGGCTGGGGCCAGAGAGCGCTCTCCGGCCCGCGCCGAAGCGCCTGCGCCGATCACGCCAATCGAGCCGCCGCTTGCCCGGCCGGTTGCCGAGCCGTCCGCCAATGAGCCGGCCCAACCTGCTCCCGCCCACATCGAAGAAGCGCCGACGCCCACCATGCAGCCATCTGAGCCGTCATCTGATGCACCTGAAGCCCTGACCGCGCGTTTGCTGGCCGCCAAAAAGCGCGCCGGTCGTTCGGATCAAACGTGAAACAGTTTTTTTTGACAAAAAGGAGAACGCAATGACCAAGATTCTGATGCTTGTTGGAGATTTCGTCGAAGACTATGAGGTGATGGTGCCTTTTCAGGCCTTGCTCGCCGTGGGCCACCAGGTACACGCGGTGTGCCCGGACAAACAAGCCGGCGAAAAGGTGCGCACGGCCGTGCATGATTTCGAGGGGGATCAAACCTACAGCGAAAAGCCGGGGCACAACTTTGCCCTCAATGCCACGTTCGCCGAGGTGCGCGCTGAGGACTATGATGCGCTGGTCATCCCCGGCGGGCGCGCGCCGGAATACATCCGTCTGAACGCGCGGGTGCTCGACATCGTCCGCCATTTTGCACAGGCCAACAAGCCGATTGCCGCCATCTGCCACGGGCCACAGGTGCTGGCCGCCGCCGGCGTGCTCAAAGGGCGGGTCTGCACGGCCTATCCGGCCGTCGGGCCAGACGTGACCAACGGTGGGGCGCAGTTCAAGGACACGCCGGTCGATGGGGTTTGCGTGGACGGCAACCTGATCACCGCCCCGGCCTGGCCGGCCCATCCGGCCTGGATTGCCGCCCTCTTGAAGGCGCTGGGTACCCAGATTGTCGTGTAGCGCAACTGCCCAATTCGATGAGCTAAGCGTCGGCCGAGTGGGTACAAATTCAAATGACCCTCTTGTCAGGAAGCAGAGGAAGACATGGACTTGAGCCAGTATACCCGACAGGCCGTCGAAAGCCTGCTGGAAAACGAAACGCTGACCGCCGATCTCGACGATGAGGCGGCCGACGTGCTGCTCCAGTGGGGCATCGACTGCGCCAAACGCATCATGCGCGAGACCGTTGTGGTCGGCGATACCTTGTCGTCCGACGAGTCGGCGGTTGAAGCGGCTGCCTATGGACGCATGCGCGCGCTGCGCCGCATGCTGCGCGAGATCGACGAGTGGGCTTCCGGGCAGGCCGAACCCGGCCCGGCCGCGCTTGCGCAAATCGCCAGCCGCGCATCGATTGTCTACGGGCGCGATCTGTCCATGCTCGCCGCGCAGGCCGATCGGCTGGAATCCGAGATGGCGGCATTGTCGGCCCAGCCCGCGCACCAGATCGCCCAACTGCGCCAGCGTGTTCAAGAGATCACCGGTGTCTGAGAGGAAAACGGTATGACCAAATCAACCAGTTCGAAATCGACCAGCTCCAAATCGGCCAGCTCCAAATCGGCCAGATCCAAATCGACCAGCTCAAGAGCGACTCCGTCCAAAACCCAGTCGGCCCAGCAGGCCAACCTCAACCGCATTATCACCATTGTGGTCATTGTCGGGTTTGTGATCCTGGCCGGCGTATTTCTGGCCACCGGCAAGGACCCGTTCGGCCTGTTTACCCAAGTCACGCCCACGGTGCTGCCAACGCCCACGGCGGTTTTGGTTGGCAGCGGCGGCGACTGGTGGGAGGTTTATTTCACCGATCCGAACACCCATAACAACCCGGATGACCTGGCCGGATCGATCCCCGAAAAATTGATTGCCTACATTGACGCGGCCCAAAAGAGCATTCACATCGCCTCGTTCGAGTTCAACCTGACTCCCGTCGCCGAGGCGCTGATCCGGGCACACCGGCGCGGCGTCGACGTGCGCTGGGTGACGGACGACGAGCACGGCATCGATGCCGACGAGGATCAAGATCACGGCCAGTTTGCGATGCTCGAAAAGGCCGGGATCAAGGTCAAGGACGACGGTCGCAGCGCGCTGATGCACAACAAATTCTGGATTTTCGACGGCCAGATCGTGTGGACCGGATCGACCAACATTACCCGAAACGGAAATTTTCGCAACAACAACAACGTGATCGTGCTCAAGTCGACCGAGGTGGCGGCGATGTATGAGCGCGAGTTCGTCGAGATGTGGGACGGCCAATTTGGGCCGCGCTCGCCTTCGACGGTCGAGCAGCAGTCAACCATCATCGATGGCACGCCGGTGCAGGTCTTGTTTGCCTCGGAAGACAAGGTGATCAGCCGCCTCGTTCCGCTGGTCGAGGGCGCGCAAAAAAGCATTCGCGTGATGGCCTTTTCGTTCACCCACGACGACCTGGGTCAGGCCGTGTTGGCCCGCGCCGATGCCGGTGTCGATGTGAAGGCCATCTTTGAAACACGCGGCAGCGAGGTCGAACACAGCGAGTTGGGGGTGCTCTTTTGTGCCGGGCATCCGGCGCGGCAGGATGGCAACCCCGGCACCTTCCACCACAAGGTGATCGTCATCGACGACGAGATCGTCATCACCGGCTCGCTCAATTTCTCCCAAAACGCCGACACGAGCAACGACGAAAACGTGGTTATCGTCACCAACAAGGACATCGCCGCATTGTACCTGCAAGAGTTCGAACGCCGCTGGAATGAGGCTACCGTACCGACCAAGATCGAATGTAAATGACGGTTAACGGTTTACCCTTGCACAGGTTTTAGACCTTCGCCAGGGTGAGTATGGGACGCCCCTGCCGGACGGAACCTTATGCCGCCGGATGGCGTCCTTGATTCTAGCGTTACAAAGAAATGGGTTGGGAGTTGTATGTCTTCACGACGTAGATTCATGAAATCTCTCGGCATTGGCCTGGCTTCGCTGCTCAGCACGCGCTGTTCGTCGCTGTTCAGTCCGACCTGCTATGAGCCGGCGCCGCTCACAACAACGCCGGCCGGATCGTTTGGCGGGACAGCCAAGACGCCGGAGCACGAGCGGTTGCGTCGCTGCTGGCTCGAACTGGACGAATTGGCCGAGCGGACCCAAAATGATAGCGAACTGGGGATGCAGGCCAGCCAGGAACTGATCGACGCGCACCGCACGGCGCTGGATGCGCTGGTTGCGGCCGGCGCGTTGAGCGCCGAGGTGGCCGATCTGATCCAACTGGCCTTCAAAGAAGCCGCCGGGCACGTCTGGGCAACCTATGCGCCGTTGATGTGCTACCGGGAGGCTACACCCAACTATCACCCGGTCAGCAGCGGCGATCTGGTGCGCCAGGCCGAACTGCTGGCTGAAAGCAGCGACGTCGACCCGGACACAATTGCCCTGGCCCAGACGGCCATCGCCCGCGACATGGCCTTTCTGGGCATGTCGACGGAGGAGATTCAGGCCTTGTACAGGCAAATCAGCCAGGAACATGCTTCTGGCACGCCCTACCCGCACTTTGAAGAGATCGATCTGGATGTTTCGCCTCAAGCCGCGCAGGCGGCGCAATTTTTGGTCGAACTGCTGCTGGAGGATTGAGCCATGTCATCGAGCAGGCGCGATTTTCTCAAGCGTCTGGGCATTGCCCTGGCCTCGCTGGTGTCTGCGCGCTGCGCGCGTACACCAGCGCCGGATTGTTACATTGTGGCCTTGCCTTCTCCCACACCCGGCGCTTCCGGTCAGCGTGATCAGCCGTCTGGACTGCCCCCGGAACTGGAACGACTGCGGCGTTGCTGGCTCGATCTGGAAGGGCTGGGCGAGCAGACCCAAAAAGACAGCGATGGCGGTCAGCGAATCAAAGAAGAACTGGTCGTCGAGCATCGCGCCGCGCTGGATGTGCTGGTCGCGGACAGTCAACTTGAGCCGCCCGTTGCCGACCAGGTGCAGGTTGCTTTTGAAGCGGCTGCTTTCCACGTTTGGCGATCCAACGCGCCGATGCTCTGTTACCAGATGATGCAAGTCAATTTCACGCCAACCAGCAGCGGCGATCTGGTGCGCCAGGCCGAACTGCTGGCCGAAAACGGCGACCTCGATCCCGACACAATCGCCCTGGCTCAGACGGCCATCGCCCGTGACATGGCCTTTCTGGGCATGTCGCCGAAAGAAATCCAGACGCTGTATGACGAGATCGTCCAGGCGCACGTGCCGGAGATGCCCTACCCGACCTTTGAGGAGATCGATCTGGATGTTTCGCCCGAGGCCGCGCAAGCGGCGCGATTCCTGGTCGAGTTGTTGTTGGAGGATTGAGTGATGCCATTGGATAGACGAGAGTTTCTCAAGCGTCTGGGCATTGCCCTGGCCTCGCTGGTGTCGACACGGTGTGTACCGACACTCAAACAGCCTACCGAGACGCCTCAAATGCGCTGTTACGATATGGTCGAACCGACACCAACGCCTTCATCGCCTCCGCCGGTGACCTGCTATACGGTAGTGCCTTCGCCAACGCCGGCCAATGAACTGACCCGTCAGGCGCAGACATTGAAGGAAACAGCCGAGGCCGGCGGTCTTCCCGTCGACGCCACCCGTCAGGCCTGGGCGGCGATCTCGCGCGAGCGACTGCGCACATGCTGGTTCGGGCTGGATGTGCTGGCCCAGCGGGCTGTCGACCTGGAGCAGGGCGACTGGACGCTCAAGAGCCTGGTCGCCGAGCACCGCGCCGCGTTGGACGATTTGGTGTCGGTCAGCGAATTACAAGAGGCCGTCGCCGCGCAGGTGCAGATCGCGTTTGAGGAGGCCGCCTATCACGTCTGGCGCTCAAACGCGCCGATCACCTGCTACAAGCCGGCGATGATCGATTTCACACCGACCAGCAGCGACGATCTGGTGCGCCAGGCCGAACTGCTGGCCGAAAACGGCGACCTCGACCCGAACACAATCGCCCTGGCTCAGACGGCCATCGCCCGTGACATGGCCTTTCTGGGCATGTCGCCGGAAGAAATCCAGGCGCTGTATGACGAGATCGTCCAGGCGCATGCAGCCGGGACGCCCTACCCGACCTTTGAGGAGATCGAACTGGACATTTCACCCGAGGCCGCACAGGCGGCGCGATTCCTGGTCGAGCTGCTGTTGGAGACGCCATGACCGATGCCCGCCCCGCGCTGCACTCACTGATCTTTGAAATCACCCAGCGCTGCAACCACGCCTGCCTGCACTGTTACAACGTCTGGCAGCCCAACACGGCCGAGTGGCCCTGCCCTTACCCGCGCGGCGAACTCGACACGGCGACCACCCTGTGCTTGATCGACAAGGCACTCGACGAGACGCGCTGCCCGCACGTGACGCTCACCGGCGGCGAACCGCTGCTGCGCGCCGACCTGCCCCAGATCATCGACCACCTGCGCGAGCGCGGCGTGAGCATCACCCTGATCAGCAATGGCCGTCTGCTGGACGAGCCGACGGTGATCGACTTGCTGCGGCGGGGTGTGGGGCTGTTTGAACTGCCTCTGCTCGGCCGCCGGGGCGAGGTACACGACGAACTCTCGGCCTCGCCCGGCGCATTCAACGCCACGCTGGCGGCGATGGCGCGTCTCCGCTATCACGGCGGCCAATTTGTGGCCGTTTTTGTGGCCACCCGGCGCAACATCGCCGACCTGTACGAGACGATCAAGCTGGCCTTTGCCTTTGGCGCGCGCAGCATGATGCTCAACCGCTTCAATGTCGGCGGGCGGGGGCGGATGTACCTCGACGAGCTGCTGCCCTCCGTCGACGAGATGCGCGAAGCGCTGGTTATCGCCAATGAAGCAGCGGAAGAATTCCACTTTCCCATTTCCTGCTCGATTGCCATGCAGCCCTGCCTGATCGATCACGCCGCGTACCCCAACCTGGGTTTTGGCTTTTGCGCCGCCGGCACCGATCGCGCCTATTACACCGTCGATCCGCTGGGCAACGTGCGGCCCTGCAACCATACCCCGACCATCCTGGGCAATCTGTTCGAGCAATCGTTTGCCGAGATCGCCACTTCGGAGCAGCTGCGCGAGTTCATGCGCGCGGCGCCGCCCTTTTGCCAGCCGTGTGCCTTGCACGATGCCTGCCTGGGCGGCTGCAAAGCCGCGGCCGAGGTCTGCTATGGTTCGTTGTGGGCCGAGGAGCCTTTTTTGCGCTGCAACCTCGAGCGGGCAGAACCGGTGGTGGGGAAATTTTGAGGTGATTTATGCGGAAATTGACCGCCGACGACCGGCCACGGACTGCTGAACGGTTGTTTGCGGTCTGCGATCAGCCGTCGACGGTCGGTGGTTTTGTCAGCTTGCGCGTGCCATAGCGCAGTTTTTTGGTCCCTTCGGACGACATTTGCCCTTCTTGCTCCATCAAATCCGCCTCGACGAGCATGGTCTGCCCCAGATCGTCCTGTCCCATCTCGATCAGCCGCTCGCCGGCGGCGCGCAGCCGCCGGGTGGCCCCGGTCACATTGCCCCGCTCGACCTCTTGCATGGCCTGGGTGTGCAGCTTGAACGCGCTGACCTTTTGCACCGCGTCCATCAGCCGGGCATCGGCCTGCGCGGACTCGCTGGGACGCTCGGTATAGTGCGCCAGCACGTTTTCGTCGGTTAGTACCCGCACCTGCTGACCGCCGGAGGCGCGACCGTGCAGCGTGGTCTGTGCCAGCCGGTAATTTCCCGCCGGGCGCCCGGGTACCACCAGTTCCAGCAGCACCGACGGCGGCGCGGTTTGCTGTAAATCGCCCAGCGGCAGCCGGTCGCCCTCCGCCTCCAACGCGGCGATGGTCGGCGAGATGCGGTGCGCACGGCGCAGGGTCACGTCGGCGGGTAGGGTGAGCGACAGGGTCAGGTCGCGCCAGGTCACCGACTTGATCTGGGCCATTTCCTGCTGAAAGGCCTGCGGGATTTCGTGCGGCTCGTCGGCAAAATAGGCGTTGCCGCCGCTGACGTCGGCCAGCGAGATGAGCAGTTCTTCGTTGAAATCCAGCCCCAGGCCCATTGTGCTGACCACAATGCCGGCTTTTTTGGCTTCCCGCGCCCACTCATAGCAGGCGTGCGCTTCTTGCGTATAGCCATCAGTAAGCACGATCATGCGGTTGACCCGCCCCGGCGAGAGTGCGGCCCGCATCTGCTCGATCCCCTTTTCCATGCCCCGCGCCATGTAGGTATCGTCGCCCAGGTCGATCAGGTCCAGCTTGTTTGCCGATTCACGCAGCGCGTTGACCTGCGTGCCGGGCGAATTGCGCACCATCAGCAGCGCGTCCTGGGCAAAGGCAACCAGCGAAAAATGGTCGTCCGGCTGGAGCCAATCGGCGACGACGCCGAGCGCCTGTTTGGTGAAATCCATGTTGCTCGGTGCTTCGACCCTGGTATTCTTGGGCACTTGGATCTGCCACACCTTGACCCCGTCGACGGTGATCTGTTTGGCGAGCCCCTTGCGGCGCAGGTCGGCGAACTGCTGCTCGCTCAAAATCGGGATCGACATGGAGCGGCTGGCGTCGACGACCAGGCCGAGGTTGAGCGGAGCGGGGGGTGTCGCCGGTGCGGCGTCTGGTACAACCTCGACCAGTGCATAGACCAGGTGGCGCTGCTGGGTGACGGGGATAAACGGGTTGGTGGTGCAGACGAGTTTCATAGCAAGTCCCTTGATTGTTTATGATATGTGGGGCGTTTTTCGTTCTGTACTGCGTACTGCGTATTCCGTCTTTGGCGCGCAGTACGCAATACGCAGTATGAAATACGTCTTACGCTTGCTGTTTGAATCCATCAAGTAGCGAGCCGCATTTCTGGCAAACCGTCTCATACCAGCTAAAGGGCTGGCCACATTCACAGGTCCAACGCGCCGATTGTGCGACGAGCCATTGCGTTATACCTTTACGTTTGATATCCTCAAGTTGTTCCAAAATCGGCAGGTGGTGGGCGCGCCCGTCGGTTTGAAAGGCGATCAGCCGGGCGCAAGGGAATTCGTCGCACTCGCCGCAGTGGGTGATGCCTTTTTGATCGGCGCAATCGCGGATGGCACACTCGGCGCAGCCGGGGTGGATGTACAGCTTGGCGGAGCGGCAGCCCTGGCAGGTGAACCCTTCCAGCGGGCGAGAGCCGCGAAACTCGGGGCGGAGCAGGTGCTGCCCGTCGGGGAAGGAGGCGCGATGGTGGTAGCACGCGCCGCAGTACAGCCCGCAGACGGCGAGGAGCGATGTCGGGTCGTTAGGTCGATTGGTGGTTGGGGCAAGCATTTGGTTGATCAACTCCTCAAAACGCGGGCCAAACAAAAGGCGGGTATGCCATTCCGAATGCGCATAGAGCAGCGCGAACGATTCCTGTTCCAGAATGCCGCCCCGGTAGGTGAGGATGCGCGTGCGGTCGTACTGACCGACGTGGTGAATCTGGCCCGCGCCGAAATGGGCATCTTGTGCGGCGAAATAGACGTGGGCGATGTTAGCGGCCAAAATCGCGCCGTAGCACATCCAGCACGGCTCGACAGTGGTAAAGATGGCCGCCGGCTCCGTCTTGCGATTGAACGTGCGCGCCAGTTGGCCGATGGCCTCGGTTTCGGCGTGGCGCAAAAAGTGATTGGTATGGCGGCGGTTGTGCCCGCGGGCGACGATCTCGCCGTCGAGCACGATCACGGCGCCGATGGGCAGGTTGCCTTCCTCGACGGCCAGCCGGGCTTCGTCGAGGGCCTGGCGCATAAAGGTTTCTTGTTCGGGCAGGGTGTAGGGCACGGTACGTTCTTTCATGCCGAATGAGACAGCAGATCAATCCCTTCAGTCTGGATGGCTCGATAGATAGGGAAACGGTAGCGGGTCAGTTCATCCCACTGCGAACGGCCTACTGCGCGCACCGACAGCAGCAGATCGTATTCAAGTGAGATCCTTGCTGCCAGTCGTCGTACCTGCGAACGCAGATCGGGATCGTCGTCGGTCAGCGCGACCAGCACATCGATGTCCGAGTCAGGGCCGGCGTCGCCACGCGCCTGTGAGCCAAAGAGGATAACTTGGCGTACCAGGTCGCCACAGTGAGCATTCAGTCGCTGCACAAAATCATCGAGGGCTTGTCGGTAGTGGGTGGGCAAAGATAGCTCCTGACGCATGATCAGCCTCCTTCTATGTCCGACAGGTAGCGCCTGGCACGGTCGACAAATTTGTGCGCATCGGTCAGTGCCTTGATTGTTACCGCATAAACCTGGCCAGTTGGGAACCGACACAACCGGCTATTGTGCTGCTGTTCGCTTTACAATCTCCCCAATCACATCATCTGTAGTGATCCCCTCGGCCTCGCCCTCAAAGTTCAGGATGATGCGATGGCGCAGCGCGGGAAAGGCCATAGCCTGCAAGTCTTCGAACGATACATTGTAGCGCCCGCCCAGCAGCACGCTGATTTTTGCGCCCAGGATCATCGACTGTGCGCCGCGCGGGCTGGCCCCATAGCGCACGAAGCGCTTCACCGCGGCAGGCGCGCCGTCGTTGTCGGGGTGGGTGGCGAGGAGCAGCCGCACTGAATAGTCGTTGACGTGGCTGGCGACCGGGATGCCGCGTGCCAGGTCGCCCATCCTCAAGATCGTGTCGCCGTCGGTGGCTTTGCCGGCGCGGGGATCGGCCTGCTGCGTGGTGCGGTTGAGGATTTCGGTCAGTTCGTCGGCGGCGGGAAAGCTCACATTCAGCTTGAACATAAAACGGTCGAGCTGTGCTTCGGGCAGCGGATAGGTGCCCTCCATCTCGATCGGGTTTTGCGTGGCCAGGACGAAAAAGGGCGCGGGCAGGGGATAGGTGGTCTTGCTCACCGTGACGCGGTGCTCCTGCATCGCCTCCAGCAGCGCCGACTGGGTTTTCGGCGTGGCGCGGTTGATCTCGTCGGCCAACACCAGGTTGGCAAAGACCGGCCCCTGTTGGAAGCGGAAGGATCGATTGCCCTGGTCGTTCTCTTCCAGGATGTCCGTGCCGACAATGTCGGCCGGCATCAGGTCGGGGGTGAACTGGATGCGCGAAAATTGCAGTTCCAGCGCGTCGGCGAGGGTGCGCACGAGCATGGTCTTGCCCAGACCGGGCACGCCTTCCAGCAGCACGTGCCCGCCAGCGACCAGGCCGATCAGCACGTGGCGGACGACTCCTTTCTGCCCGACGATGACCTTGCTGACCTCGGCCTCGATGCGGGCGGCGGTCTCGCGGAATTGTTCGACGGTAATGGTAGGTTGGGGTTCACTCATGGTTTGCTCCTTGTTTGCCAGTGATTGACAATATCATAGACTGCGGCCTTGTTTCGTTCGCTGGTTCTGACCTCGTTGAAGAACAGCGCGCCGAGCAGCCGGTCGCCAGCGTAATTTTCCAGCCAGCTTGCGTATTCACGGATCATGTCCGGGGTCTTGAGGGCAACCCGGTAATTCTGGGTGGGCATGTCACGCACGCAGATGTGTGGAATGCAGGGCAGCGGCTTGAGCCAGTCGAGCTGCTGGTGGAAGGCCTGTTCTGTGGGAAGAAAATGCTGTCCGTGGTTCGATACCGTCGCGATGCCCACCTCCTGCAAGACGTGCGGAAAATGGCCCCACTCCGGCTCGCCGCCGGTATGCGCCCATATCTGTATGCCAGGCCGTGCCTGCTGAATGGCCTGGACATATTTGTGCAAGTGATCGCGAACCGAATTGCCTTTCCACAGCAGCCGATTGAGCGAACTGGTCTCCATGTCCTGTCCCGTATACTGCCTGAATCGTGCTCTCGAATAAGGGCAGTAGCAGGTGCCCGAATTGTAGCCGAGACGTTCAAAGCTAAAACTGTCGACCGGGCTGTCGGCATAGAACTCCAGCAGGTCGGTCACTTCATCCACCGCCAGTTGAAAGCCATCCGGCGAATCTGGACAGAACAGCCAGCCGTCGACGATCGGACGTCCATCGGCATTGCACTGCGATGTGGCTTGCGGGTAGCTTTGAGCCACCCTGACCGGGTTCCAGATCATTGCGTTCATCATGAGCTGGCAGTGAAAGCCCTTGTTCTTGGCATAGTCCAGCGCTTTGGAAACAAACTCGGTGTGTGGATCGGCGTTCAGGCAGTGACGGTCTCGCAAGACGTCGAGCCGCGGGTTTCGCACCGGCCACGCATAGCCATCGTGCTCCGGGCAATAATACCCGTAAGAGACCATCATCAGGCTGAGCAGGTTCATCCCCGTGTCTGCACTGCGATCGATGACCTGCTTTAGATAGGGCCAATCGATGCCCTCTCCTTCGGCCTGATAGTTTACGCCAATCTGCCAGCCGACATATTGAAATCGCATCAAGCTATCCCCGAGCAATTCGAGTTGGTAGAATCATTCTACTGCAAGATCGCCTCTTTGGTCAAACCTTGTCAGACGATTTGTTTTGTGTTATGATGATTCGTGCGCTCGGCCTCATCAGGCCTTTGATTGCCGCACGACCAGGGAGGTGGTCTATGAAACCTGAGAACCGGTTTGCCGTTCTTTGCTTTCCTTTTCTGATCGCTGCCGTGATGACATGGGCTTGCGCTCCCGCTATCAATGGAATTTCGTCCGACCCTACCGCCATCCACGCCGCCGAAACCGCCACCCCGACCGCCTATCTGCCCGTCGTGACCAAGGCCCACGTCGCCGGTCGACTGTCGCCCGCCGATCTGACCTACCTCGGCGCGTTTCGACTGCCCGGCGGCGAAGACCCGCCGCAGACCTTTGCCTATGGCGGCAACGCGATGACCTTTAACCCCGACGGCCCCGCCGCGACCGCCGGCACCCATCCCGGCTCGTTGTTCATTACCGGGCACGACCGCATTGCCTATGGTGGTCTGCCCGACGGTGACCAGGTGGCCGAGATCAACATTCCTCTCCCTGTCATCGCCGCCAACCCCGCCGATCTGCCCCAGGCGGCCTTTGTCCAGAATTTTGCCGATGTCACCGCCGGTTACTTTGTCAATCTGGAGGAAATCCCCAAGGTGGGCATGCAGTACCTCAACCACCCCGACACCGGCCCGTTGATCCACCTCTGCTGGGGACAGCACCTTCAACCCGAAGACGAGCCGTCGCACGCCTGGTTCAGCGCCGATCTGAGAGCGCCCAACCTGCAAGGGGTATGGTTCATCGGCGATCAGAACCTCTACAGCACCAACGGCTATATGTTTGACATTCCTGCCGCCTGGGCCGACGCCTACGCTCAAGGCCGCGTCCTGGCGACCGGCCGCATGCGCGACGGCGGGCAGGGTGGGATGGGGCCGGCGCTCTTTGCCTACCGGCCCTGGCTTCCCGGCGGCGACGCGCCCTCGTCCGGCACGCGCCTCGCCGAAACGACCTTGCTGCTCTATGAAAATGCCTACAACAGCGCAGACATTGTCCGCTGTCTCGACGGCTACCAGCATCCCGACGAGTGGGAGGGCGGCGCGTGGATCGATACCCCGTCCGGCAAGGCGGCGGTGCTCTTGGCCGGGACCAAAAGCACCGGCACAAAATACTGGTATGGCTATATCAATGCTGCCGGGCCGCAATATCCCTGCGTGGATGACAATGTGACCGATTTCACCACCTGCCGCCTGGCCGACGGATCCGCCTGCCCACCGGAGGACTTTGCCGGCTGCTGCGACGAAGGGGCGGGCACCTGTATAAGCAACCGGGGTTGGTGGACGACCCGCTTTGACGCCCAGTTTATCCTCTTTGACCCGGCTGACCTGGCCCGCGTCGCCGCCGGGGAGATCGAATCGTGGCAGCCGCAGCCGTATGCCGTGATCGACATCGACGAGTACCTTTACCTCGATCCACCCGAGTGGGACGAGATCGAGCTTGGCTGGGGCGACCAGCGCCGTCACCGCGTCGGCGATGTGGCTTACGACCGGGCCAACGGCTTTTTATATGTGCTTGAGCTGTACGCCGACGGGGGCAAGCCAGTGGTGCATGTATGGGAGGTACAATGAACACAGACATCCCGCAATCTCCACCCACGCTCAACAAGGCGCTGACCGGCCTCCGGCGCATCCTGGGCGCTCTTGCCTTGTTCGCCATCGTCCCGCTCATCTTGCTGGGGGTGTTCGGGTTTGCGATCAAGACCACGCCCGAATACGACTGCGTCATCCGGTTGGCCAATTCCAATGCCCTCGTCGCCGACGCGGTTGGCGAACCAGTGACGCCGGGCCTGTTTGCCTGGACGACGTATTTTGAGAGCGGTGGCGGGCTGCGACAGGGCCGCTTTTCCACCGCCCTATCCGGCCCGCGAGGTCGCGCCAGAATTGTGGCTCAATTTTACCGCACACCGGTCGGCGCGACGCTGGGCGTCTGGCTCAAAACAGGCGGCGAGGAGATTGAGATTTACAACGGCACGTATCCGTGCCCATAGAGGAGTAAAATGAACAACAAAAAGATATTTTACGCTCTCGTACTGATGATTCTGTTATGCTCGTCGATGCCCGTGCAGGCCACACCCAACTTGCAAGACAGCCCCAATCCACCCGCCGCACCGGTCAAGCTGATTTTCGTCCACCACTCCACCGGCGGCAACTGGCTGGCCGATCCCAACTCCGATCAGCCCTACGGCGGCCTGGGCATCGCTCTGCGCGACAATAACTATTTTGTCAGCGCCACCAATTACGGCTGGGGGCCGGACGCCATCGGCGACCGCACCGACATCGTCAACTGGCCGGAGTGGTTCACCGGCCCCGACAGCGCCACGTACCTGGAGGCACTGTACCGCGAAAACGGCCAGAACATCGGCGATTTTGGCCGCTGGTCGCGTCTGGCCAGCGATCCCGGCGGCCCAAACGAAATCATCATGTTCAAGTCCTGCTTTCCCAACTCGGACCTGTACGGCAGCCCCGACGATCCACCTGCGCCGGAGCCGAATGATGAATTCACGGTCGGCAACGCCAAAGCGGTCTATAACGACATCCTGACCTATTTCGCCACCCGCCAGGACAAATTGTTTGTGGTCATCACTGCTCCCCCGTTGATGGAGCAAGAGACCACGCCCGAGCGCGCGCTCAACGCCCGCGAATTCAACTACTGGCTGGTGTACGACTGGCTGGCTGGCTATCCGTACGCCAACGTGGCCGTGTTCGACTATTTCAACGTGCTGACCGATCCCAACAATCACCACTGGTGGAACGGCCAAGAGATCGAACGGCTTCAGGCCACCGACAACAATTTTGCTGCCTATCCCAGCGGTGACAGCCATCCCAACACCGAGGGACACAGCAAGGCGACCGCCGAATTTGTGCCCTTGCTAAACGTCTATTACAACCGCTGGAAAAATGCGCCGGTCGCAGCGCCCGCGCCCACGTCGACGCCGGCGCCGGAGCCTTCGTCCACGCCAGTGGACGCACCCACGCCGACTCCGGCAGAAGAGGCCACGCCAGTGGACGCGCCCACGCCAGAAGACGTCGAGTCCCCCAAGCCAGCGGGCGTCATCGATGACTGGGAGGGCGAAACCTGGTGGGGCTCCAGCGGAGACGGAGACAAATCGACGGTGGTTTCCGACCTGGATACAGCGGTCAGGCACGGCGGAACGGCTTCGCTGCGCAGCGAGTACCAGATTGTCGAGGGCGGCTGGGGCGACACCAGCACCGGCTTCGATGGCGCTCAGGATTGGAGCGGCGGCTCCGGCCTGTCGTTCTGGCTGCATGCCACTGAGGCCGGCTATCCGATGCGGCTGGTGTTGTACAGCGGCGATCCGGATGCCGCCACGCCCTTTGAGGCTGAATTTGTCACCGACGAGTCGCATGTGAGCGGTTGGGGCGAGGTGGTGCTGCCCTGGGATGCTTTTATACGGGCCTCTTGGGCCGAAGAAGCAGGGCTGAAACAGCTCGATCCGGCGCGCATCACCGGCCTGTCGTTCAGCTTTACGCCCGGCCAGGGCACGCTCTGGGTTGACGATTTGAGCTTGTTCGCCGGCGTCATACAGCCCCTGCCGCCGCCCATGGCCACGCCGGCAGAAAAGGCCGCGCCCACTGCGACGTCAATTGCCCAACCCGCTGCGCCGACGGCTACACAGGTGCCCACGCCCGAGCCCGTCGAGTCCAAGAAGGGCCTGTGCGGCTCGGCGGCCGCGCTCGTGGGCATCGTTATCCTGGTCGCCTGGCTGCGGCGGCGATAAGCAAGCTATTATCTCAAACAAAATGAAATCGGAGGAAACCATGCAATATACCCATCTGGGGAAAACGGGACTCATCGTCAGCCGGCTGTGCCTGGGCACTATGGCCCTGGGCGCGATCCGCTCCGAGCAAGATTCGCACGCGATATTGGACAAGGCACTCGACATCGGCATCAATTTTGTCGACACAGCCAACATATACGGCGGCAAGCGCTTTGAAGGAGAGACCGAGCAGATCGTTGGAAGCTGGCTCGCTCAAGGCGGCGGGCGGCGCGAGCAGGTGGTGCTGACGACCAAAGTTTTTGGCCCGATGGGACACGGTGCTAACGACCGCGGCCTGTCGGCGCGCCACATCCGCCAGGCCTGCGAAGACAGCCTGCGCCGGTTGCAGACCGATCACATCGACCTCTATTTCATGCACCACATCGATCGCGGAGAGCCGACGCCGTCGGACGTAGAGGCATGGGGTCTGCCGGAACGGGACATGTACCGGCCGCCGCACCGCAAGCGCGAAACGCCCTGGGAAGAGATCTGGCAGGCCATGGACCTGCTCGTCCAGCAGGGCAAGGTGCTGTACGTCGGCAGCAGCAACTTTGCGGCCTGGAACATCGTCCAGGCCTGCGAGAAGGCGATCTCGCGAAACCAGCTGGGCCTGGTTTGCGAACAGAGTTTGTATAACCTGAGCGATCGGATGGTCGAGCTGGAGGTGATCCCGGCCTGCCGCGAGTATGGCCTCGGACTTGTGGCCTGGAGCCCGCTGGCGGTGGGGCTGTTGGCCGGCCTGCTCCAAGAGGGTGAAACGGGTCGTCGATCTTGGCAGCGTGACAAGTTTGAGGCCTATCGCAGCCAGCTTGAAGCGTACGAATCGCTGTGCCGGGAGGTCGGCGCCCGGCCGGCCGACGTGGCCCTGGCCTGGCTGCTGAACAATCCCGTTCTCACCGCACCCATCATCGGCCCGCGGACGGTGGAGCAGCTCGTCGAGAGCCAGAAAGCGTTCGAGGTTCACCTGGGTGGCGAGGCCCTCGCTCGCCTGGACGAGATCTGGCCCGGTCCGGGTGGAGAAGCGCCGGAAGCCTACGCCTGGTAGTACAAAGAGCCTGTTTCGCTTTAGGGTGAGGGACGTTTCACGCCAGGAGGTCACATGGAATATCTCGCCGGAGCCATTGGCATCATCGCGTTTCTTTTGCTGGCGGGCTGGATGTACGAATTCCTGTCCGAATCACGGGATCGGAAGCGCCATCCGCCCGCTGGCAATCTCTACCCGGTCAACGCGCATCGACTACATCTATACTGTATCGGTGAGCGCCGTCCGCAACAGCCCACGGTCGTCCTCGAGGCGGGAATGGGAAACTGCTCGTTTGACTGGCGGCTGATCCAGCCGGCAATCGCCCAATGGGGACGGGTGTGCGCCTACGATCGGGCCGGGTACGGCTGGAGCGACGTGGGCCGTACACCCAACTCGCTCGAGCAAATGGCCGCCGACCTTCACATCTTGTTGGCCAGCGCTGGCGAATCCGGCCCTTATGTGCTCGTCGGGCATTCGTTCGGCGGCGTCCTGGTGCGTGAGTTCGCCCGCCAATATTCTCAAGAGGTGGTAGGAATGGTGCTGGTCGATTCTGCGCATGAAGGCCAGATTGGGCGGCTTTCGGCAGCCGAGTTCAAGCAGCTCAAGGTTTCTCTGCGCCTGTACGGGGTGCTGGCGTTCCTGGCCCGCGTTGGACTCGTTCGCTTGCTGGCCCGTCCGCTGCTGTTGAGCCGGTTCCCATCGGTTCGCTCGCCGGAAGATCAGGATATTTTGCTCACACTGATTTCGCGTCCGGAATACATGGACACGTTGTGCGCCGAGTCTCAGGCGCTGATGCAAAGCCGTATCGCCGTCCCGCCCACGCTGGGCCGGATGCCCCTGGTGGTGGTTCAGGCTGCCGGACGCCCGCCCGCACTGCCGCGCAATTATAGCGAAGAGCGGTGGCAGCAAACGCGCAAAATGTTCGATGACATCCAGCACGAACTGGCCGGGCTTTCGTCGAACAGCCGGCTTGTCCGTGCCGAAAAGAGCATTCACGCCGTCCAGGTGGAGCAGCCGGACATCGTGATTGCGGCCATCCGGCAGGTGCTGGAAGCCGGGTCACAAGTGAAGGACTAGAGTTACCCGGCAAGCCTTTTCCGACCATCCCGGAAGTTCTAAACTTCCGGGATGGTTGTTCTTGCCCACACCAGTGTATATCTCGACACGCACGGCACCGGCCCCCGGGCCAGGTCGGCTTCCAGCCGGGCCAGTCCGCGCGCAAAGGCCGCTTCATCGATCAGGTGCAGCGATGAAAATGCCTTGTCGCGGTAGGCCTGTGCGTCGACCAGATCATAGCGCCATTCTACGGTTTCCTCGCATACATCCTCAAACCTCGTCTCGATCATCCACCCGCGCAGGTCGTCGATGCGCGGATAGCGGGCCAGTTCGTGCTCGACCGTTTCGGGAAAATAGCTGCTCAGCGGTACGCGATTGCGGATCACCCACTCGGAATCCGTCGCCGTGCATAGCCACCCGCCCGGCTTGAGCGCCCGGCCCGCTTGTCGGATGTATGCCGGTTTGTCCCCCACGTGGTGGATCACATCGACCGAGAACACGAGGTCAAAGGTCTGCTCCGGCACGGGGCCGGCAAGCGACTCGGCGCTGCTCTGCCGCCAGGTGACCGCCTCCGAGCGCGCCCGTGCCTGGGCCAGCATCCCCGCCGACGGCTCGACGCCCCAGCACGCGCAGCCGTTCGCCTCCTGGATGGCGGAGATATAATTCCCTGTTCCGCAGCCCACTTCGAGCACGGTCGACTCGGCGTCGATGTCCCGGCACAGCGCTTCCAGCACGCGCGGGTGGATGTGTCGGTTGCGCGCGTAGGCGGCGGCGATGGCGTTGTAATCGATTGGGCGGTTCATAGCGTTTCCTCGACGGTGTTCAGAGTCATTGCGGGCAGATCGAATACGAACAACGCCGGTTGACCCAATCGCCGCCAGAACGTGAAGGCATCCTGGTTCGCGGCTCGAGCCGCGAACAGTGCGATCACCGTGCCGTGGGCGACGATGGCGACCGTTTCTTCGGAATGCGCGTCAAGCACCGCGTCGACGGCTTCCTTGAAACGGGCCAGCGCTTGCGCCGCGCTCTCGTCGCCGAACACGCATTCCTCGGGATAGGCGAACAGCGCCTCGATGCGGGCCAGAAATGTCGCCCGGTCTGAAAATTCGACCCGGCTGCGCGCGTGCTCGTGCAGGTTGGGTGCGTTCTCAAAGGGGAGGCCCAATATCCCGGCTGCGATGCGCCCCGTCTCCGTCGACTTGGGCTCCATGCTGGCGACGATGCGGGCCGGTTTCCAATGGGCCAGCTTTTCGGCCAGCGGCGTGCAGCGTCGGCGGCCTTCCTCGCTCAGCGGCCATTGGCTGGCCGGGACGCCGGGAGTGATCTGCGATTGAGAGTGGCGCACCAGGATCAGATGGTGCATTGGCGAACCTCCTCACTCGCCGGCGCAGTCGAGTATTTGCCCCGGCGTGACCACCCACCCCACGCGCTGGTCATGCCCTTCGACGGGCAGCTCATCCAGCAGCGCAAACGAGTAGGCGATGCCGGCGCACGGGGCGGGGCAGGTGGGCAGGAATCGGTCGTAATAGCCGCCGCCGAAACCCAGCCGGACGCCGCGCCGGTCGAAGGCGATGCCGGGCGCCAGCACCAGGTCGATTTCTGTCGGGGCGACGCGCGGCAGGTCGGCGGACGGCTCCCACATGCCGTAGCGGTGAAGCGTTAACCGATCGGGGGAGTATGGGTGCAGGGATAAAAGCGAGCCGTCGACGCGCGGCACGATCCAGCGGATGTGGGCTAGTTGGGCGAACAAGGGGCGCAAATCGATCTCGTTGCGAAAGGGCAGGTAGGCCAACACAGCCCGCGCCCGGGCCAGAGGCCCCCAGGTAGCCAACTGCTGGCGGACGCCGCGCGAAGCGATTTCGACTTCTTCGGGCAGGAGCGTCTCGCGGATGTGGCGGAACTGGCGGCGCAGGGTAGGTTTGTCCATCGTTGACTACTCGGCTGTTTCTGTGTAAGATAGTGGCGAATCATGATCGAACAAGGAGCACCTCATGCCCAAAAAAGAAAAATCGCCCCGCACCAACGCCATACGCTTGCTCGACGCCCGCAAGGTGGCTTACGAGGTATTCATCTTTTCGCCCGACCTCCACTCGGCGGAAGGAGTTGCCGAGGTGCTGGGTCTCGACCCGCACACGGTGTACAAAACCCTGGTCGTGCAAAGACAGCGCGGCAAGCCCTTGCTGGTGATGGTCGCCGGGCCGGCGCAGATCGACCTCAAGACGCTGGGGGCGTCGTTGGGCGAGTTCAAGCTGCACATGGCCACTCAGCGCGACGCCGAAGCGTTGACCAGTTTGCAGGTGGGCGGCATCTCGGCGCTGGCGCTGCTCAACCGGGGCTTCGAGGTGTGCATCGACCGGGCCGCAGAGCAGTTGGAGCATATCGTCGTCAGCGCGGGCCAGCGCGGGATCAACTTGCGCCTGCGCGTCGATGACCTGGTGCGCGTCACCGGCGCGCGCCGGGTCGACGCGGTGAGCCGGTAACGGATACCAGGTTTTTGTCAAAAACCTGGTATCTTGTTATTCCTGTTCTTCTTCTCTTTCGACCAATTCCTGTCCCAGCGATTCCCATTGGGGCAGCGCTTGCAGGCTTTCCAGCCCGAACTGCTGCAGAAATTCCAGGGTCACGCCATAGAGGATGGGCCGGCCCACCGTCTCGGCGCGGCCCAGCTCTTCCAGCAGGCCGCGTCGTACCAGCGAGCGCAGCACCCCGTCCGAGTTGACGCCGCGAATGGCATCGACCTGCGCGCGGGTGGCCGGCTGCCGGTAGGCGACGATGGCCAGTGCTTCCAGCGCGGCGGGCGAGAGCTTGCCCGAAATTTCCAGCCCCAAGAATTTTTCGATCTGCGGCCCTGCCTCCGGCGCGGAGACCAGTTGCAAGCGATCCCCCTTGCGCTGCAAGCGAATGCCCCGTTCTTGGTAGGCCTCGCTCAACCTGAGCAGGGCCGCTTCCACCTGATCCGGGTCGGTTTCCAGCGCGGCGGCCAAATCCTGTATGGCCACGGCGCGATCACTGACGAACAACAGGCTTTCGATCAAGGCTTCAAGTTCCACAGGTTTCTCCATAAAACGAGGTATGGTATAATCGGGCAAAACGTATTGCATACTGCGTATTCCGTGTGATTGACGCCCTATGCAATACGCAATACACAGCACATAAAAGGATGTCTATGAACTTGTTTCGTCTTTATCGTCCAATTTTTTCCACAGCGATTGCGTTTCTCGTCCTCGTTCAGGCCTCATCGTGCTGCTGCCTGCTCGGTGGGGCGACCAGCCCGCCGGTGACGCCGTTCGAGATCGACAAGGAGCAGGCCGACGCGCTGCGCGAGCGCGTGCAGGCGGTCACCGACCGGCCCGGCCCGTTCGAGATCGTCCTCACCGACCGGGAAATGACTTCCTACATCGTCGGCCTGGCCCAGTCGGGCGCGGGCGAGTTTCCGGCCAAAGACATGAAACTGCAATTCAACGACGGTTATCTCGAAATTTGGGCCACCTTTATCGAGGTAGCGCCGTCCGATCTCCCCGTCTACGTCCGGGCGACGGCGGAAGCGGTGGACGGCGACGTCGTTTTCCACATCGAACAGGCCAACGCCGGGCCGTTCCCTGTGCCCGGCGCGATGCGCGAACTGATCGCCGCCTCGTTGAGCGAGACGCTGGCCGAACTCAATTTCGCGCTCGACGTGGAATCGGTCGAGGTGCGCGCCGGCGAGATCGTCCTGCGTGGCACGATCAGCGGTGACATCCCCGACCTGCCGGTTCATGTCGTGAACTAGCATCAAAAAAGAACCCGGAACGTATCAGATTTCTTCTTTGGTTCCCTCTGCGGCTTCCTCGGTGGTCTCCGCTGCGGTTTCCTCTTGCACTTTGGCCGCAATCCACTCGTGCTCGACCTCAACCGCCTCCGGCGCGGGCGACTCAACCGCTACTGCCTCCGGCCGGGATGCGATCTTGGGCAGCGGCGCCGGCCTTATCACCACCCGGATGTCGCCGTTGAGCTGCAAGCCCAACTGCTCCACGATCACCTGCTTGGCCTTTTGCTGAATTTCGACCGTCTTGGCCGGAATGTGAACGTCCGGCCCGGTCTCCACATACAATTCGACCTGCACGCTCGCCCCCTTGCCCGTCACCTTGGGCTGCACGCGCACCACGTCGGACAGCAGGTCGATGTGATAGGCCAGGTGTTCGACGACGCCGTCGAGCATGATTTCCCCGCTGCCATCGCGCAGTTTGGCCGTGCCGCGCCGGAAAGAGATCATCTCTAGCACCAGCAAAATCAGCCCGACTACAAATATCGCCAGGCCGAACCCGGCCAGCAGCACGCGCATGCCAATGTGCGCTGCCGGCGACAGCCCATCGAGCCAGACCAGGTTGGCCTTGAAGACTTCAGCCACATAGCGGATGATAAATTCGGCCTGCTCCGGGAAAATCAAGGCCAATGGCAAGATCAACATGCCCAGCGCGATGAATGCGACGACGGCGATCCGATTTACCAGGTTTCTCATTGTATCCCTCCATTCATGGTCAAACGCTTTTTTCCCAAACGGCGAACGGCAAGCCCGGCGACCAGCGCCAGGATGATACCGCACAACGTCGCCAGGCTGATGCCCAGGCCGACGGTATAACTAGATGGTTTGTAGGTGAATTCAACCGTGTGTGTGCCAGGGGATAGTGAAACTGCACGAAAATTGGCATTAGCTTTAAGAATCTTGGATGGCTTACCATCGACGGTAACTTGCCAACCAGGGTACCAAGTATCTGTGAGGACGAGTTCGGTGACTTTAAAGTTATAGTTCTGCCCTGTTTCTGCATCTGGCACAATAGTTACGTTAAGCTTTATATGTTCTGGCTCATAAATAAGAACATCAACGGTGCTCTCAGAAGCATCAATCCCCGAAACAGAATGAGTAAGTGACGCTTTGTTTCTTGGATCGATGGTCCAATCTAGAGTCCATGAAGATACAATTGCCATTCGTGCAGGATCGAAAGAGGCTTCCTGCATTTTTGCTATGGCCTGCTCATCATCGCCAATTTGGTAAGATTCCTTGACTACAAACGCCCTCGGCAGCGCGTCGAGCACCTCGTACACCTTGACGTCGCCCGAATGTACCAGCCGATATTGGCCGTCGGTGGAGAGAAGCACCGGCACGTTGCTGCCGTCGCGTTCGTCGATCAGCGTCACCCCCTGGATGTGCAGCGTGCCCGATTGGGCGATCACTTCCAGCCGGCGGAGTGTCGACGGTTTGGCCCACTGCACCCGCGCCGCCTGTCGCGCATCGACATTTTCGCCCACCTGCTTGCGGTACAATGGCAAGACAAGTTCGCCATCCTCGGTGTCAAGTCGGATTTCGGCCACCTGGGCGTTTTCACCGATTGTTCCCTCGACCCAGGCGACGATGCCCAGCGCGTTGGCCGCGAAAGCGGGCAGATCGACGGTGCTGATGCTCGTTGTGCCTTCCTGACCCAACACCGCTTCAAAAGCCAGATCGTAAAACACGTCCTCGATCCACACATCATTGACTTTATCGGTGATCACGTAACGCACGCCCAGCAGCGACAGCAGGCGCGCGGGCGGGACTCGCTTCAGGTTCTCGCGCAGCCGTCCGTCGGGTGAGACCTGGTCGGCGGGCAAAAGGAGCCGCTGCAAGTCGACGTAGCGCTGCAAGGGCAGCACGCCACCATCATAGCCATCGACGGCATAGACCTCCCAGGCCAGCGGCAGGTTGGGGGCTAAAATCTCCTTGCGCTTGGCGCTGACGACGTAATCGTAAATCGCCTTATCGTTCAACTGCCCGGCGAACACCTGCGCCATCTCGCCCTGATCGCCGGGGTCGAACAAAATGTCCGACATGCTCAACACGCGACCCGGCATCGGCTCCAGGCTTTGCGCGGCCAAAATGTGCGCCGGGGCCGTGCGCAAGGACGAAAACGCCTCCGGCGCGGTCGGGTGAGCGAGCGGCAAAGACTGGGCAGCCCAGAACAGTTCGGCAAGGGCAACAACAAGCACGCCCACTCTCAACCCCCCCCGGCCGCTTCGCGGCTTCCCCCCCGCTTGCGGGGGGGATTGGGAGGGGAGGATTCTCTCCAACCCCACGCCGGCCAACGTCGCTGCGCCAAAGGCGTACAAGAACAGCCAGCGCGCCGGCACGCGAAACAGTCCAAACCCCGGCGCCAGCTTGTACAGCACCCAATATAGCGGATTGTACCCGCCCAACGCCAGAAACAGCCCCAGCCCGGCCAGAACCAGCAGCTTGAAGGCCGGCCGGGCAGCATTCTCTTGGATGGCTGCCCACGCCGATGAAATAAAGCCACGACCGCTGGTCCTCGAACCACCCAACCACCCAACCACCCAAATGCCCAACCACCCAATCACCAATACCAACGGCACAACACCCATATAAGCGATGTATTCCGTGAAAAAATCGCCGCCAAATTGATCGGCCAGGTTGGCCCCAAGCGGCGGCAAGAGCGTGTAGCGCAGCAGGCGCGGCAGCGGCTTGAGCGAAAAAGCGATCGCCTCGCGGTAGCTCAGCCCGCCGCCCCGGATCGACAGGCGCGACAGTTCCAGCGTCGGCACAAGCTGCACGGCAGCCAGCAGCACGCCGAGTAGCGCGATCAGGGCCAGGGCGAGCGCGGTCTGTCCCAGTGTTTTGAAATACGCCTTGACCGGCAGGCCTTTTGTGGGCCAAAGGACGGGCGCCATCGCGTACACGCCCAACCCAACCAGGCAAATATAGGTCGATTGTGTGTGCCCGGCCAGCAGCCCCAGTGCGACGATCAGACTGATGCCGATCAAATACCCGATTTTTCCCAAAAATCGGGTATTGTGTGATTTTGCATCCCACAGCAGCAGCAGCAGCGGAAACCACGCCGACACATTGAGCTGGTTGACGTGCTCGACCATCCCGCTCAGGAACCCGCCGAACGCAAACGCGCTCGCCGCGATCAGCGCGGGGGGCACCGACAGCCGGAGCGACCGCCGCGCGTACAGGTAGCTGAAAACGCCAGCTAGCGCCACGTGAATGACGATCGACCACGTCACCAGGCGCGGCCCGTCGAGAAAGCACAAGGCGGCATTGAGCGGGTAAAACACCGCCGTCTGCGCGTTGGCAAGAAATGGCACGCCCATAAACAGGTACGGATTCCACAGCGGCACCCGCCCGCTGCACACCGCCTGCGCCGCGACCTGGCGATAAGGGTAAAAATAGGTGAACGCATCCACTCCGGGCAGAATCTTGCCCGTCAGTGCGATTTCGCGGTAAAAGGCCAGGGTCAGCAGCACCAGCAGCGCCATCGCCGCCGCATCCGCCAGCCACCCCTTATTCCTGATCCCTTGTTTCCTCTGTCTACCTTTTTCCATACAGCTCCATCAACGCAACGCCTCGATGTTCCAGACGCAGCGCCGGTTCGTGCCCGTCCAGCCAGCGGATCAGGTCTTGGTCGAAACCGGTCTGTCGATAGTGAACCAGCACCCAGTCGGCGGCCTCACGCGCGACGACAACACCTTCCTTGCCCGCGAACACGCTGGATGCGGTTTCGGGCCAGGCCATCCGCACATCCGCGCGCAGTTGGCCCTGGCGCTGGTAATAAAACAGCACGTCGTGGCTCCACGAGTCGACCCAGACCACGTCGCCCGCTTGGGCGTGTTCGTTGAGGTAGGGCAGGGCGGCGGCATAGGTTTCACACCAATATGTCGTTTCCAGCCCCAGCCGGGCCGCACCGCGCACCCCGCCGACGGTTTCCGAGTAATACGAGAGCAGGTGCGGGTACAGCCCACCCGCCGAAACCAACTGCGGCGCGATCATCAATCCGACGACCACGGCCGCAAGCATCATTTGCATAGCGAATTTGCCCTGTACCACCCGACCACCTAACCACCCAACGACCCAACTACCCCCAATTCCCCCCAGCGCGGCCAGAAATGGGAACGCCGGCATGAACAGGCGGTCGTTGTCGTAGAGCAGGCTGTCGCCCAGCACCGGGATCGCCAGCGGCGCGGCGACGTTGATCAGCAGCAGCCCGCCCAGCGCTCGCTGCGACGGCTCGCGGCACACGCGCACCGCGCCGGTCAGACTGAGCAGGGCTGCTGTCAGTGGTGTCACCGCCAGGATTATCACCAAGGGGAAATGCCACGGCGGCGGCATCCAGAATCGATCCAGGTAATACTGACCGATCTTCCAGTGATCGACGGTGACAAAGCGGATGTACCAGTCCAGGCGCGGCCAGAACTGGGCTTTATCATACAGCCAGGGCCACACGGCGAGGAAAACGGGCAGGGCCAGCAAGCCCATCACAGCCAGTCGACGCAATAGGTGCCAGCGCCTTTGAAAGAGGAGTACCCACGCCAGCAGTGTCGGCGGGACAAACACCGCGTTGACCTTGGTCGCCAGCGCCAACCCCCAGATCAGCCCCAGCAGTATATCCCAGCCAATTCCACGTCGATCCTTGAGCAGCCAGAACGCAAACACGGTGGCCCAGACGGCTGTGGCTGCGGGCACGTCGAGCGCGGCCAGGTGGGCGTGAAAGAAAAAGCGCGGCATCGTCACCAGCAAGAGCGCGGCCATCAGCCCGGCGAATGGGCCGAAATGCCGGGCGACGAGCAGGTAAAGCATCGATACCAGCCCGCCGGCAAGCAGCATATTGCCCAGCCGGTGCGCGGTCAGGTCGTCCAGGTAACTTTTGGCGACGTTCCAGACCCACCCCGACCAGATTTTGTCCAGTGGAGGGTGCTCGTGGTTGGCGCGCCAATAGGCTTCGATCACCGGCGGCTGCATCGCCAGTTGGGGTGACGCTCTCAAGATATGAAACCAGCCCGCATACGACTCGGATGCGGCGATATAAGCCGGCTCGTCCCAGGTCAGGCCGATGTGCGGTGCGGTGAGGACCAGTATGACAACCACGAGCAGCCCCAAGCCGAAGGCGATCAAAACGTGCCGGCCGGAGTGAGCCTGAAATGCGGGATCGATGCGTTCCACGGTGTCCACCTCCGTCTAGTGCTCCATCAAACGAGATTGGATGGGGGATTTTGCTTGCACGGGATGGCTTTTCAACTATCGTTATTGGTTTGCAGGAGCATTAGGAGACCGCTGAAAAACCCAGTCTCACGCAAAGGCGCATCCAACCACTGGTTGGCGACGCAAAGAATTTTAGAATATCTGGCATTTTCTTTCTTTTGCGCTATTCTTGGCGGCTTTGCGAGAATTGCCATTTTTCCAGCACGCTCCTAGCCAGCAATGCCGCAATTATACGTTCATCGACATAAATCGTCAAGGAACGACCGCGACGCGATAGAGGGTCAACTGCTCTGCGGCTAACACAGGGTCAAACCGCACGCCCTCGATTGCCGGGTCGAGCGGGCGCCAGTCGGGGAGGACGATGTACTGCTCGCGGGCCGGGTCGGTGCGCCCGGCTTCCTGGCGCAGATGCGCGCCGTCCTGCCACCAGCGCAGTTCGAAATCGGCGCCGTGCAGATAATAGGTGTAATGCCAGCGCAGCCAGTGATGGTAGAGCACTGCATCGGGCGCGGCGTTGGCCTTCAGGTAGGCGGCGACCCGGTCGATGCCCTGGTAGGCCCAGTGCTCCCCGCCGACCGGGTAGCCGTTGAACGCCGCGCGCAGCCCGACGGCTAACGCGATCAGAATCGTCACCCCATAGGACACGTTTTTGACGTGACTTGATCGAAACGTCACGCTGCACGCGTGACCTACACGCTGGATGATTTGCGCGCCCAGCAGCGCGGTTGGCGCGGCCAGCGGCAAGAGATAACGATCCCAGACGCTGAAATTAAACACAATATGAAGTACAAGATAGCATAGGGTGAACAAGACCCACAGTGCTTCCAGAAACCAGGGTTTTGCCAAAACCCTGGTTTCTTGTCTTTGAACGATCAGCAAACCGATCACGCCGATGACAAAAGCCAGCCCCAGTGTCCAGCCGCCGGTCAGGTAGCGCGCCCAGCCCAGCCAGTCGACCAACCGCGCCGGCCATTGGGCGATCGGCGCCCAGACCAGCCCGCCGTAGCTGAGCGCGCTCTGGTCCCAGTAGCCGGGGCGGATGGCCCAACGTGCCGAGTCCCACCAGGTTGCCAGGCTCCAGGGCAAAAGAAAGCCCACGCCTCCCCTCAATCCCCCCCGCCTGCGGGGGGGAAGAGAAGGGGGGGCCGCCATATAGCCAACCACGACGACGAGCGGGATCAGCATCACTGCGTGCTGCTTGGTCGCGAAGGCCAGCCCGCTCAATAGCCCGGCCCAGAACCATCGACCGCGCGCGGCGGCGAGCAGCGCCCCCAGCCAGCACATCACCAGCATCAAGTCGGTAAAGGCCGTGCGCGCAAACAAAATGTCGAACGGCGAGCAGGCGAGAAAGAATGCGGCCCAAGCCGCCCCCCCTCGGTCCCCCCCGTTTGCGGGGGGGAAGGGAAGGGGCGGCGATGGATTTCCTCCCCCCCGCACGCAGGGGGGATTGAGGGGGGGCATCCGATAGATCAACGCAATCCCGATCATACTGCACGCCAGGTTGACCCAACGCGCGGCGACTTCGCCGCAAGCGAGGCATTCGCTTGAGCCGAACAGCCGGAACGCGCCGGCCAGCGTGTACAGAAACAGCGGCGGCTTGTCGACCGGCTCGTCGAGCAAGAGCGGATCGTCGTCGAGGATGCGCAGCGCCCAGCCGGCATACAGCGCCTCGTCGGCGTGAAAGCGGTCGCGGGTCAGCCAGGCCACGCGCAGGGCAAAGGCCAGCAGCAAAATGGCGAGGATGGCGATTCGGTTCGTGTTGCTACGAGATTTAACCATAAATAAATGTAAATAGACGCAAGTATAGTCTCTTTTGCGGATTGTCATGCCCGAATGTTGTTATCGGGCATCCACACGTTGTGAAAACTGAGTCTCCTGAAAAAAGGTCAACAACGACGGACGAGGCAGAATTGTGAACACGTCAGGCATCTCGGAGCTTTGCTTATCGCGCTTAATAAACACAGGAGCAACGCCTAAACAGGCGATTTAACGCATCATTGGCCTTTTTTCAGCAAAGCCAAAACTGGATTCCCGCCAACCCCATGCGGGAATGACATATTGTAGGGCGTGCTTGTTGCATGCCGATCCTATTTGAGACATTATACCAGCAGGTTGCGCTGAACCAAAAAAGGCGGATCGCGCTCAAGCGCGATCCGCCCGGCAGAGGGGGAGGAGGATGGTTATTCGAACATGTTCAAAAAACCGCCATAGCCGCGCAGCTGCGCCCGCGTCGATGCCGTGTCGCGTCCGATCAGTTGCTGCCACCAGGCGCGCCGGCGGAGGCTGGCGACCTTTTGACGTACCCGCTTGGGCGGTTCCAGGCGGCCGCCCGGCTTGAGCGTGACCCCGGCGATCTCGGGCCGGTCGGCGATGTGGCTCACGCGCCAGCCTTTTTGCCCTTGTATGCGGTAGCCCGCTGCCCGCAGCTCGCGCTGCACGGCGCTTTCAAACCAGGAAGGAACCTCGGTATCCGGCCACGAAAAGGTCAGGTCGTCGCCGTAGCGGGTGTACCTGGCCCCGGCGCGCCGGGCCAGTTCGTCGAGCGCGCCGTCGAGGCCCACATTGACCAGGTTGCTCAGGCACGGGCTGGTCGGTGCGCCTTGCGGCAGGCCGTTCTGGTAGACGCACAGGCGCATCAGCACGCCCAGCGCTTGGCCGCGCCAGCCCTGACGAACCCAAAAGGCGCGCACGCGCTCCGCCGAGGTCGAGGCAAAGAAATCAGTCAGGTCGGCGGTGATGATGACCGCCTGCCCGGCATGGCGTTGGGCGTTGCGCACGATCGACGCGCCGGGCATAAATGCCGTCGCTACCGGGTGGACGGGCAGGTGGGCCAGGTAGCGGCGCAAGAGCCGTTCTTGCAGTTCTTTGAGCGCCGGTGACGGGGCCAGAATCTGCCGCGCGTCGCCGCTTTTTTTCGGCACGGCAAAGGGGCGATAACTGTAGCGGCGGCCCATTCGCACGCTGCCCAGCTCGTCGACCGGGAGTTTGAGCAGCCCTGCCAGCTTGACTGAGCCTTCCGCGAGCGGCGGAGCGGGCTCAGAAAACAGGTTTTGAATCAAGCGGGGGAATTGGATGTGCATGAGGCGGCCTCCTTTCCAGGTGCGACGCGCGCCTGGCTGTAGTGTGTTCTGGCGCGCGCGTCGCACCAACGCAGCCCGGCGGGCTGGACAGCCCGTTAGCTGCCTTTTGCCAACAACAGGTCGAGTCCGGGGATGACCAGCACATTGCCCGACTTGGAGGCCAGCGCGGCCAGCGTTTCCAGCTCTTGCAGGCGCATCGCGTTGGGGTTTTCCTGTAGTAGCTTGGCCGTGTTGGCCTTGGCCCGCGCGGCGGCGGTTTCGTGCCGGGCGGCGATCAGCTCGGCGCGGCCTTTGAGGTCGGCTTCGACCTCTTGCAGGAACACCGCGCGTACCACGCCCGGCAGTACGATGTCCTTGACGCCCACTCGCGTCACCGTGACGCCAAACTGTTCGGCGCGCGGCGCGATGTCGTCGTGCAGGTGCTTTGACAGCGCTTCGCGGTCGGCGAGCAGTTCTTCGACTGTCTTGCCGGTGATCTGTTCGCGCAGGGTGAGCTGCAGATCCTGATAGAGCTGATCGGTATAGCTCTCGACGTTGTGCGTCGCGGCCACTGGATCGGTCACCTTGAACTGCGCGATCAGCGTCACCCGCACGCCGACCTTGTCGCTGGTCAGCACTTCCTGGCCCTGAACCGTCTGGCTGGTTTCGCGCGTATCGACCTTGCGGATGTGGTGGTGCTGCCAAGGCCAGAGCACATAGCGCCCCGGCTCGATCACACGCTCAAACTTGCCCTTTTTGTACATCAAACCACGTTCGTATTCCCAAACCTGAACGATCTGTCTGAATGTCATGATCCCTCCTTTATCGATGACAGAGAAAACCTCTGATTGTTGACGATCCCAAAAGGCGAGTCGAACGCCCTCCGGCGGGGGCGAGATTGAGGGCCAGGGGGGGCGGCGGGAATTTGTCCGCAGACAAACCGCATACCGCCCTGAACCCGGCCCGGTATCCTCTGGCCCGCAAGGCCTTTGGCCGTTTCCAGGCCGGACGGGCTGGCTTGGACTGACCTGAACCTTTTGGGAGCGGAGCGATACCTGTCGCGCGCAGCGCGACAGGTATCAAAGTGGGTTCCAAGGTGCAGGACACTGGGCCGATGCTCGCATCGGCCTTGAGCGCTGCTGGAATTGTTAACTGGCTACAGTATACAGGAGGGTTGTGACGAGTAGTGTCACAAAAGAAAAAATCCGCCAGAGATTTCTGGCGGATTTGAGAGGCCTGTCGGGGTGCTATTCTCGTAGCGATTCAGCGACATCCTGGATGATCTGGTCGAGGGTGTGACGCGGCGCCCACCCCACCATCTCGCGGATGCGTGCGGTGTCCGGCACGCGGCGCGGCATGTCCTCATAGCCGTCGGGGTAGGCCTGCGCGTAAGGGACAAGCTCGATCTCTGAAACACTATCCGTCAGTTCGATCACCCGCCGCGCCAGGGCCAAAATCGAAATTTCTTCCGTCGTGCCGATGTTGAACACCCGCCCCACCGCCTGCGGCGCGTCAGCCAGGGCGATGATCGCCCGTACCGCGTCCCGGACGTGCCCGAAACAGCGGCTCTGCGTGCCGTCGCCAAAGACGCGCAGCGACTCGCCGTGCAGCGCGGCGCGCACAAAGCGCGGCAGCACCATCCCATAGCGCCCCGTCTGTCGCGGCCCCACCGTGTTAAACAGGCGAAAAACGACCACCGGCAGCCCGTACTCGTGGTGATAGGCCAGCCCCATAAACTCGTCCACCATCTTGGAGGCGGCGTAGGCCCAACGACACTTGCTCGTCGGGCCGAGCATCACGTCGTCGTCCTCGCGGAACGGCACGCAAGCGCCCTTGCCGTATACCTCGGAGGTAGAGGCGATCAGGGTCTTGACCTCGCGCTGCCGCGCCGCCTTGAGCACCGCCTCCGTCCCGCTCAGGTTGATCGCCAGCGTGCGCACCGGTTCGTTGAGCACCCGGTCGACGCCAACCACGGCGGCCAGGTGGATGATAACCTCGCATTCACCGGCCAGCCGATCCAGTGCGGCCCCATTTTCAACATCGGCGATTTCCAGGCTGAACCCGGGGTGCGCGATGAGATGTGCGACGTTCTCCCGCCGCCCCGTCGACAGGTTGTCGATGACGGCGACGCGGTCGCCGCGCGCCAAAAGCGCTTCGCTCAAGTGGCTGCCGATGAATCCGGCCCCGCCGGTGATCAAATAACGTGTCATAGCACACTCCCTTGTCTACTTGTTTGCCAGTCCCTGATTATAGCGTATTTTGGCATTTTGACCACTCTACCGGGCTGTGCTACAATGCTGTTTCGCATGACCGCCGGTGGCTGACCGCTGACGGCACGCAATATGCAATACGTAAGGAATGATGTCTGATGAGTGTACGCGATGCAATCAAACGCTACTCGGGCAACCCGGTTTTTACCACTGGCGTTGTGTGAGCCGCTGACTGCACGGAAAGGATGACCTTTGCTGACTCCAACGACTCCTTTTCACCAAAAACTGGATGGCGGCCTGACTCTCAAATCGGTCGCCGATATGCACGACGTGGAACGTCTGGCCGAGTTCAACGGCTTGATTCACGGCTCTGAAGTGGCCTCGATGACCCATGAGTTGATTTTGCACCACCCCAACACGCGGCCCGAACACTGGCTGTTCATTGAGGACGAATCAATGGGACAGGTAGTTTCGTCCTTGTGCCTGATCCCCTGGACGTGGCGCTATGACGGCGTCGAGATCGTGTCCGGCGAAATGGGCATCGTCGGCACGCTGGAGACCTACCGGCGGCGTGGGCTGGTGCGCGTGCTGGCTGCGCGCTTTGACGCGCTGCTGCGCGAGGGCGGCTTCCACTTGAGCCACATCCAGGGCATTCCCTACTTTTACCGCCAGTTCGGCTACGAGTACGCGCTGCCGTTGGAGGGTGGCGGCACCTCAATCTGTACCAGATTGCCGATCTGTACCAGATTGCCGATCTGCGCAAGGGTGAGGTAGAGTCGGTTGTTTTTCGCCGGGCGACCGAGGACGACATTCCGATCTTGAGCCGCTTGTATGACCAGGCCGCTCAAGACCTGGATATTCACGCTGCCCGCAGCGCCGACGAGTGGCGCTACCTGCTCGGCCCTTCGACGCGCACCGAGACGGCCGCCGAGACGTGGCTGCTCGAAACCTTGCCGGGCGAGGCGGCGGGCTATGTGCGCGTGCCCGCGCAAGGCTTTGGCGAAGGGCTGATCTGCAACGAAGCCTCGTCGCTCGATGCACCGGCTGCACTGGCAGTGCTGCGCTTGCTCAAGAAATTCGCCCTGGAGCGCAACAAGCCCTACCTGCGGCTTTGCCTGCCACTCGATCACACCTTGACGCGGCTGGCCCAGGCGCTTGGCGGGCACGACAGTGGACGCTATGCCTGGCAGATTCGCCTGGTCGACGTGGCGAGCCTGCTTCAGCGGCTCGGTCCGGTTTTTGAGCGCCGCCTGGCTGGCAGTCCTTTCACCGGGCTGACCCGAACGCTCACGCTCGACACATACCGTGAGGCATTTGCGCTGCGCTTCGAAGGGGGCCGGCTGGCCGGTGTCGACGCGCTTGGTCCGCGTGGCGGCGGAGACATCCGTCTGCCACCCAATGTGCTCGCGCCGCTGCTGTTGGGCTATCGCAGCCGCGAGGAATTGCAGCACATGTACCCCGATTTCAGCGCGTGGGGTGAAAACCAGTTGCTTGTAGATGTGCTGTTTCCTTCGATGCGCTCGTTCATCTATACAATTTATTGATTTGCTGGAGGTCTGCTATGAAACCCGAGCTGATTGCCGATTACAACTGCGTCACCGGCGAAGGGCCGCTGTGGCACCCGCTGGAACGCAAACTCTACTGGTGCGACATTCCGCAGGGGCGGCTGTTTCGCTACGATCCGGCGACCGGCGCGCACGAGATGTGTTTTGAATACCCCGAAGCGGTCGGCGGCTTTACCGTCCAGGCCGACGGTGCTTTGCTGCTGTTTATGGCCCGTGGCGCGATCAAAATCTGGCGTGAGGGCGAACTGGAGACGGTGGTCGAGGAAATTCCGGAGGAGCGCGACAGCCGCTTTAACGACGTGATCGCCGATCCGGCTGGGCGCGTCTTTTGCGGTACGATGCCCGCGCGTGAACGGCTGGGCAAGCTCTACCGTCTCGACACTGACGGCTCGCTGCGTGTGGTGGTCGATGGTGTGGGCACCTCGAATGGGATGGGGTTCGCCCCGCAAGCGGGGATGCCCGACCACTGGCAGATGTACTATACCGATTCGCGGGCGCGCGAAATCTATCTCTTTGATTACGATCAGGCGACCGGCGAGCTGAGCAACCGCCGCGTCTTTCTCGACCTGACCGGCGAGCAGGGCGTGCCCGACGGCATGACCGTCGACGCGGCAGGCAATGTCTGGTCGGCGCGCTGGGACGGCGGCTGCCTGGTGCAGTACGATCCGCAGGGTGTCGAGCGGCAGCGGATCGACTTTCCGGCCAAAAAGGTCTCCAGTGTGATTTTTGGCGGGCCGGATTATACCGACATTTATGTCACCACTGCCGGCGGCGACCACAAAGAAACCAACGGTTCCGGCGCGGGCGCGCTGTTTCGAATCCGAAATGCGGGCCAGGGCGTGCCCGAATTCTGCTCACGGATTGCATGCAAGTGAAAAAACGCCGCTCTCTGCTCTGGGCGATGGTCGTACTGCTGACGCTGGCCTGTACCTCGGTAAGTGTCGGGGCACGGCGGACGCTGTCGCCAACTCCTGCCCCGACGGCAGTGCCAACCCGCACTGCGCCGCTCCAGCGCGGCATTCACGTCAAGGGCGTCAATTACGGCGATGACTCGCTGGACAAAGCGGTTGCGCTCGGCTGGGCGTGGATCAAGATTTACGACCATCCGCCTGCTGAGCGATTGCCGTTCAAAGTGCTCTATCGCGTCAACCTGCCCCTGCCCGGCGAGGATTGGACCTCGTGGGCCGAGTACCGCCGCATCGATGCCGAGCTGTACGCAGGGCGCATCGACGCCTATGAGATCGGCAACGAGCCGAACCTGAGCGTCGAGTGGGGCGGCCCGCCCGACCCGGCCGCCTATGCCGAACTGCTCAAGCTGGCCTACCGCACGCTCAAGGTCGCCGACCCCCATGCGCTGGTGGTCAGCGCCGGGCTGGCCCCGGTCAACGCCGCCGACCCCGCCCAGGCGATGAATGACCTCGACTTTTTGCGCCAGATGTACGCGCACGGAGCCAAAGGCCATTTCGACGCGCTGAGCATCCATCCTTTTGGCTTTGCCTACCCGCCCGAGATTGACCCCGACGACCGCTTTTGCATCCCCCCTCTGCGCGACCGCGACTGCACGCCTGTCGCGGGGCAAAGCTTTCGCCGCGCCGAGCGGCTGCGCCAGGTGATGGTCGAGGCCGGCGACGCGGACACGCCGGTGTGGGCCACCGAGTTCGGCTGGATCATCCGCCCGCCCACGTGCTGCCTGTCCCGGTCAGATTGGCCGGCCTGGCGCTGGCAGGCCGTATCGGAAAGCACGCAGGCCAGCTATCTCGTGCGCGCCTTTGACTATGCCGAAACCCATTGGCCGTGGATGGAAGCCATGTTCCTGTGGAACCTCGATTTCAGCCGCTACACGCCGTCGGACCGTGAGGGGTGCCCGCCCTGCGAGACGATGGGCTGGTTCAGCATCCTCGACCCCGACGGATCGCCGCGCCAGGCCTACCTGCGGCTGTTGGAGGACCGATAAGGCATATTGACAGCCGTGCACTTGATGCTATAATGTACGGCAGGAGGGTGTGCGATGGAACAAACCAAGCTGACCATTCGTTTGTCGCGCGAGATGCTTGACCGGGCCAAGCGATATGCCCGCGTTCACCGAACCACGCTTACCAGGTTGGTGTCGACCTATCTGGCCCAACTGAGTATCGAGCAAGATGCGCTGACCGATGCCGCAGTCGTGCAGCGGCTCTCCGGTGTGCTGCCTCAAGATGCTGTGCTCGAAGACTATCGAGATCATTTGGAGAACAAATATGTACAGGCCGACCATTCTGATTGATCTCAATGTCATTCTCGACGTGTTGCAAAGGCGCGAGCCGTTTTATGAAATGTCGGCGCGGGTGCTGGCCGGTATTGAGATGGGCAAAGCGGACGGCTGGATCGCTGCACATAGCGTGACCACCCTGTTCTACCTGCTCGCGCGGTACCAGTCGGCTGACCGGGCACGGGTGGTGATTGGCGATTTGTTGAGCGTGCTCTCCGTTGCCCCGGTCGATCAAAGCGTCATCGAGCGCGCCTTGCCCCTGCCTTACCGGGATTTCGAAGACGCAGTGCAGATGATGGCCGCAGTTCAGGCTGGCGCGCAGTATCTCATCACCCGCAACGTGTGTGATTTTCAGGCCGGTCCGCTGCCGGTTCTTCAGCCTGTCGAATTTCTGGCGTTGATATAGGTCGGGGTGTGCCCGACCAGCCAATCGCTTTTATTCCACTGTCACCGACTTGGCCAGATTCCTCGGCTGGTCGACGTCGCAGCCGCGCCGCACGGCGATCTCATAGGCCAGCAGTTGCAGCGGCAAGACGGCCAGCACCGGCGTCAGCAGCGGGTGCGTGTGCGGGATCTGCAGCACTTCGTCAGCTTTTTCGCGGATCACCTCGTCCTTTTCTCCGGCCACGGCCAGCACCTGACCCTGCCGCGCCTTGACCTGCTCGATCTGGCTGAGCATTTTGTCGTAAACTGCATCTTGCGCAGCGACGACCACCGTCGGCATTGCTTCATCGATCAGCGCGATCGGCCCGTGCTTCATCTCGCCGGCCGGATAGCCCTCGGCGTGGATGTAGCTGATTTCCTTGAGCTTGAGCGCCCCCTCCAGCGCCACCGGATAGTTGATCCCCCGCCCCAGGTACAAAAAATTGCGGCAGCCATAATAGCGCTCGGCCAGGTACTTGTACAAATAGCCCTGCTGTGCTTTTTCGAGCAGATCGCCGGCCAGGCCGGGCAAGGCGACCACTGCACGGATCAGCCCGGTGCGGGTGTGCTCGTCCAGAATGCCCCGTTCTTGCCCCAGATAGACCCCCAGCAGAAACAAATCGACCAGCGAGGCGGTGAACGCTTTGGTGCTGGCCACGCCGATCTCCGGTCCGGCCTGCATGTAAATGACCCCGTCGGAAAGGCGGGCGGCCTGGCTGCCCACCACGTTGACGATGGCCGCCGTGAACGCGCCCTTTTCGCGCGCTTCTTCCAGCGCGGCCAGCGTGTCTACCGTTTCGCCGCTCTGGGTGATCGCCAGCACCAGGTGGTCGGGGCGAATGATCGGCCCCCGGTAGCGGTACTCGCTGCCGTAATCCACTTCGACTGGCAGTTGAGCCAACTGCTCGATCATAAATTTGCCCACCAGCCCGGCGTAATAGCTGGTGCCGCAGGCGACGATGGTCACTTTGCTCAAGGGGGCGATCTGGCTGGCGGACAGGTTGAGCGTGTCGAGTATGACCCGGCTGTGCTCGAAATCGAGCCGTCCGCGCAGCGTGTCGGCCAGGCTGCGGCCCTGCTCGTAAATTTCCTTTTGCATGAAATGTCGCCAGGTTCCCTTTTCGGCAGCGATGGGATCCCAGCCGATGGTGATTTCTTCCAGCTCAACCGGCCGCCCATCGAGGTCGCTAAACTGCGCGCCCCCGGCGGTGACGACGGCCATCTGCCGGTTTTCCAGAAAGGCCATCCGCCGGGTGTGGCGCAAAATGGCCGGGATGTCGCTGGCGACGTACATTTCGCCGTCACCATAGCCCACGGCGACGCCACCGGCGTTGCCCAGCCGCGCAGCGATCAGTTGATCGGGATAGTCCTTGCTCAGCACCACGACGGCACTGGGACCTTGCAGTTCCTTCATTGCTGCCTGCACAGCCTGGACCAACCGGCCGCGCTTGCCATTATGATAGTGTGAGTGAATCAGGTGGGCGATCACTTCGGTATCGGTATCGCTGTTGAATTGGTAGCCGGCGTTTTGGAGCTGCCGGCGCAGTTCGGCAAAATTTTCGACGATGCCGTTTTGCACCACCACCAGCTCGCCATCGGGGCTGCTGTGCGGGTGGGCGTTGCGGCGCACCGGCGGGCCGTGGGTGGCCCAGCGGGTGTGCCCGATGCCGACGCGCCCGTCGACGGGTTCCTGGGCCAGCAGTCGATCCAGGTTGGTCAGTTTGCCTTCTTCACGGCGCACCTGGATGCGCCCCTCGGTGTCCAGCACGGCGATGCCCGCCGAGTCATAGCCGCGGTATTCGAGCTGGCGCAGCCCTTCAAGGACGATCGGCGTGGCCTCACGCGGGCCAATATAGCCAACGATTCCACACATAGAGTATGCTCCTTTTGTATATGAATGGAGGACGACAGATGAGACAGCCATCAGAAATGACCCGTCCCGGCTTATGGCCGTGCAACGCACAACCGGCGGCCACGGGCGTTATGGCGTATCAAGCCGGATTTATCCGGCGCAGGTGATAGCCCGAACACTTGTGTTCGGGTGGCACCCGGTTTGGTTTGACCTGGCTGAATTGGTTTTCCACGGCGCGCTGCTTTTGTCTTGCCGTTGCCGGCAGGGTTTGGGCAGGCGTTTTTGGGGGCAGGGGGAGATGCCCTGCTGGTTCAGGAGCATGGCTCCTGGGGGAGAAAGTGAGGCCGGTGGAACGGCCTGGGGGCTTCCGCTGATCTGTCGATTTTGGGCTGTGCTGGCGATGCTTCGCATTGTTTGCACTGCTTTGGCCCGGCACTGCTGCCGGGAACCCCCGTCCTCGTCACCCGTGCTTGCGTGCAAGCACGAAACACGGGCCATGCGCTTGACTTTCTCCGGTGTTTTGGGGATATTGGCTTAGAGGCGGCTCCTTGTCGATGAGTTTGATCGAGTATAGCGTAGAATAGTTAGAAATCTGTTAAAATATGGCAAGTTTTTCGAGATCGACAGAGGGAACAGCCGAATGCTGTTCCCTACCACCACGTTTCGTCCGTGCCGATCAGGCTGGACAGTTCGTCGGGCTTGAGCAAGATCAGGTAGCCATCTTGCACGTCGATCAGCCCTTTCTTTTGCAGCGCGCGCAGGGCGCGGTTGGTGCTTTCGCGGCTGGCGCTGATCAGGCTGGCCAGGTCGCCCTGGGTGAGCTTGCTGCCGATGCGGATGCGCCCATCGGGGAGCGATTCGCCCTGCCGGATGGCCAGCGAGAGCAGTCGTTTGGCGATGCGCCGCGTCACGTCGAGCGAGGCCAGCGACATGACCGACTCGTTCGACTCGCGCAGGCGGGTGCTGAGGGCCAGCATCAGGTTGAGGGCGAGCTGCGGGCTGGCGCGCAGGTGGCGCTCGAAATCCTGGCCGGTCATCACCCACAGAGTCGAGTCTTGAACGGCGACGGCGGTGGCTGAGCGCGGCAGTTGATCGATCAGCGACATCTCGCCAAACAGGTCGCCCGGCCCGTAAATCATCACCGACACTTCCTGCCCATCTTCGCCCAGGACATAGATGCGCACTGAACCGGAAGCGATCAGGTAGACGCTGCTGCCCGCATCACCCTGGAAAAAGACGGTTTCGCCGGCCACAAAGGCACGCTGGCGCAGGTCGCGGCTGAGGTTGAGCAGTTCATCGTCGTCCATCTCGGCAAACAGTGCGATGCGGCGCAGAAAAGCAGACATGTCGGTTGGCGACATCGAGAGCGTTCCTCCGGCAGAAATAGATGGCTGTATATGGACACGCTGCTTATTGTACAGCATTCTTTTTGTTTCGACAAAGTGAAATTCGGTTTTGGTCAGGGTCATCTTGGCTCCTTTGGAGTCATCATTCGCTCCATATTGAGCTGCGGGTTGATCTCAACCCAACAGGCTCAAGGCCAGGCCCACAGCGACGGCCAGGCTCACGCTGACCAGCAGCTCACCCAGGTAGCCGATGCGTTCCGCTTCGAGTTGGGCGCTCGATCCATTGACAATCAAGTGCGGCGCGTCAAAGAGCAGCCGAGGGGCGACGATCAGTGGGATGAGCAGGTATTGGCCGAGCAGCACCGAGGTGGCGATCAGCGCGCGTTCCAGCATGCCCACATAGCGCTCGCCGGGACGGCCAGGCAGGCTCTTGCTGGGCGCACCGGTGCTTTTGACCACAAAGTGAACCAGCACCCAGGCCGGCATGCTCAATGCGACATAGCCGATCAGGTAGGTCAGCCGGTTTTGCGCTTGCAGCCACAGGCCCAGCGCCGTCTCAGCGGGGCGCGTGCCCAGCCAGCCCGTCCAATAGACGACCAGGACGATAGCCAGCGCGTGCAGCGCCTGGTCGAGCAAAAAGAGCCACAGCGCCGTGACCGGGTCGGTTGGGCCGATCAGCAGCTTGCCGGTGTCGATGGCGATGTGGATCGCGCCGATCAGCAGCGCATAGGGCCACCAGGCCGGCGAAATGATCAACGCGCAGAGCAGCGTGAACAGGGTCACAATGCCGCCGTGGACAAGCACGCCCCACACGCTGCGCGCCTTCCACATGGCGATGCGGTCGGTTTGAAAAACGTAATCTCCGAGCAGATGGGCGAAAATCATTGACTGCAACATAAGGACACCTCCGATCAATAAATGGTCAATCAATTCGCCTACAGTGTACCAGATTGGGGCGGGGGGCGCTATGATCTGGATCACACTGCGTAAACATTTCGTAAACGGGGGCGATTTTAGCCGTTTGGTGGGCATGTGATATAATTTCTATCAATCCCGCATCCCGTATCGGAGGCTTGCCCATGACCACTTTACGCATCGCACTGGCCCAGATCAACCCGACGGTGGGCGATCTGGGCGGCAACGAGGTCAAAATCATCGACTATTTGGCCCGCGCACGCGGCCTGGGCGCTGACATTGTCGCTTTTCCCGAACTGGCCGTGACCGGCTACCCGCCGGAAGACCTGCTGCTCAAGCCCAGTTTTGTCGAGGCCAACCTCGCCGTCTTGCGACGGATCGCCGCGCAGACGACGGGCCTTACCGTCGTCGTGGGTTGGGTCGACCGCGGCGACGACCTTTATAACGCTGCTGCCGTTCTTCACGACGGCCAGGTCGCCGGGGTGGCCCACAAAATCTACCTGCCCAATTATGCCGTGTTTGACGAGGATCGCTATTTTCGCGCCGGCGAGCGGCCGTTCGTCTTTTCACGCGGCGGCATCCGGGTGGGCGTCAACATCTGCGAGGACATCTGGTATCCTGCCGGGCCGACCGAGGCGCAGGCCCTCGCCGGGGCTGAACTGGTGATCAACATCTCGGCCTCGCCCTATCACACGGGCAAAAGCGCGGCGCGCGAGCGCATGCTGGCTACCCGCGCCGCCGACAACATCGTCTTTATGGCCTTTTGCAACCTGGTCGGCGGGCAGGACGAGCTGGTTTTCGACGGCGGCAGTGCTGTGTTTGACCCGCGCGGCGAGGTGGTCGCCCGCGCCCGGCAGTTCGAGGAAGACCTGCTCATCGCCGACCTCGACCTGAGCGCGGCTTTTCGACAACGGCTGCACGACCCGCGCCGCCGCAAAGAGCGCATCTCGCTTGCTGCCGAAGCGGTCGAACGAGTGGAACTGGCGGCTCTAGAAACCAGGCTTTTGGCGAGCCAGCTCGCTTGCCAAAGCCTGGGTTCCGATCTGCCCGAGCCGCCCATCGTCCCGCTTCTCGATCCGCTGCCCGAGGTCTACAGCGCGCTGGTGCTTGGCGTGGGCGATTACGCGCGCAAAAACGGCTTCAAAAAGGCGGTGATCGGCCTCTCTGGCGGCGTCGATTCCGCGCTCACCGCCTGCATCGCCGTCGACGCGCTGGGCGCGGAGAATGTGGTTGGCGTCTTTATGCCCACCCGCTATTCGTCGAACGACAGCGGCGAGGACGCCGCTTGCCTGGCCGAAAACCTGGGCATTCGTTTCCTGATCATCCCCATCGATGCCATTTTCCAGTCCTTCCTCGATGCGCTGGCCGAACCCTTTGCCGGGACCGAACCCGATGTGAGCGAGGAAAACATCCAGGCGCGGGTGCGCGGCACGGTCTGGATGGCGCTGAGCAACAAGTTCGGCTGGCTGGTGCTGACCGCCGGCAACAAGAGCGAGATGAGCACCGGCTATGCCACCCTCTACGGCGACATGGCCGGCGGCTATGCGGCGATCAAGGACGTGCCCAAGATGCTCGTCTACCGGCTGGTGGGTTACGTCAACGCGCGCGACGGACGCCCGACGGTGCCGCAGCGCATTTTCGACAAGGCGCCCACCGCCGAACTGCGCCCCAACCAGACCGACCAGGACTCGCTGCCGCCCTATGCGCTGCTCGACGCGATCCTTCATGCCTATGTGGAGGAGGATCGCGGTTTAGACGAGATCGCTGCGCTCGGGTTTGACCGCGCCACAGTCAAGGAGGTGATCCGCATGGTCGACCGCGCCGAGTACAAGCGCCGCCAGTCGCCGCCGGGCGTGCGCATCACGCCGAGGGCGTTCGGCAAGGATCGCCGCCCGCCGATCACCAACCGCTACCGGGAGGAGTAAGCGATGTCAGATTGCAAACTTGGCTGGCGCGAGACGGTTCGTGACGCGGTTCAACAAGCGGCGGTGCGCGAGATGGAGGCCAGGTGGATCGGCCCGCAGCCGATGTTCAACTATCGCCTGGAGCACGTCGAGGCGGTGGTGCGGACGGCGCTGCGGCTGGCCGAACTGACCGGCGCGGATGCGGAGGTTGTTGAGGCGGCGGCGTGGCTGCACGACGTTGCCAAGCTGGGCAGCGACCAGCACGGCATCGACGGGGCGGTCGAGGCGCGGCGGGTTCTGGCGCAAACGGATTTCCCCGCCGAAAAAATACCCGCTGTGGCCGACGCGATCGCCAAGCACGTCGGATTGTGGGTCGAGCAAGGTGTCCGGATCGAGCCGCTGGAAGCGGCCGTGCTGTGGGACGCCGACAAGCTGGTCAAGCTCGGCGCGCAGGCGGTGCTCCATTTTCTCGGCGACGGCGGGGCGCGGCGCGGGCCGGCGACCACACGCGCGCTGATCGACCGCTTGCCCGGCAGCGGCTGGCAGGCTGGCACCGTGCGCAGTTTTCAGACCGAGGCGGCGCGGCGGGTGGGCGCCGAGCGATGGCGCTTTTTTCAGGAATTTTGCGCGCGGGCCGCGCGCGAATTCGACGCGCTCGATCTGTAGAAACATGGGCTTGCATTTTGCCGTTATGTCAATTATACTAGAAGCATTACCGGTCTTTTTTTGTGTGAAAGGGGGATCAAGATGCGTCGGGTTTTGTTCACGTTGGGTTGGGTGGTGGTGCTGTCGCTGTTGTTTACGGGGGCGGTTTTGGCTCAGAGCGAGGATGAGGGGACGGCCACACAGGGCACGGTGGCGCTGTTGCTGGCTCCGCTGATCGCCGCGGCGACGGCGGTTGAGCGGATCATTGATATGATTTTCAACTGGTATGAGAGCATCGTGCTCAACGTCAGCGCGTTTTCGGGGCAGGCCAAAGGCTACCTGGGCTGGGCGCGCGGCGAGGTGGCCCGGCTGCAAAAAGAGCTGCTCAAGGTACAAAACGACCTGGAGGCGGTGGTCCGCATCGAGGATCAGCTCGAGTCGGCCGAGAACCGGCTGATCGAATTTCTCAAGTCGCCGACCTATATCAGCCGGAAAAAGACCATCTCGGTGGTGCTGGGCATCATCATTGGCCTGATTCTGGCCTTTACTGTGCAGATCAAGATGTTTGCGCTGCTGGGGGTCGTTCTGCCCTGGTCCTGGGCCGATATGCTCGTCACCGGGCTGGTGATCGGCACCGGTTCGGCGCCGGTTCATTCGGTGATCGGCTTGCTGCAAAACACCAAAGACGCCGTCGATCAGGCTCGGGCGCTGTGGAGTGGCAAGGCTTTCAACCAGGCGCAGGCCGGCTATGTGCAGTCGATCCAGGCCGCGCAGATGCAGGCGCTGGCTGTCCAGCAGGCTGCGCAGCCCCAGCCCACGCACATGGCCATCGATGAAGCGTTTGGGGCCGCCGGGGCGGACGAGGCCGCGCCCGAAGAAACAGCGCCGGTGATGGTCGATGAGCGCGCGATGCGCCGCCGGATCAAGGGGATACTGCGCTAACCGTCGTTCAACTGGCGAGCCGGTCCCACCAGCGCCGGGACAACCAGCAACAGACATGCTGCCCCCATCCAGATATGGAAGGAGGGCAGCATGTTTGTATAGGGGGAGTAGAGGAGCAGTTCGGGACGAAAGGCTCGCCCCCACAGCAGGGCCAGCAGCAAGACGCCGGCCGCGGCCAGGGCGGCAGCATCCGGCCCTGTCCAGCGGTCGCGGTGATAGTGTGTGCGTGTCGCGCGCCGGCCCTGCCGCCAAAACGCGCCGATCAGCAAGGCGATGCTCGCGCCCAGCGCCACCCACCCGGCAAGGCGCAGGTGCTCAAAGTAGGTCAGCAGGAAAAATCCGCTCAGCGTGCCGCCCAACCCGGTCAGGGTGAGCGCGCCATAGGTCACATCGCTGCCCGCCGACGCGGTCTGCGCGCCCGGCCCGGCGCCAAATCCCCGCGACTCCATCGCCTCAGCCAGTTGAAAGCTGTGTTCCAGCCCGGTAGTCAGCAGGGCCATCACATAAGGCAGCATGTCGCGCACGCGGCGCATGCGGTGGCCGCGGATGAGCTGCGCCTCGCGGATTTCTTGGGCGCTGGCGATCATTTGCGGGAAAAAGGTCAGCGCAATGGTGACGATCAATCCGGCCTGGTAGAGAAAAGCCGGGGTCAGCCGCAGCATCTGGGCCTGGTCGACGGCCAGGTTGAACGTGGCAAAAGCAACCATTAACGTCATCAGCCCCAGTGCGTTGCTGGCTCCCCAGACGATGGCTTCCAGCGTGATCGGCCCGCCGATCAGCGGCCAGTTTTGGGGCAGGCGCACGAGGACGACACGGCCCGCGTGGACGCTCAACGTGTTGAACGGGATGGTGAACAGGGTCAGCCAAAGCGCCAGGCGCAGCAGCGACTGCCATCCGGCGGCCTCGGTGTCCTTTCCGTCCGCGCCGCGCGCGGCATACGCACGCTGGGTGATCAACACCGCGCCCAAAATCAGAATCAGGTAAAGTGGGTTGCGAGTGGTCGATGCGGCGAGGGCCGCCGCACCCGTCCACACAACCCAGGTCATGGGGTGCAAGGGATACTCCGGTTGCGGGGGCGCGTGCAACACACAGTGTTGCATGCGCCCCACCATAAAACGACAAACTAGAATTTTCTACGCAGCTCGAGGCCGACGCCGGTCAGCATCGCGCCGCTGCCCAGCAGGGCGATGACGCTCAACCACGAGGCCGCGCCCGTCGTGGGCAGCAGCTCCGGCGGGGGCACGGTGGCAGTGTCTCCGCTGCCGGGGACGATCTGCGCAGCCGCTTCACCGACATCCATGCGCGCAAAAGGCAGTGTTTTCATCTCCAGGGCGATCATGGCCTGCACGGTGCTCATCCAGTTGTCGTCGGGCGTGGCGTCTTGCCAGCGAAACGCGCCACTGGCGTTCTGGAAGGCCTTGAGCCGGTCATAAGCCGAGGTGCCGTCTTGACCGAACAGCTTCCAGTTGACGCCGGCCGGGTCTTCGCCGGCGGCGATCAGCGCCCAGATGACCACCGCCGTCGAGTTGGCGTCGCTGTCGGTGCCCCACGGCGATGGCTTGACGTAGGGAAAGCCGCCGTTCTCGTTCTGCTGCTCGTGAAACAGGGCGATGGTTTTGGCAATCTGCGGGTGACTGGCGGGCACGCCGGCGGCGCGCAAAGCGACCACGGCGATGGCGGCGGTGTTATTGTCGCCGCTGCCGGGTGTGGTGTCGCCGTTCCAGCTCCACGAGCCGTCGGCGATCTGCGCGCCGAGCAAATAGTTGACTGCCCCGGCAGACACGCTGCGGCCGGCGCTGGCCAGTGCGATCATGGACATGGCGTGCTCGTTGACGAAGTCCGCATCCGTGCCGATGCGCCCGTCGGCGTTGAGCATGCTCTCCAGCTTTTCGATCAGGTCACTGCCGAGCGCCGTGCGCGGGTTCTGGGCGTTGGCCGTGAGCGCCAGGATGACTTTGGCCAACTCGCCGGCCTTAGCCGGCGCGCCGGACTTGGTCAGCGCGCCGGTTTGGGCCTTGAGATAGTCGAGCGCGGTCGGGCCGCCGTTGGCCCAGGCGAGGGCGTTGTGGCCGCTGGCAGCAGCGGCCAGGACGGCGTCGGCGGTCGCGCCGGGTGTACTGTCCGGGCTGCCAAAGCCGCCGTCGGCGTTTTGCTGCGTCTTGATCCAGGCCACAGCGGACGGGCCGTCGGCCAGGGCCGGGATGGTCAGCGTCAAGGCGACGAGCAGGGCCAGAAGGCCGGTGAGCATACGTTTCTGAGTCATGTTGTCCTCCATTAGCCGAGAGAGATAAAAAAATCGCCCCCCACTCGAGTGGGGGGCGATCAAACACCAGGCAGGCAAAAACCAGTCTTTTTTGCTTGAACCCCAATCCACGAGGGTTGTCGCCGGCCGAATGGCCGGCGTGCGGGCCGTGACAACACGGCCTGGTTATGCATCGAGGCGGACGATCTGGCTCTGGCAATGCTGAACGCATTGCTCATCACAGTTGCGGGACAGCGCCGGATTTTCACCGGCTTCCTCCTGGCAGTCTGAGACTGCCACCCGAAACGGGGTTCCTCGATGGTTTGTTAAAGCGCGTCCGAGTTGGACGCGAACGAGTATAGCACCTTCTGCGCGTATTGTCAACGTTTGATGTAGGCCAGCGCTTTTTCTTGCTCGCCGTTCATGATCACTTCCATGTAATGCCCGTCGCTGGCGGCGAGCACGTCGATCAGCTTGATGTAGGGCGCATAGGCGGTATATTCGGGCAGAACCTGGGCCAGCGTGTTGGGCGTGTTGTTGAAAAAGTCCCAGTTGAAAATCACCTCGTTCGGACTCGCGCCCGCGTCGTCGGGATAGAGCGGCAGGGGATAAATATGCGACTCGACCAGGTCTTGAAAAAAGTGGGTGCCATACGAGACTTCTGGCGTGTGATCGCCCTTGCTGAGCGCGACCTCGATCAGCATCTTGGCATTGTTGATGTCGGCATAGGTCACTTTGACGCCCAGGCTGAGGTTAGAAGTGCCCCAGCGTCCCGGCCCGAGCAGGATGAACGATTCGCCTTCCAACGCCTGGTTCAATTTGCCGACCACGCGCGCCAGTTGGAGCTTGGTGTCAGGGTCGGGGATGGCGTCATACACGTTGGGATCGATCCAGCCGATATAGCGCACGTCGGACACAATGCCCTGCGGCACGAGCCGGTTGGCTGTAAAGATAACGTCTTCGGGCGGGATGTGCGCCGGGATGCGGATCGGTTGGCCTTCCTGGCGAAAGCTGAGCGGCCGGCATTGCAGCAGGGTGATCTGGCATTTCTCGCCCTTGCTGAGTCGCTGAACGGCAAATTCGATGTCAACCGGGCGCTTGTAGTGCTTTTCGATTGTTTGCAGCAGGCATTTCATCAGGTCGCAAAAGTCGGTTTTGGTGATCAGTTCGTCAAAGGTGAACACCAGCGCTTTGGGGTCGGACACGTCGAGCAGAGAGAGCAGCGGCTGTACAAAGCCGCCCTTGTCGGTCGAGGCGATCAGGCGCAGGCCGGGGTAGGTGGGGGTGATCATCCGCGCGATGGGCAGCGTTTCCATGCGGTTTTCGGCCAGGTTGATCACGTCGGCCAGGCGCTGCGAATACTTGATCGCTTCGGCGCCGGTTTCGGGGCGCAGGGTGGGGTGGCTGAGGGCGATCATGCGCGGATAGTCGGCGGCCACCCGGTCGACGGCGCGCGTGCCCAGGCCAAACACCAGGCGCACCATCCCATCTTCGCGGCGGATGCGCTGGTTCCAACAAAAGGGGTTGCGGCTGAAGGCCACCCCGGCCAGCGGCGGGAAATAATAGTCGTTGTAAGCCTGGCCGACCACTTTTTGGATCAATACCGCCATCCGCTCGTCATAGTCGAGCAGGCCCATGCGCCGCCGATAGATCAGCGCGTCGGGGCTGAGCACGCTGGCGTAGACTTTGGAGATGGCGTGCAGCAGTGCATCCAGATTTTCTCCCGGCGTGCCCTGGTTGGGCAGGAAAAAGCTGTCGTATTTGCCGGCAAAGGAAAAGCCAAAGTTGTCTTCCAGCAGGCTGGACGAACGCACCACCAGCGGCGAGCGACCCACCCGGTCGAGGATGGCGCGCAGCTCTTCGACCACGTAGCGCGGAAACTGCCCGCCAATGTAGGCCTTGCGCACCGCCGGATAGTCGGCCTCGATCTCGTTGCGCGGGCGGTATTTTTGGTTCATATACGGCGTGAGGTGATTGAGTTCCTGGAATTCATAGTACACGTCGGCGGCAATGAAAAAAGAATCGGGGATGACCACCCGGTCGGTGAACGCGCAGGCCTCCTCGTGCTTGACCTGCTCCCAGATTTTCCAGGCCATCATCATCCCGGCGGCCTTGCCGCCAATCTTGCCACGCCCGATGCGCCGGCTGCGGATTTCCTTCAGGTCGGCGATGGTCATAAACTCGCGGGCCAGGCCGACAAAGTCGAGCTGGTCGCTGAGCATGCCCTTGCTGAGCACGACGATGCTTTCCTGGAGGTGGTGCCACACCTTGCTCTGCTCTGTCGGCGGCAGGCCTTCGTACTGCTCGCCCAGGGCAAACAGCATGGCCCAGGGCGCCAGTTCGGGGTTGACGGTGAGCACCACCTCGCGGCCCGGTGTGCGCTGGCTGATGGTCTCCTCGACGATTTGCTGGAACAGCGTGTGCGGAAAGTTGTGGGCAAAGTAAAAGTCGGTCAAATCATCGCGGATGATCGCAATGCGCTGCTGCCACATGTCGGGCGCTTCTTCGGTATAGGGGTCGATCAACCCTTCGCGCTGCTGCGAATCGAGCGCTTTTTGCCGCGCTTCGCGTTCAAAGTCCTCACGGGTGATCACGCCGCGGGCAAAAATCTCGTCGCGCATGCGCTCGCGAATCTGGCGCGAGAGAATAGGGTACTGCTTGAGTTCGAGCACCAGTTCGAGCACTTTGGGCGTGCCCAGGTCGAGCGCTTGCATGGGGTTGCGGAAATCGACCTGGTGGTCGGGCGTTTGCGTCTCCAAGATAGGCTCCTTGCAAACCTCGGAGGTCTTTTGACCTCCGAGGTCTGGATTGATTATACCCAGCCGCGCAGCTTGCACGCTTCGGCGACGCGGGCCACTGCGACGACATAGGCAGCAACGCGGTTGCTGACCCCGTAGCGGTCAGCGGCCTGCCGGACGGCGTGGAAAGCGGCGGTCATTTTCTGATCCAGGCGCTGATACACCTCGTCTTCTTGCCAGTAAAAATTGTAGGCGTTTTGCACCTGCTCGAAATAGGAAACCGTGACCCCGCCGGCATTGCATAAAAAATCAGGGATGACATAGACTCCCCGCTTGTGCAACTGCTCGTCGGCTTCGGGCGTGGTTGGGCCGTTGGCCGCTTCGGCGATGAGCCTGACCCGCGCAGAAATCTGCCCGACGTTTTCGCCGGTGATGGCGTGCTCGATGGCGGCCGGGATAAGCATATCCACGTCGGCCGAGAGCCAGGCATCGCCGTCCAGCAGTTGGTAGCCGGCGTCGCGCGCGCGCTGCTTGTCGATGCTGCCATAGGTGTCGGAAATGGTTTGCAGAAAACGCGGCTCGATGCCGTCCGGCTTGTGATAGGTATAGGCGACCTGATCGAGGTGATCCCAGCAGCTCACGTGTGTCACGGTTCCGCCCAACTGCTCGACCAGGGTGATGGCCGCGACGTGGCCCACGTTGCCGAACCCTTGAATCGAGGCCGTGACCTGGTGCGCATCCAGCCCCAGCGCCTTGAGCGCTTCGCGGATGGTAATGATCACGCCCTGACCGGTGGCGTTGCCGCGTCCTTGAGAGCCGCCCAGCGGGATGGGCTTGCCGGTGATTACGCCGGGGGCATGGCTGCCGGTGATGGTCTCGTATTCATCGAGCATCCAGGCCATTACCTGGGGGTTGGTGTACACGTCGGGCGCGGGGACATCGATTTCTGGGCTGATGTAATGCCCGATGGCGCGGATGTAGCCACGGCTCAGGCGTTCCATTTCGCCGGGTGACATTTCTTTGGGGGTGCAGACCACGCCGCCCTTGCCGCCGCCCAGTGGAATGTCGACCACGGCGCATTTCCAGGTCATCCAGGCAGCGAGGGCGCGGACGGTGTCAAAGGTCTCGTTGGGGTGGAAGCGCAGGCCGCCTTTGGTTGGGCCGAGCGCGCCGTTGTACTGGACGCGAAAACCCTCAAAGATGCGGGTGTGTCCATCATCCATGTGCACCGGAATACGGACGTGAAACTCGCGCATCGGCCAGCGCAAGAGTTCGTGGGTGGCCTCGTCGAGGTCCATCACCTCGGCAGCCATCGCCAGCTGCTGCTGTGCAATCTTGAAGGGGTTCATCCCTTGAGTCATTTTATTCTCCTTTGAATAAAAATATGATATTGTATATTGAACTGGATCGATGTTCCGATCAGGTCAACGCATGAATTGTAACATACAACGCGCAAAGGGCCAAATCAGCAATTTTCACTATGATCCGGGAGCGTGCCGGAATGGAGGCTTTAGCCTAATGCGCACTGCTGTTATTCGATGCTGCGCAAGAGCGTCATCCATAATGCGATATTCCTTTCTCGTGAGCCACAATGCTTTGATC